>CAXMRT010000307.1:0-10115 GCA_964196025.1 uncultured Gemmatimonadales bacterium | reverse complement strand
TTTTCGGGCTTTGCGAGTCTTGTTTATCAGGTGCTGTGGATGAAGCAGCTGGGGCTGTTGTTTGGTAATACCTCGCACGCGGCTTCTGCGACGCTGGCAGCATTTTTTGGTGGGCTTGCTGCGGGTAGCTGGTTTTGGGGTCGACGGGTTGGGCGGTCACCGAATCCTTTGCGCTTGTATGCGCTGCTCGAGTTGGGGATTGCGATTGCGGCGGGTCTGTATTTTGTCGTACTGGGAGCTTACCATCAGATTTACCCCGTCTTATATCAGAGTATCGACTCGCGTGGAGTGTTGCTTCTGGTGAAGTTCGGCTTGGCGCTTGTGTTGGTCTTTCCGCCTGCGTTTTGTATGGGTGGGACAATTCCTGTGATCGGACAGGCCTTGATTCAACGACGGTCTACATTTGGTAGCACCTCAGCGCTTCTTTACGGCGTCAACACCTTGGGTGCTGCACTCGGCGCTGGGTTGGCCGGGTTCTTTTTGCCGCTCTGGTTAGGATTCCAGCTGACCTGCCTCGCTGCAATGTTGATTACGGCTCTGGTTGCCGGCCTTGCCTGGTGGCTTTCGCGGGGGACAACGACAGAGTCAAAGAACTATGGCGGTGCGACTCCGAGCGAGACGGGCACCTCTACTCCGCGGCAGTGGGCGCTCACAGGTGTATGTTTCTTATCCGGGTTTGGATTTCTTGCTCTTGAGGTTCTCTGGATGCGCATGTTTGCGCAGGTGTTGGAGAACTCTGTTTACACCTTTGCGGCAATCTTGGTGATTGTGCTGTCGTGTCTTGCCGTCGGTGCGTTCATTAGTTCGCGTTTGGCTCGGCTACGCGTTTCGCCGACGTGGCTATTGGGCGTATTGGTGCTGTTGAGTGGAGTTGCGATCTCTGCTACACCGTTTGTTTTTATGGACGTGACGGACTCTCTTCAGATACTCGTCTTAAAAGGGTCTTGGTTTGGTTATCTAGCGCTTATTTTTAAGAGTGGGATTGTGACCGTGGGGCCACCGGCGCTGCTACTAGGGATGGTCTTTCCGTTCTTGATGAAGACAGAGGAGGCATCGTCTGCCTCTGCTGGCGCAAGCTTAGGGCGTTTGGCTGCGGTCAATACTGCTGGGGCAATTCTGGGATCGCTTCTCTGCGGGTTCGTCTTTCTGGGCCAATTAGGGATGTGGGGTACGATGCAGTTGATTGCCTGCCTTTACTTGCTAGCGGCCATTGTGATTCCCGTGACGCTGAACGGTCAGGGTTTTGCGTTAAAGGCGGCTGCTGTGATGTATGTGTTGTTGCAGCTGTCGGTGCTCAATCCAACAGGACTACCGATTAACAGCGTCGATCGTCTTCGTGGCGATGAGGAGATTGTTGAAACGTGGGAGGCCAGCGACTGCACGGTCGCGGTGGCCCGTAATGAGCGTGGCTTAACTATCAAGATCAACTCTCACTATGGTCTTGGCTCGAGTGGTGCATTTATGCAGCAGAAGTTTCAGGCGGACATCCCCATGATGATCAAGCCGGAGACAGAGAGTATTTTCTTTCTAGGAATGGGGACGGGCATGACGGCTGGGGCCGCGCTCGACCCACAGCATACCAATGTGAATCGGGTGGTGGTGTGTGAGTTGGTGCCAGAAGTCATTACGGCGGCAGAGAAGTATATGACGGATCTAGATGGCTTCGATGGGACTGGTGGTCTATTTACTGATCCGCGCGCGAGGGTCTTGGCGGAGGATGGGCGCCATTTTTTGATGGCGACCGATGAGACCTTTGACCTGGTGAATGCGGATCTATTTGTACCGTTCCGGTCTGGGGCGGGTAGCCTGTATACACGCGAACATTTTGAGAGCGTGAAGGCGCGCCTTAATCCGGGCGGGCTATTCGTGCAGTGGTTGCCGTTGTATCAAGTGACAGAGACGGAGTTTAATATCATTGCGAAAACCATGTCGTCAGTGTTTAAGCAAGTGTCGTTGTGGCGTCATAGTTTTCAGCCGGGTGAGGAAGTTGTCGCGTTAGTGGGGCATCCGGATGGACGGCCCTTGCCTGCTTCTACGCTGGATACGCTTGAGGATCGGAAGTTTTCAGTGGCGGGTAAGAGTTATCGTGACCTGATGAGGCTTCAGCTGCCCTTCGACCCTGAATCGATCCTTTTCTTCTATTGCGGGAATCTCACTGAAGCGAAGTCGTTGTTCGAGGGCGTCCCGATCAATAGTGATGACCGTCCTTTGATTGAGTATATGGCTCCGCGCAGTTACCGAGCTGATGCAAGTGAGAGGACTCCTTGGTTTGTCGGTCCACGGCTCGCACGCTTGGTCGAGTCGGTACAGGAATTATGCCCGCCTGACCAAGATCCCTTGCTGGTTGACCGCAGTCCAGCGAACCGACGTCTACCACTTGCAGGGACCGCATTCTATCGTGCGCGGCTATGGGGGGTCATAGGGGATGAGGCTGCGTGTCAGTCTTCCTGGCAGCGCTTTGTCGGAGAGTGGACAGACCGATAAACTGGGTCTGGTTTTTCACCTGTTGAGGGTGTCGTAAATCCATGTGTCTTTGGCGCGTCGAAATGGTTGTGAAACCTATCTATTTGGATATGATAGGGATATCTATCTGTGTGTGTAATTTCTATGTGTGAGAGGGGTGTTATGGGGGCTAGACGTTGGAGTTGGATGTGTGTGGCTTTTGCTGTGTCGTCGCTTGGTTATGCTGTTGCAGCAGATTTGACTTATGTGGAAGTGGACGACGCGTTCGAGGTGTCGCATTATTCGCAGAAGACATCGGTTCGTTCTCCGATCTCCCTGACTGTGGATGAGCAGGGGGCTGTATACGTTGCAGAGGTGGGGCGCGTCCAGCGCGGTGTGGAGGATACCCGCAAAGTGCGTTTTTGGATGATGGACGAGATCGCTATTCAGTCTACAGACGATCGCCTCAAGCAGTACAATAAGTGGATTAAGGCTGGAAAGTTTGAGGCGGACCGCTTTACCAAATATGAAGATCGCATCGTTAAGCTGATCGACACAGACGGAGATGGGCTTGCGGATAAGAAAACGATCTACGCCGATGGGTTCAACAAGCCGCTTGATGGGCATGGGTCGAGCATCTTGTATGATAAAGGGCGGGTGTATTACGCCAACATTCCGAACCTTTGGTTGCTAGAAGACACGACGGGTGATGGAGTCGCGGACACTCGCAAATCTCTACAGGATGGTTTTGGTCTACGTTCAGGCGTGAGTGGCCATGACATGCATGGTTTGGAGTGGGGCCCTGACGGTAGGTTGTATTGGTCGATTGGGGACCGCGGCTACAACATTGTTACCAAAGAGGGTGTTCACCTGAAGGACTCTGAGTCCGGAGCGGTTTTTCGCTGCGACCCTGATGGCAGCAATATTGAGATCTTTTGTTTCAATAACCGGAACCCACAGGATCTTGCCTTTGATCAATACGGGGATCTGTTTACCGTCGATAACAACCGGGGCGGGATCGATCGGTCGCGACTGTGTTATCTCATCGAAGGCGGTGACTACGGCTGGCAGTCAGGATTTGAGAACATGTGGACTTTTCGTGGTGATTGCGGCATCAGTTCCTTGAAGGGGCCTGGGGCGCCGATCGCCTGGACCGATGAAGGGTTGTGGCGGACCAATTTTCCTGGGCAGGGAGCACATGTCATTCCGGCGATCAATTATATTGATGGGGGCTCTTGCGGGATTGTCTATGTCCCGGGCCGTAACTTGGGTGAGCGTTATGAAAACCGTTTTATCTTCGCAGACTGGACCTTGGGCCTGAAGGCGTTTGCTATGCGGAGCGTCGGTGCTGGTTACGAGATGGATGACTTTCATGACTTCTTTAAGGCTGGGAGTCTGATCGATGTTGATTTCGACAACAAGGGCGATTTGTTAATTGCGGATTACAGCCCCCCAGTTGCTTCTGATGATGGCACACGCGGAGCCGTCTACCGCGTTCGACCTCGCAGGTCACCTGAGACGTCGGAGTCCGCCGCTTTTGAGAAGGTGTTGGCTGAAGGTCTTGCGTCCTCCTCTGAAGAAGCACTGTTCGATCTCTTGCGTCAACGGGATCAGCGAGTGCGACGTAACGCGCAGCGCGAGTTGGTGGCGCGTGGTGCGAAAGGGCAGAAGTGGTTGCTGAAGGCTGCTAGTGAGTCCGTAGCGTTGGTTACGCCAGCTGAGGGCGACGGTGGCGATGTATTTGACGGCTTGCTGCTGAGGCGCATTCATGGGATCTGGGGGCTGGGTCAGATCGCCCGCACGGATGTGTCGGTTGTCGCACCGCTCGTCAAACTTCTTGATGACCCGTTTTTTCGTATCCGTGCACAGGCCGCAAGGACGCTGGGTGGTTTGAAGGTTGCAGCTGCTGGACCGCGTCTCACCGAACTCTTGAGTGATGCACATCCCCGTGTACGTTCCTTTGCTGCGATGGCCGTTGGGAAGGTGGGGTACAAGGCGGCGGTTCCTCAATTGGGTGCTTTGTTGGAGTCGAATGATAACAAGGACCCTTATATGCGTCATGCTGTGGTCTATGGACTTGAGCAGATGGATGATCTGGATGCCGTTTTAACACTGGCTAAGCATCCCGCACCGTCGGTACGGCTCGGTGTGTTGCTTGTTTTACGTCGCACAAAGGACGGTCGAATCGCACGTTTTCTGCAGGACGAAAATCCGACGCTGATCGCCGAGGCGATCCGTGCCATTCATGATGAGGGTATCACTGGGGCCGAGTTGGCCTTGGCTGAGCATTTACGTGACTACATCGGGGCAAGCTCCGATGTCGTGTTGCCTTCCTTACTTAATTTTCACCGCATAGTGAATGTGGCTGTACGGCTGGGACGTGAAGAGGACCTTAAGAATATCCTCGAGTTTGCTACGGAGTCGTCAATCCCAGAGAAGGCTCGCGCCATGGCGCTGTATCGGTTGCATGACTGGTCTGATCCATTCATGGTGGATCGGGTGATTGGTCAGGTTCGCAAAGTTCCTGCGGGACGCTATCAGAATGAATCGCTTATTGCTTCAGCCATCAAGACTCAGTTGCCGAAGGCTGAGGGTCAGGTGCTTGCCGCGCTATACTTTTTGGCGGGGGATCGTGAGATTTCCTTAGGTACGGATGTGGTGGAGCGTCAAGTGCTCGCCGTTACAGCCCACCGCAATGAACGCTTGGGAGCTCTTAAAGTGTTGCTTAACAATCCCCCCGAGTCTCTGTATAAGACGCTTGAGACTCTTTTGCGTGACCGGGAGGAAAGTCTGCGCCTCGCAGGACTAAAGGCCCTGTGCGAAAACTTCCCTGATAAAGCGAGCCCGCACCTAAAGCGGGTTTTGAGTAAAGCTGGAATGAGTGAGCGGCAAGTCGCGATCAACTTCTTGGGTACACTGGACATAGAGGTGGCTCCTGAGATTCTCGTCGACGCGGTTGGGCGTCTGAAGGCGGGGCAGAAGGGGATGAAGGAGGTTGAGCTAGAATTGCGCGAAGCATGTGGCGCCCGACCAGAGGCATCGGTGACGGATGCATGGGCGGCCTATGAGAAATCGTTGCCGGCTGAACAGGCGAAGGATGCTTATCGTGATGTCCTGTTTGGCGGAAGTATGCGACGTGGCAGGACGCTCGCGCGGTCTAGCGGGACGGCTCAGTGCATCGTGTGTCACAGTATCCGGGGTGGCGGTGGCGTGGTGGCTCCTGATTTGGCAAAAATGGGGAAACGTGCGTCGCGTGAGTACTACCTGCAGTCGATCGTTGATCCGAATGCTGTCGTGGTTCCGGGTTTTGGAAGTATGACAGCTACTCTGAAGGATGGGAGCGTCTTGATTGGATCTGTGGTGGCTGAGGACGGCAAGACGCTTACCCTACGGATGGCTGATCAGTCTAAGAAGGTGGTAGCGATTGCGGACGTCAAGTCGCGGACTGATGCGGTCTCGCTCATGCCGCCGATGGGAAGCATCTTGAAGAAGCGTGAGATTCGAGACATCATCTCGTTTTTGGTGTACCTGAATGTGCCGGAAAAGAAGGCCGCGCATTAATCTGTGTGGGAGAGAGGGTTGTGATGATTAACTGTTTGTCTGCTTGGATTGTCTTGTGCTTCACAGTGATGAGTGTCGCTGCGGAGCAGCCGAACGTGGTCTTTATTATGGCCGATGATCTTGGATATGGGGACTTGAGTTGTTACGGGGCCACGCATTTCGAGACGCCTGCCTGCGACTCTTTGGCTGAAGAAGGGATTCGGTTCACTGATGCGCATTCCCCGTCGGCTGTGTGTAGTCCAACTCGATATGCGGTGTTGACTGGGCGCTATGCATGGCGAACGTGGATGAAGAACTGGGTGCTTCAGGAGAATCATCCTCTGCTGATCGATACTCAACGGCTCACCATGGGCAAGCTGTTTCAAAAGGCCGGCTATACCACGGGATGCATTGGGAAGTGGCATCTCGGTTGGGGGACAACCCTGAAGGCTGAATTTGATGGCGAAGTGAAACCTGGTCCGCTTGAGGTGGGGTTCGATTCGTTTTACGGCGTTCCGTTCAGTCACAACAGTAGTAAGCGCCTGAGAGTTTATATGCGGGATCGCCGGATCGTTAATCTGCCGGCCGAGCACACCTTTACCAGTCCTGAAGCGATGGCCAAGACAATGCGCAGCTTGGAGGATACTGCTATAGAGCTATCCAAAGAAGCGGTCGAGTTTGTGAAGACCCATAAAGACGAGCCGTTCTTCCTATATTACCCGACCACTAATGTTCATTTTCCACTGACACCCAATAGCCGTTTCAAAGACAAAACTCGATGCGGCACTTACGGAGAGTTCGTTGTCGAGTTTGACTGGGCGGTTGGGCAGTTGTTGGCGGCACTTGATGAGAACGGGTTGGCGGAGAATACCATTGTGGTGCTGACGAGCGATAACGGGGCTCGGCCTCCGGGGCGGTTGAAAGACAAGGAAGCCTTTAATGGGCACCCGTGTAATGGCCCTTGGCGTGGTACTAAGCGGACCATCTACGAAGGTGGACATCGTGTGCCTCTGATCGTTCGTTGGCCCGGAAAGATTAAGACCGGGTCCCTGTCGGATGAGACCGTTTGCCTCACTGATTTCTTTGCGACCTTTGCGGCTCTGTTGGATCAAGAGGTTCCGAAGGATGCTGGTGAAGACAGCTATGATATCAGCGATGTGTTATTGGGTCGGTCCTACCAGAGCCCTTTGCGCGAAGCGACCGTTCACCACTCTGTGTCGGGCCAGTTTGCTATACGTAAAGGCGATTGGAAACTGGTTGAAGGCCGCGGGGATGGTGACTATCCAAGGGTGGAGAACAGTAGAGGGATGGATGTGAAGACTTGGAACCCAGAGCCTGATACAGCCACTGGCGGATGGAAAGACTTGGACTACTTTCAAATAGTGCCGGATGGGACGTTTCAGCTCTACAACCTCAAGGATGATCCTATTGAGGCCAATGATCTTGTGACGAAGCATCCTGAACGAGTTAAGGAACTACAGGAGTTGTTGAATCGGTATCGGAAAAATGGGCGGTCCGTTGATGGTGGGCAGTGAGCGTTGGAGAGCACGTACGATCTCCAGCCGAGCATTATAATTTGTATCTTTTACGGCGCTTTAATTGTTTTTTGGGCGACCTTATTTCTTAGTTAAAAGGAGAATGTATGAACACCCGTTGGTTGAACTCTTTTGTGATGATGAGTCTATCGGCTCTTATTTCGCCTGTCCTTGCTGTAACTATTCCGAGTGAATTGCCGAAGCCTGATGCATCGCCTGGGGGAAGTGATAAACCTGTTAAGGTGTATATTCTCGCTGGCCAATCAAATATGGTGGGGTTTGGTGCGCTTGCGGGTGCACGTCCCGCTTACCCGAGTGTTTTTCTTTCTTCTGATCCGAGTGTTCTGCCGGCTCGGATGCCGATTGGGGCTTCTGCGCTTCTACCGCATGGGGTCTTCGTGTCTGCGGACGCCAAGTCCTCACCTGGAGCCAGGATGTCGATTTATGAAGGGGCATATAAGAAGGGCGTCGATTATGCATCACTGAAACCTTTGAAAGAGGCCACGATCGCGTTGGGAACCGTGGCAGCAGAACTTCCGTCGGTTGACGGTGCACACACCGTCGTCATGCGTGCGTTCATTGATGTTCCACTGACGGGCTTCCATGAGATTCATGCCGGTTTTGGAGAGAGCGCGAACGCGATCGTCACTCTTGACGGCAAAGAAGTCTATCGTCAGGACACAGGTGGGAAATTGATCCTGACGAAGGTTCTCCTTGAGAAGGGAACGCGTTATCCGATTTCTATCACTTTTCAGAAGGGTGGGTCTTCCGTGTTCTGGATGGAACACGTTGATATGAAAGGTCAAGGCGACCTGACCAGTTTGCATGAACAGGGGAAGTACTCTTGGTTTTTCGATGATAAAGGCGAGTGGTCGGTTCGCAACGATGTCATTTATAGAGAGGTTCGGGTTTCCAAGGATGAATTGGGTCGCGGCGGCCCTCTAAGCGCCACTTCTAATGGCAGAGGTATTGGTCCTGAAGTCCCTTTCGGATTTGTGATGGGAACCTACCATGAGGAACAGGTGCTGCTCATCGAGTCATCGATGGGTAATCGAGCCTTAAGTTTTGATTTCCGACCGCCCTCTAGCGGTCGCACCGATCCCGACAACAAATGGGAAGGTTTGGAGTATCGCCTGATGGTTGAGGGCGTTCATAAAACGCTCAAAAACATCGAAAAGGTCATCCCTGACTACAAGGGGCAGGGCTATGAGATCGTTGGGTTTGTATGGTTCCAAGGGCATAAGGATAGAGGCAGGACAAAGGCCGAGTATGAAAAACACCTGGTCAACCTGATCCAAGATCTACGCAAAGAGTTCAATGTGCCGGATATGAACGCAGTCGTGGCCACGGTTGGTTTCGGCGGCAAAGACATGATCCCTGAGTATGAGGAAATTCTTAAGGCGCAGTTGGCGGTTGGGGATCCCAAGCAGCATCCTGAGTTTGCCGGAAAAGTTGCGAGTGTGGATATCCGTGGGTTCTGGCGCTCTCAGGGCGAGTCTCCGACCGGCACCGACTATCACTATAATCATAATGCTGAAACTTATGTGTTAACGGGGGACGCTCTTGGTCGCGCGATGGTCGAGCTGCTGGGGGGCAAGGCTGAAAAGTTGGATGGCTCTTCCTCCAGGCAGGTCCGACACCCTGACGTTGAACGGATCTATTCCGCCGGTATTCTTAGTCGGTACAGCAAGACCAATAAGAATCCCACTCCTGAGCAATACGGGAAGATGAGTCAGGCTCTACGTCCGATCATCTTGGATAAACTGATTCCGGCCTTTATCGAACAAGCCTTTGGGCCGGATGCGCGCCGTCTGAAAGGTCTTTCGCTAGCCGATCTCCTGAAAGGCAAGAAACCAGCAAAGATGGGTGATGGGATTTCTAGTCAGCTGGATACGCTGATTAGTTATTACGAAGCCGCGGGTATATTCGATTACAGTTGGAAAACGGTTGATCCTGAAATGGATAAAGCGTCGTGGTTGTACGCCAGTTTTGATCCTCCGGAAAAACAGGCCTCTGAGAAGAGCAATCGCTATCGTGATATTACGTATCCTGCCGGTATGGAAAACTGGTTTAAACCTGGCTTCGATGCTGCAGCTGCCGGATGGAAAACAGGTCATGCACCTTTTGGGCAGAAAGACGGTAAGCGGGTGGGGCGACGCTCCAATTGCTACCAGCCCCTTTGTGGGTGTAGCGCCACTCCGGCTACTCTATGGGAAAAAGAAGTCTTGTTAATGCAGCAAACGTTCGATCTTCCAGCGGCTAAAGCCGGGTATGTCTATCGCTTTATTCTTGGTGGGGCTGGGTGCGATCGGTCGGGGGAATCATTCGAGGTTTACGTTAACGGGAAACTCCTGACGCGGGTTCAGGGCGGTTTTTATCGAAATGCCGGTGTCCGAGGCGCATATGTCTATGAAGACATTCTCCCTGAATTCAAGGGCGGGAAGGTCACTCTCTCGGTTCTGCACTTTCTTCGTTATACTCATCACCGTAACAGGGATGAGTATCTCGGAAAACCTGTACTTCCTAACGGTCATGTCAGTGTTCGGATGGAAGAAGCCAAGGTTTCTCCTGACGTCATGCATGCTGCGTCCCAGTAGT
>CAXMRT010000306.1:0-3821 GCA_964196025.1 uncultured Gemmatimonadales bacterium | reverse complement strand
CAGGTAGATGGTTCGACGATGGGGTGCTATGTCCTTGCTGGGGATCGGCTTGCCGAAAAAATTTCCGCTGGCAAGTGGGATGGGCATAGCGTGGCACTCTCGAGAGGTCGACGATGATGCCTTGCGGTATAAGCGCTCGCTGAACATCTTTGGGAGGCCTACTCCGGTGTGTCACGAGCCTTGAGACTCCTAGAGCGGAGGATTCGGCCGGCTAGATCCTGATTCCTTTCCTGAGCTATTCCTGTGCGGGTTCATTGTTCACCCTGCAGACCCGTGAGAGGGGGCGGGCTTTCTGGGGTTACTGTTGTCAAGGGAGGCTGGTTTTTCGATTTATGGACATTATCGGGGGCGGCTGGCATAGTTGAGGGTATGAGTGAGATTCACCTATTGGCTGAGCCCGGGGAGCAAGATGGGGCGGCACTGACATTTGATGCGGTTCTAGCGGCAATCGAGTCGGCCCGAGTGTCGATTGAAATTTTTATGTTTGTTTGGCGTAACGATGAGATCGGTAATGCGGTTGGCCAAGCGTTATTAGAGGCTGCTGAACGTGGTGTGGATGTACGGATCTTTAAGGATCGCGGTGCGATCATGTTCGAGCGGTTGGAAATGAATGGGAAATCGTTTCTGCGTCACCCTGTGCCTCTCGGGACGAGAATAGGCTATTGGGTGTCTGGACTGACCTTTCCTGATACACGTTGTTCTGATGAGTTTGGTGATGATTTGTCCGAAGCCTTGATTTCCCATCCGGCTGTGTCTGTGCAATGGGTGGATCATACGCACACGAAGTATTACATTTTCGATGATACACGGATGTTGCTCGGCAGTATCAATATCGAAGACCGGCATCGTGGTTATCGCGATACGATGATTGCGCTGAACGGGGCTGAGTTTGTCGAGAGGTTCCGTGCACGGGCATCTGGTGACGCTGGCTTGGAGGCGGGTCGGCCGTTTGACTTTGTACAGAACCGGCATGGCGTTTTTGAGATTAAGGCTGAGATGCTTCGCTTGTTGGACGCGGTGAAGAGCCGAGTGTATGTGGAGATGGCTTACATCGGTGATGAGGATATCACCGACAAGCTCGTCGAGCTCTCGGCGCGAGGGGTTGAGATCACCCTCTTGTTTTCGCGAGAGGCGAACATTGGCGATGACATCAATTATAAAACGCTGCGTGAGTTATACGTCCGAGCAAAAGTAGCGGTTTACCTGAGTGATCAGATGGTGCATGCGAAGCTCATGATCTTGGACGATGAGGTGGTGATTTTGGGATCGGCTAATCTATCGGTCTTTTCCCTGCAACAAGCGGATGAGCTGAGTGTGATTATTCGAGACAACCCGATTTTTGTCGATCAGTTGCAAGCGGTCTGCGCGTCGCGGTTGGCGGTGGCCACGCGGGTGACGTCGCTTGACGAGGTGTCTGGCTACAATCGCGTGATAGCGTTTCTCCAGCAACTGCATCAGAAACTGAGCCATGTCTTGAATTAGCGGGACCTGACAGCCTTTGGATGTGGGCAGGCCGAATTGACCGGTTTTGTTCCGTATTTCACAGGTATCCGGCCCTTGAGAGAGCGGTGTGGAGGGTGGGGTTTTGGAAGGATTAGATAGGGGTGTCGAAAAGGAGGCTTTTGTATCCTTTTTCCTTTCCATTTAGGCGAGGCGTGATACCACTATCGCTCGGAGTTTTACAGCTATGAATTTACAGGACATTTTGACAGAAGACGTGATTCGGTTGGACCTTGCGGCCGACACGAAATCCGCTGTGCTAGAGGAGTTGGTGGATATTCTCGCAGACGCCGGGAAGTTGACGGATCGTGATGCGGTCCTGAAGGCTGTTCTAGAGCGGGAGGCGAAGATGTCGACCGGTATGCAGAACGGAATTGCGATCCCTCACGGAAAGTGCGACAGCGTTGAAGGTTTGGTCGCTGCGATCGCGATCAAAAAGGGCGGTATCGATTTTGATGCGCTCGACGGCGAGCCTTCTCAGCTTTTTATTGTGACACTGTCTCCTGTGGATCGAACAGGGCCGCATATCCAGTTTTTGTCTGAAGTTAGCCAACTTTTGAACAAGGCATCCTGCCGTGAGCGTCTGCTGAATGCGACGTCTGTTCAAGAGGTCAGAGATATTGTCTGCTCTGCCTGTGACCCAGCCTGATTCTTGCTTCAGTTTGAGGCGTGATTGGGTTGCGGTGGCGCGAGCCCTACGGGTCACACGCACTACACAAGCACCGATACCGAAGAAAAGGGTATTCTGTGGTTGTGGGTTGGTGGGTGGGAACTCGGGTGTGTATCTCGAGATTCGAAGCGGCTGGCATCTGGCGGTTAGATTGGTATAGTTGCCGGTATGAATTTAATCGATACATCTGACTTTATGGAGCGCTTACAGGCGCGTCGTCGCGAGTATCACGACGGTTATTTCGCCATGTATTCTAGCGAGTGGGGCGGGATTGTGACGGACCCCACGCTCATGTTGATTCCCTTGGATGATCATTTGGTGCATCGCGGAGACGGGCTGTTCGAAATGTTGAGTTGCGTGGATGGTGCAATTTTCGATGTGCGGGCTCATTTGGACCGATTGCAGCATGGGGCTGATCAGATCAAATTGACGCTTCCGGTAACGATGAAAGAGCTCACAGAGGTGATGTTGGCGACGGTTCGAGCCGGAGGGGAGCACACCTGTTCTGTCCGCCTTTTTGTCTCACGTGGCCCTGGGAGTTTCGGTGTCAACCCCTATGACTGCCCCGCCTCACATCTGTATGTGACATCGACCGCGGCACCCAAGGATTTTATGGAGGTACATCCAAAGGGAGCCCGCGTGGCTACGAGTCGGGTTCCGGTGAAGCACTCCATGTTCGCGACGGTGAAAAGTTGTGATTATTTGATGAACGTGATGATGAAAATGGAGGCGGTTGACTCTGGTGTGCATTTTGTGATTGGACAGGATGAGGACGGCTTCCTGACTGAAGGGGCGACAGAGAATATTGGTTTGGTGACGTCGGATGGGCGACTGGTCTTTCCGGATCTTGGGCGAGTGTTGCGTGGGACGAGTATGGTGCGTGTGTCTGAGTTGGCCCAGACACTAGTGGGGTCTGGAGTGCTGGAGGGAGTGGCCTTTGAGCACGTGACCTTATCGGATATGGAAACCGCGAGAGAGATTTTCATTCTCGGGACCTCTCCGGGAATTGTCCCCGTGGTGGAATATGATGGTCGTTCAGTGAACGGGGGTGCGTTCGGCCCTGTCTACGAACAGCTCCGGCCGCTGCTGAACGCTGACATCCTGACGAATATGGAGTTGCGAACGCCAGTGTTCGATTCGGTCGGTGAGTGACCCTAGCTGAGTGGCGTGGGGCTGAGTTTTTGGCGAACCGTACGAACTGGCGGAAGAGGTACTTTGTGGGTTGAGTTTGTTTGGCTCATTCGCTAGTGTTTAGCTTTAGATGGATGGGCATTACAGGCGGAGAGCAGGATGGTTCAGGAACGTTTTACAAAAACGATACGTATCGACATCAAAAGCGGTGAAGTGGCGTCCGCAGAAGAGTTGTCGCGCAAGGCTGCTCGGAGCAAGAACCCGCCGACTGAGATCTCTGACCCTATGCAGGGGCGTCTAGATGACCAGTTCTCGACCATCATCAATAGTTTGTACGACGGGGTCCTTATCGTTGACTACTCGGGGCTGGTCCATGTGGTTAATGCGCGCTGTTGCGACATTTTTCATGGTGAGTCGGATCAGCTGTGTGGGGTACCGGTTGGCGATCTGATCCCTGGGTTTACGTCTGACGTGCTGGCACAGGTGCATGCGAACTTGAACGCAGGGATCTACACCTTGT
>CAXMRT010000305.1:0-3045 GCA_964196025.1 uncultured Gemmatimonadales bacterium | reverse complement strand
GCTTGATTGTAACATCCTGCAAATTATTCTCAGCTGCACCCACCACAGTCAGAAAACCCGTTGGCTTCAAGCGCGCATCAGGAACGTCAATCTTCTCTCGGCCAGTGAGGTAGGCCGCCGTCAAAGACTTTTTCTCGCGCAGGAGGGCTTTCGCAGTGCCTTGATAAACTACGAGGCCCCCTTCGGTTCCAGCTCCCGGCCCCATATCAATAACATAATCTGCGCAGCGAATAGTCTCTTCATCATGTTCGACAACAATGACGGTATTGCCCACATCTCGTAAATGTTTTAAGGTCTTAATCAAACGCTGGTTGTCTCTATGGTGCAAACCGATGCTTGGCTCATCCAGCACATACATCACGCCCACCAACCCGGACCCAATCTGAGTCGCCAAACGAATACGCTGCGCTTCACCCCCACTCAGCGACCCACTTTCACGATCCAGCGTAAGATACCCCAACCCAACATCCGCCATGAACATCAAACGCGCACGAACCTCTTTCAGAACGTCCGTTGCAATTAGTTGTTCCTGCTCAGTCAACTCAACGGAATCGACGAACGCACACGCATCAAGAATCGACAGCGATATAAACTCGACGATCGACATGCCGCCAACGGTACATGCCCGCACAACCGGCTTGAGCCGGGCGCCGTCACACCCCGAACAGTGCTGCCTAGTCATATAACCGCGCAGTCGCTGACGCGTGTAATCACTATCAGTTTCGTCATAGCGACGCTGCAGATTCGGCAACACACCCTCGAATGGCTTGTTATATTTGTGCTGCTTACCGCCACGCCGAAAACTAAAGTTCAGGTTTTCACTACCGGATCCATAAAAAAGGATCTTCTGGATATTCTTTGGAAGGTCGCGGAACGGGACATCGACATCAATGTCATAATGCTTAGCAACATTTTTGAGCAAGTGCTTGTAATAGAGAATCAAACGCCGACCACCTCGACGCCAAGCATGTAACGCCCCCTCTTCGAGTGACAAAGAGCGATCTGGAACCACCAAGTCTTCATCCAAGCACAGACGGGTACCCAATCCCGCGCAGTCTGGACACGCTCCATAAGGACTATTGAACGAGAAATGGCGCGCGGTCAACTTTTCAAAGCTCAGGTTGCACGCGAGACACGCATGGTGTTCGGAAAAAAACCGATCCTCCGGCGAATCGTCTTTGCCAGACGAGATCGACACGCTCATCGTTCCCTGGCCTTGGCGCAAGGCCAGCTCCACGGAATCGGTGAGACGCGAACGAATTCGAGAGTTAACGATAATGCGGTCGACAACCACATCGATGGTGTGCGCCTGCTTCTTGTTCAATACCGGAAGCTCGTCTAGATCATAGACCTCCCCGTCTACACGAGCCCTAACAAATCCATCTTTTCGAATCTGATGAAAAACCTCTTCGTGCTCACCCTTCCGCCCTCTGACTAACGGCGCTAAAAGAACAAGACGGGTCTTTGGCGGAAGATCCAACAACTGATTCACAATCTCTTCAGGGTTCTGCCGCGTAATTGGCTCAGAGCAGGACGGACAGTGAGGGATCCCTATATTCGCATACAACAAGCGCAAGTAATCGAGAATTTCCGTCACTGTCGCCACGATTGAACGAGGATTCGCACCACCAATTCGTTGCTCGATGGAAATCGCAGGCGACAGCCCCTCAATCACATCAACGTCAGGCTTCTGCATTTGATTCAGAAATTGACGCGCATACGCAGACAAGCTCTCGACATAACGTCGTTGCCCCTCAGCGTACAGCGTATCGAATGCAAGGGATGACTTGCCCGATCCACTGAGACCCGTAATGACCGTCAAGGCGTTGCGCGGTAACTTAACATCAACATTCTTCAGGTTGTGCTCCCGAGCACCCTGTACGCGTATCCATTCCTGACTCATCAGGCCCCCCTGATCTCTAGGTACCCACTTTGACGAGCGTGTACTTCTTTTTGCCAGAACGGAGCATTAGCACACATCCGTCAACCAAGTCCGTCGCGCTCAGGACCCTCGCAGGATCTTCCGCACGAGTGTTATTCACATATAACCCGCCGTCCTCAACCAGCCGACGCGCTTTCCCCTTGCTGGGGCTAACCCCAGCCAGGACCGCGACATCCAACAAGCCCGCATCCACGACGTCTTCACGTGCGAGTTCGGCCGACGGAACATCTGCAAAAATCCGAAGCAACTCATCAGCTCCACATCCTTCTAGCGAGCCACCAAACAACACTCGGGTCGCTCGGACCGCAGAGTCCAACCCTTCGTCACCATGAACGTGTCGCGTCAACGTCTCTGCTAGCATCCGCTGAGCAGATCTCTTTTCAGGCGCCTCCTTCAACTCCGACTCCAAGACCGCGATCTCATCCAGACTCAAAAACGTAAATACTTTCAACAAGGAAATGACGTCCGAGTCCTGAACATTCATGAAATATTGATAAAACTCATAACAGCTAGTTTTCCGACTCGAAAGGAACACGGCCTTCCCTTCCGATTTACCGAGTTTGTTACCATTACTGTCGGTGATGAGCGGAGACGTAATGCCGAATCCCTGTTTGCCACGCAGTTTGTGGATCAGATCGATTCCCGCAGTTATATTCCCCCACTGATCTGAACCGCCAATCTGGATCGTACAAGCCTCTTGATCGTAGAGATGCAAGAAATCGTAGCCTTGTAACAGTTGATAACTGAATTCGCAAAAGCTCATTCCCTCTGAGCTATCCAAGCGGCTCCTAACACTTTCCTTGCCGAGCATCGGTCCCATTCGAAAATGCTTTCCTACGTCACGTAAGAAATCGATAAAGGTGAACTCCTTCATCCAGTCATAATTATTCACCATGATGGCAGGGACATCCGACTGATCAAAATCAAGGAAGCGAGACAGGTTTTCCTGTATGCCTTCAATATTCGTCGCAATCTGCTCAAGAGACAATAAGGGGCGCTCGGCTGATTTACCGGAAGGATCACCGATCGACCCCGTCGCACCGCCAACCAAAGCGATGACCCGGTGTCCACAACGCTGAAAATGAGCGAGCATCATGATAGTG
>CAXMRT010000304.1:0-3101 GCA_964196025.1 uncultured Gemmatimonadales bacterium | reverse complement strand
GATGGTTCCGACCGAAGTACTTGCTGCGCAGCATATTGTGACTTTGGGTCGTCTATTGGGTCCACTTGGGGTTCGGTCTGAAGGGGTGGTTGGTGGTATGGGGGCAGTCGAGAGGCGGGATGTCTTGGCGCGCGTTGCTTCAGGAGAAACACAGATTGTGGTAGGCACGCATGCCTTGATTCAAGATGGCGTTGAATTTAAGCGTCTAGGCATGGTGGTGATTGACGAGCAGCACAAGTTTGGGGTTTCTCAACGTGGGCAGCTGGTTGCGAAAGGTGTTCAACCGGACTGTTTGGTGATGACGGCGACGCCTATTCCGCGAACGCTCGCGATGACGATTTATGGCGATTTAGACGTGAGTGTCATCAGATCGGCTCCAATTGGACGCCTACCGATCCAAACGCGTGTGATCGGAGAGGATAAGTTGGAGGCGGCCTATGAGTTCATTTGTAAGCAGGTCGGTAAGGGCCGGCAGGCCTATATTGTCTACCCCTTGGTCGAAGAATCAGAGACCCTATCTCTGAAATCGGCATCGGAACGGTTCTTGGCTCTCTCCCAAGGCGTTTTTCAGGGCTTGCGGACCGGACTCGTTCACGGGCGGTTGTCTGGATCGGATAAAGCTGCTGTGATGGAGGGCTTTGTCGACGGGACGATTGACGTTTTGCTATCTACTACGGTCGTGGAGGTCGGGCTCGATGTAGCAAACGCGACGGTTATGCTGGTCGAGAATGCGGAACGATTTGGCCTGGCCCAATTGCATCAGCTCCGTGGACGGGTGGGGCGAGGGGTGCATAAATCTTTCTGTGTCCTTCAAGGAGAGGCCAAGAGTCGCGACTCTTGGCGCCGAATGAAGGTCATGGAAGAGACCTGTGATGGATTCTTGATAGCGGAAGAGGATATCAAGATTCGAGGGATGGGTAATTTGTTGGGGCGCGAACAGAGCGGCTTGCCCCGTTTGCGCGTAGCCGACCCGATAGCGGATGTCGATGTGTTGAAAGTGGCAAGATCTGAGGCACTGGACCTGGTGAGTCGCGATCCAGGCCTGGTTCTGGAGGAGCATGCTGCGTTGAAGAAGCGGATTGTGACCCTTTATGAGGCCGTCAAAGAGTATGTGGAAGTAGGGTGAATCCCGCTTCTCATTTTCTAGACAGTCAGTTAGGCTGAGCGGATGCTGCGAGGAAAAATACTTCTAATTGATGATGAACAGCACATAGTTGATGTGGTTGTCTATATACTAGAAGAAAACTCCTATGATGTGGTCACGGCGCTCGATGGTGATACGGGCATGTCTCTTTTTGAGTCGGAAGAGCCTGCGCTAGTGGTGCTGGATATCAACCTTCCGGGGCTGTCGGGTCTGGACTTGTTTCGGGAGATGCGTAAACAGAGACCGAACCAGCCGATCATCATGTTGACCTCGCGGAGCGATGAAATTGATCGAGTGGTAGGCCTCGAGATGGGAGCTGATGACTACGTAACAAAACCTTTTAGTCCGCGGGAGCTTGCGGCGCGGGTTCGTGCGGTTTTGCGTCGGATGGAGCGGCAACCGGTCTCGGGAGAGGGTGAGCGTTATTCTCTGGGTCCCTTAGTTGTGGATTCCGACGCATTGATTCTCCCGTACAATGGGAAGACGGTTAAATTAACGCGTCCAGAGTTTAAGTTAATGGAGTGTTTGGTTAGATATCCTGCGCGAGTCTTTCCGCGTGACCTGTTGATTGATCAACTCTATGACGGAGAACATTTTGTTACGGATCGTAGCATTGACGCTCACGTGAAGCGCTTGCGCAAGAAGTTGTCAGCGGTTCATAGTGGAGTCAACCCGATCGAGACCGTGCACGGCTTGGGCTATAAGCTCAATCAAGACATTGAGAGCGATGAGTGAAACGGATCCAATGGAAAGTCATTCTGGTTTGCTTGGTGGTCGTCTTTATCCCGATCCTTTTGCTCAATGAATACACGGTAAAGTTCTTTGATAGCTACACGCGTGTTGATCTCGAGTCGCACATGCGTAACAGCGGTTTATTGATAGGCGAGTATTATAAACGATCTTTAGATGGTGAATCCGTACTGGACGACGCGTCTAGGAATGACGTGCATCGGGTGTTGGCGGCCTACGCGGCGGAGATTGACTCACACATTCAAATCCTTTCGACCAATGGCGTGGTCTTGGTCGATTCTGACCTCGAATCCGTATCTTTTCTGGACTTGTCGGCTCGACCCGAAGTGAAGGAGGCGCTTGCGGGACGCTATAGTGCGCGGTCTCTGTTAAAGGATGATGGTCGACGGATGTATTACTATACGGCTCGAGCCATCAAGGACGAGGGCGGGGCGGTTGTCGGTGTGGCCTATGTGTATCGTCATACCGCACCGATTGTTAATGCGATTAGACAAATGATTACGCATCAGAGGATGGTGACGGTGGTTGCGTTGATCGTGGCAGCAACGTTAGCCACTCTCTTGGCGTATACGCTGAGCAGCCGATTGCGACGACTTACGCAAGGGGCTACGGCTTTTGCCAAAGGGGATGCTCGTTTGGATGTGGTGATAGGTGGGCAGGATGAGATTGCAGAACTAGGTGAGGCTGTTCATGCCATGGCGACTGAACTGGCGCGACGAAATCGATACAATAAAGAGTTCATTTCGACGGTGATGCACGAACTAAAGATGCCCCTGACTGCAATTAAGGGTGCCGCAGAGTTATTGGAGCAGGGTGCTGCGGAGAAGGTAGAGTCTCGACAGAAATTTGTTGGCAACATCCGACAGGAAGCGGATCGTATGATTCGAATGGTTTGGGAGCTGAACGAGCTCACCAAGCTCGATGTGGAGAATCTACGGGGGAATAAGGTAGAGGTCGAATATGGATCGTTTCTTCGTGAAATGGTGGATCGGATACTGCCGTCGCTCGACGCTGATTTAGCGCGGGTTGAGTGTCACGCTCCTGATGAACCCCTTTCAGTGTTGGTGATTCCGGGCCGTATTGAGCAGGTCGTGTCTAATCTGCTCGATAATGCGTTTCGGTATACGCCGTCGAGTGGTGTTGTTTCTATAGAGGTTAGTGTGTCCGACGATGGATTTGTTTTAACAACTGTACGCGACACGGGGCC
>CAXMRT010000303.1:0-20273 GCA_964196025.1 uncultured Gemmatimonadales bacterium | reverse complement strand
GCGCCAAGAAACTCGTGCAGCAAGTACCCATGACAGTGCTTCACGTCAACAAAACCAGCACCCGCTTTTTGAGCAAGTACCGCCGACGCCACGTAGGCATCAATCAGGCACTTGATGTCATCATCCGTCAACACCTGGTCGTCACTGGTCACCTGAAACTTTCGATCCAAGATCGGATGACGATAGACCACCCTCGGTTCCAACTTCGACTTATCCCTCGGCCGGCAAAAACGCCCAGAGTGCGTTAATTGAAACCCAATAAACAAATCATCAGAACGCCCATAGAGGCCCTCATGGCGTCGGACCAAGGTCTCGCGCAAAGACGCAATGTCCGCAAGATTCTCCTCAATAAGGATTAGCTGGTTCGGATTCGCACGGCCCTCCGGCAATACAGCCATCGCTTCTCCACCCCAAATTAACTTCGCTCCACTACGACCGAACCGATCCCAGCGACGCTCCATCTCCTCGCTCTTGCCACCCGTACGCGTACCATCCCACCCCTCCATCGGATGAATGGCCCACCGATTCCCGACGGTCTGATCGTAAACACGGAACGATTCGCTCAGTGGAGACGCATCTCCGACCAAAATAGTATCATCGCAGGGTATCTCCACATCAAGGCTCCCCACATAAGCCCGAAAATCCGCCGCGGTTTTCATCGTAGAAACTTTCCTGTACTCCGGCATGCCAACCCCTTTTATTTAGACATCAAAAAACGTGTAGTACGGGCCACCTCGGGCGATCCGTTGAACATACAAAGCCAGCTCGCGAGCATGATAGTCGCCCCACATACTCGACTCACCAAAGGGAACGGACTTCCCCTTTGGGATATGATCCCACCCATTGGGACGATGATACACAGAGTGTAGAATCAAGCCCTGATGAGACGAGTCGCCAGACAAATACCGGTCACCGAACAACGTATCCAACACAGTCAATCCCGCCTGCCAGTAACGGTCACCGGAAGAATCGTTCCGACCACGCAAAATCGAACCCAACCTCAGCAACCCTTGCGCCCCTATCGCCGCAGCTGAACTATCGACCGGTTCATGGCCATTGTCAGGCTCAGACGGACGGTCCAAATAACCCTCCAAGTGCACCAGCCCTGGAGCACCCGTGTCCCAATACGGAATCCCATCTGTCGGGCTGTGATCAATGTAGAAATCGCACGTCGCACGCGCAGCTTTTAGCCAAAGTGTTTCAATCGCCAGACGTCCACCAAACGGATCGAGCTCAACATCGTCAACCGTCTGGATATACTCAAACTGCTCCGCAAACCCCACCATTACCCACGCCAACCCCCGCGTCCATGTCGAAAAGGGTGAATAGCCCTGCTGCGAATTCGGGCATCGGTAACATCCGTCAGTGGTGTTGAATATGCTTTCATGCGCCACCCGGCCCAAACAATCATAGCTATCACGGCCCTCGCCATAATATACCGTGTACTCCGCCGTTGCCGCTGCATGCTGAATAATGCGCTTTAATAAACTCACCACACGATCCTGTTCTCCCATCATCGTATGACCCAAGCGATGCGCCACAGACAAGGAGCGAAGCGATCGCATCGTGTCCGCAAATAACGAGTGCGGACCATTGAAGGAGTGCACATATCCCCCTTTTTCGATAGGGGTCCAACGACCCGCCTGCACCGCTCCCGAACTCTTCAACGCCAAACGATAGAAATCCCGTTCCCACTCACTCGCGTCAAAACGACCTTCGCCAGCGAGTCGCAAAAGAGTCCCATACGTGCTCACATTGTTGAAGCCATGGTCGTGTACACCCGTATGCGTGATATGTGTCGCCATCTTGTCGACTGTGTCCCGCCTCCCCATCTCGAGAAAGGACTCGTCTCCAGTAGCATCAAATTGAAGCAGCGCCGATCCATACTGAAACCCTTGCGTCCATTCCGTCCAGCCTTGGGCCGTATACGTCCCCGATTCCGTGAACACGGGTGAGGCAGCTCCCGCGCCGTGAGTAGCGTGAATGGACATAATTTTCTCAGCCGACAGTTCCCACAGTCGGTCAATCTTCGCCATCACTGAGTCAACAGTCATTTTTTTATCGATGTTTATCAAAACCGTTTCCCTTTTTTGATGTGAACCAATACCACCTGGCAATCCTCGAGGGCTCGATAACTATGCCGAAGCATGGCATCAAATTGCACCGCATCGCCCACACTCAAGTCATGGGTCTCGTTCGGAAGCTCGATCACCACTCGCCCACGCAAGACCCAACACACTTCATAATCGTCCTTGTGCACATCAGGCCTCGAGGCAACGCCCCCTGCGCTCGACTCTCCGAGCAGACAACGCACGTTTCCATATTCGACCTTTCGAAACACAAACCCATCCGTTTCGTACTGCTCTTCCTTCACGCAATGACAGGTCTGCTTCTCCACCAAACCAATCAACTCCGTGGCAGTAACCCCAAATGCCTTCCCCAGCCGAAAAAGGGTATCCAACTCGGGACTGGACTGATTTCTCTCAATTCGACTGATTACCGCGGACGATAAGCCGGTTCGACCCGCCAACGCCTCAATCGTCAAACCCTCGCTCTTGCGGATCCGACGAAGGACACTAAAATCATAGGGTGTCTCTGAATGCTTCATAATTGCTCCAAGGTTTGTTTTATACGCTAAATATACTGTCAGAACAATATTTAACGCCCAAAAACATCCCGCAAAACCCGTCTGCCTCCATGTTTTTCTCCACAATCCAGCATTTCCCTTTCAAAAAAACACTTTTTGAGTACGTTTAGCGAATGAATGGTAATCACTTTAGAGGACGCCAGGGCCCTCTCCTCGCCGCAGTACTCTTTGGGGTCATCGGCTTCGTCATTCTACTCCAGGGACTACTCACCCTCTATCACGCACATTCCAGCACCCAATGGCCAAGCTGTTCCGGAGAAATTACTCGTTCTCAGCATCTCTCCGAGCGAGATCGTCATAACGGTGAATGGCACTCTAGACCCATCATTGAGTATTCATACGGCGTCGCTGAAGAGACGTATGACAGCAGTCGCATAGCTTACCGGTCTGACAAAATTCACGGAGTCTACGCCAATTCGCAGGTCAACGCTTATCCGAGCGGTGCGGTCGTCACCGTCTATTATGATCCAGAAAAACCCGCCCGTAGCGTCATCGAGACTGGGGTTTACCCCCAGAGTTATGCGGCCCTAGCCGCAAGCGGATGCCTGCTCCTCATTGCAGCTCTATGCCTTTTAATCGCGCGATTCAAACGCGCTGAGCTCCCAACGGCCAATCCCAGTAGTCCCATCGCCTAAACTCGCCCAGACCCAATTTGACACAAAGCCACATTCCTCCTACAGTTGTGTCCTCGTTTCAGGAGGTTAAACGTGTCGGAGCAGCGATTGGATCGGAAACTAAAAATTGGGTTCACGCTGGTGGAAATAATGATTGTTGTCGCAATCATTGGACTTCTTGCCTCTATCGCCATCCCGTCCTTCATGAAATCCCGCATAAAAACGCAACAAGAAGTCTGCGTCTCCAATCTCAGGCGCATCGAAATGTCAAAGGAACGATGGGCTCTCGAAACAGGCGGTTCCACCGGAGACACTCCTGCCAACAGCGCAATCCTCACTTATATCAAAAATAGCACCGCTCCAGCCTGCCCTTCCGGAGGCACCTACTCGTACAACGTGATCGGCGTCAACGCGAGTTGCACGATCGGAAGTCCGAGTCCGCACGCCCAACCCTACTAGTCACCGACCTCAGCTAGCCTAAGTGGTTGAGGATGACTCCTTGAACGTCAGTCGCCTCGATATGGTCAGCCCTCAACAATTCAGCCCGATTCGTCATCAGGCAAGCACCGTTGCCAGGAGAGTCCGGCAAGAGCCCGTGCGATCCTTTGACTAAACTCGCATCGAGGGAAATCAGATCCATCAATGTACGAAAGCCCAACTTCTTGCGAATCAATTTGCTCGCGATCCGAAGTTTCACAGCGGACAAGGTCGGGTCCACCAACAGTTCAACAGGGTCGTAGCCGGGTTTCCGATGAATATCCACCGTCCGCGCAAAGTCAGGTGCCACCTGGTCATCAAACCAGTAGTAATAGGTAAACCACGCATCCGGCTCCGATAACACCACGAAGTCGCCCGCTCGATCATGATCCAAGCCAGCCTCTGCACGATCCACGCCACTCAAAACCGTGGCGACACCAGGCAACGCTAAGAGAGATTTCTCGACGTCCGCACGCACCTCTTCTTTATTCAGATACACATGAGCGATCTGATGATCAGCCACAGCGAACGCATCCGAAGCGCCTGCATCCATCATCTCTAGCCCCATCTCTATCCGTGTCGCCAACAAGCCCTTCTCCCGCAACATCCGATTCAAGTGGATAGGACGAGACACAGGCGAAATACCATATTCTGACAGAATGATGACGTGCGCATCTCCAAAGTGGCGCAATAAGCGAGCAACCGCATCATCTAGGGCACGTAAATCTCGAGCGACGTTGGGCCCATCCGGCCCCTCGCGCTGAAGCACATAGTCCAGATGAGGCAAATAGACCAAATTCAAGGTTGGGTCATGAGCCTGATCCAAACGAATCGATGCATCTGCGATCCAGTCTGTCGACTCACGTGTGGTTGCAGGCCCCCAGAACTTAAACAAAGGGAAGGCACCTAGCTCCGACTGCAACTCTTCTCGCAAACCAGAAGGCATGGTATAAATATCAGGAATCTTTCGCCCATCGGCCGGGTACATGGGGCGCGGCGTAATCGAATAGTCGACACTCGAATACATATTGTACCACCAAAAACTATTCGCGCAGGTAAAGCTCGAGTCCCGCTCTCTGGCGACGTCCCATAAACGCGGGGACTGCACAAGATCACTGCACTGCCTCCAAAACTTAATCTCTCTCTCGTCTTTGAAGTACCAGCCATTCCCCACAATCCCATGCTCCGACGGCATCACACCTGTCAAATAAGTTGTCTGGACCGAGGTCGTCACCGCGGGCAACAATCCCCCTACCGCGGCCAAGGAACCCGCATCGCGAAAGGCGCGAAGTGCCGGGGTGTGCTCTCCGATTAGGTCAGGAGTCAAGCCTACCGCATTAATCACCAGAGTCTTGTTCATAGAGCGTCCACCTTAAGAGGCCTTGATGTTGCGCTGCAACACCACTGTAAGAGCGAATAATAACACGCAGCCAACTGGACCCGCCAATCCTATCAACGCTGAAAGGTTGGCCAGCATGCCGTCATTGATCTGAAAGTCAAAATCTGCATACGATGCAACAATCAAGCCATCCATCAATGCAATGCCAGCCAGTAAGCGACCAATTCCGACACCCACTCGTCTCCCTTCAGAAACAACCATCGGTCGGATGGCAAACAGAGTCCATCCAGCAAACAGACATCCAAATAAGCCAACAAGAGTCCAGTCGGGCACAGTCGCACCAAAACCCCATGGAAGATAACCGTTGAGCACAGGGAACAAAATCGGCAAAAACAATAAGCCCAATGGCCAACGGATCGTCCGATTGCTGGCCTCTTGCCGAGCCAAAAGAGTGATCCCACAGATATATAAAATCATCACGCAACACGGAAACAAAAGCGATTTGAGGTAAAACGGCTCAAACAGGCAAAACACCACGATATAGACCATCGCCCGACAAGCGCCCATGATCAAGGAGCTGAATCCGTTTTCCTTATGCCAGCAGTCATACAGGACGATCAATCCCACCAAGATAAAGGTGAGCATCAACACCGAGAGGTCTCGATCACTGATCCACCACATACCCAACGCGCCAACACTCATCAACAGAACAACCGCGACCCTTACAGCCCCAATCGAGATCAAGCCGCTGGGCAATGGCCGCTCAGGGCGCTCATCACAGTCGACCTTGAAATCGCACAGGTCATTCAACATCATTCCTGCCATATACAGAAAAGAGATCGCGACACCAGACTGCAAAACCGAAGCCGTCGTCAGATCAAACCGAGCAATCGCAGCTCCAGCAAAAGCATTGGTAAACACGGTTGGGAGATTGGATACGCGCGCCAGCTGCAACCACCCACCAAGAACAGCGATCAAACCCGCGGAAGACGCAGGCGCGTTTCCTGCCGTCGCCATCAGGTCAGCTCAGCCGAAAACGTGGTGATTGTCCCAGAAACGAACACGGATTTTCATACACCAGTTTTCGTATAGTCTCTTCACTATGCCCACGCTTGCGCATTAACATCACCAGGTGCGGCACCGCGATAGGAACGCTCGGCCCCCAGTCACAGGCAGAGTTGATGCAAATACGGTCCGTCCCGAAACGCTCGATCATGTCTACCGCACGCGCAAGCGATGTCTTACTTTTCGGATAGAGAGTGATGCCCGCCCAAAACCCAGCATCCAATACCATCCCGAGCGTATGCTCCTCGTTGTGGTCAATCAAAACACGCTCCCGCTTCACACGACTGTCAGTCATCAGCGTTTCGGTGATATGTTTCGTCCCCTTGAATTTATCTTCAAGGTGCGGGGTATGAATCAAAATCATCTGGTCATATTCCATCGCGAGATCCACGTGAGAAACAAATCCATCCAGCTCGGCACGCGTAACGCGGTTCAAGCCGATCTCACCGATTCCCAACACAGATTCGCAATCCAAATAATTCGGGATAATATCCAACACCTCTCGCGTCAACACCGGGTCTTCGCCCTCTTTGGGGTTCAGACACAGCCAGCTATAGTGCTGAATGCCATATTCGGCAGCGCGCGTCGGCTCAAAGGTAGTGATGTGATGAAAGTAATCATCGAAGGCCGCTGCAGATTTTCGGTCGAACCCAGCCCAAAACGCCGGCTCCGTCACGGCACGACAGCCGGACAACGCCATCTGTTCATAGTCATCCGTCGAGCGCGACACCATGTGACAATGAGTATCAATGTACTCCATCATAACGCATCTCCAGTCGCATGCTCCGATGCGCCATCCGCTTGTTGTTGGTCTCGCTCTTCTAAGAGATCCGTACGTGGATCACTGAGCAGCATAAGAATCCGATCCACTCGCGCACCGTCCGACAGGTCCTCACTCAAACACGCGATCGAACGCATCAATGCCTGGTAACGAAAATCATCCGCGGCCCCTTCATCGCCACGCGAGCGATCCAGGCGATCAAGAAAAGCGGCAACGTCCAAAACCTGAGAACGCGCTTCCATGAAAAATTTATCGATCAGCTGCTTTTGCGTCAACGGACACTTACCGGGTTCGATCGTCATCATCCCTCTCTTTTCGTTTCACTGAACACTCGTCGAGTTCAGGCCGATTCGTAATCGACGAGCACCTGCTTAAAATAGTCTACAAAGGCACCGAACTGCACCTTTTTATCAAACTTATCCTCCATCAGCTTCCGGGCATTCGCAGCCATCCGCACATACGCATCCTTGTCCGACCAACACTTCACGATGCCATCCGCGAGCTCCGCCACGTTGCCCGGCTCCACCATATAGCCAGTCTCGCCATCAAACACAACCTCTGGAACTCCCGCCATTCGGCTCGACACTACGGGTAGACGCATCGACATCGCCTCTAACAGAACGTTCGGCAAGCCTTCTTTGTACAAGCTCGATAGAACCAATATGTCGATCGCTTCAAACACATAGACCGGTTCACGAGTGAAAGGGAAAAAAGTGACGCAGTCTTGCAACCCCATCTCTTCAACCGCTGCTTTCAACATCGCCTCATCAGGTCCATCACCAACCAGAATCAGATGAATGTTAGGCAGGCGTTCCCGACACGCCGCAACAGCCTCCAACAATACTTTTTGCCCTTTACGCTCCTCGAAGGACCCCACGTTTCCCAAAACAGGTCCGGCACCCTCCGGTACAGGATAACGTGACCGTGCCTCATCAGCGCGAGACGCATCGGGCGTAAATCTCGCAACCTCAGTACCCTGATAAACCAAATTTGCAATCTCGTCAGGAATTCCGTAATCACTCACGAGGTACTCCCTCGTGAAATTGGTGATGGCAATCACGCGATTGCGAATCCCCTCCACCGGACAATAATACTCACGCAAATAGTCTGGAACAATCGTCCCCGTTTTCGGAATCAATACGGTCTCCAGCCCCGCTTCTTTGATCACTGCACCTGCAAACACCGAACAATGAAATCCTTCACGCGGCGGATGCACCGTGCATACAACCACATCACTGTCAGCAAAAGCATCGCGCCATATGCTCTTATGCTCATCCGACTGCTCAGTCACCGCGTCGTAATCGTAGGTCACCAGACGAGCAGCAGACCCCGCCAGCGTCTCGGCAACAAATCCCCCCGCCGGTGTCAGCAACGTAATGTCGACACCCATCTCCATGAATTTCTCTGCCGCTTCTGTCACCCAGATTTGCGTTCCACCATGCAACTTAGTATCTTCTAAAAAACACACCCGCATACTCAACTCCCACCTCTATTACAGAACAGCAGCGCCTGTCACGGCGTCAACAAACGATCCAAAAACCCTCGAAAAGTACAGTCTAATGCCGGCGTACCGTACCGATTCCTGACCGCGTTCTTGTTATGATTAAAACGCTTCTCGCGCTTTTCCGGTTCAAAAAGAAAATCGGTCACTTCCTGTAGCAGCGACGGAGAAAACTCGCCGACCGGAAACACGGTGTGAAGAATTCGCTGCTCAGGGCCCAAATGCTCGCCCACCACCTCGCCAAAAACAACTTCAGGTGTATAACGGCTACATACAATGGGAACATCGCTGGCAGCCGACTCGACTATGGGTAGACCGCGACCCTCGGTCTCACTAGGAAAAAGAATCATGTCCGCCAATTTATAAATATCATGTATATACAAACGCTCCAGCCCAAGACCCGCCATGGCAGGGTGCTCCTCGGTGCCCACAGAGAAGGACAGAAAGACGCGTCGCCCTATGGACTCTGACACCGACTCCAATAACCGACGGTACGCCTCCAGAACCTCTACGAGAACGGATTGATGTTCGATCGGAACAGGGCCGGACACATGCAACAAGATGCAGCGCTCAGGGTTTGACTCGAAACGCTCGACAAAGGCGGCATGAGTGAATAGTGCTTGAATAATCGCGCAGTCACGATCAATGCGTTTACGATCCACCACCCGCGTTGGTTGAAGAAAAAAGGTCAGTGCGTCGTTCCCAAAATCCAACTCTAGTCCGTCGTTCTGGCCCAACAACACAGGCGCCTGTTGCTGCATCCACTCATCCAGACCGCCAAGAAAATGATCAATAGAAACAGATAGTGGGCGTTCTCCACCATCCGTAAGAATACACCCCATCGACCGACGTTTCTCACGCCGCTCCGCTATACTTACGGGTTCGAAAAAAAGTTCTGAGATCGCAGTCCCCACCTCTCCAACGTCGCGACTCTCAAAGCCATGCTCCGCACACAGGGTCTCCGACTGACGTGCATTGATGTTCATCTGCAACCATCGCCTCCCGTTCCAGGGGAACAACCTCGTGAACACGCCGAAAAAATCGGGATTTTCATGATTCCTGAAAAAGTGGTCTCGCACGCCCACAGCACCGACACCCGGAACACTACCCCCCTCCCAATAAAAGTCATGATTGGAATTCAATACACACACGTCCAAAATCTCTGAGCTCAACACCAGTGCTAACGCAGCAGCAACGTTCCCTGGGTTAGAGTTAATGTTTACAGGAACCAAGAGCCTCACCCCAGACCGGTGAACGAGCTCACTCAATCGCGATGTGAGCGCGACCGCCTTCTGCCAAATCACCACAGCCATCTCGCGAGACTCTGGGCTCTCGGCAGGCAAGTCTTCATAAAAAAGGCGGGAAAACCAGCGCCCGTCATCCCATTTTGACCACCCATTCGAATTCGGCCACGTATGCCGCGTCCAACGTGAACTCAACACGCGGTCCGCACGCTCCGTAAATTCACCGCCAACAAGATGAATGGGAGCCAGCCCTCCATCCGAACCAAGCATTCGCTCGAGACAGGCGGCATATTTGGCGATCTCAATCGACACGCCGTCGATCCCATAGTCGAAAGTCACGAATGCCGCTCCGGTCGAGAAGTCGGTCGGTAGATCACCGCGTGGCGTTGATGACAACTCATCTAGGACCGCTCCTATATCCCCCCAACAGGAGACCTCGCGTTTCGAAAGGCTCTCGAACGCTCCATCAGTCGATGTTAGTGATGCGCTACCCACCTGAACTCAACTCTCGACTCCGACGAGCGGCCGCTTCAATCGTGTCCTTCAAAATCGTCCGCATCTCGGACTGCTTCAACACTCCAATTCCTTCAGCAGTCGTCCCCTTTGCGGAGCACACAGATGCTATCAACTCGTTCGGCTCCAATTTCTGGGCCATCAATAACCGAGCAGTTCCCAGCATGGTTTGTTCTCCCAACAGCAGCGCATCCGCACGAGACAAGCCCTCGGATTCAGCCGCAGAGACAAGGCCTTCCAACACATAAGCAAAAAATGCCGGTCCAGAGCCACTTATCGCCGTCACTGCATCGAACTGACCCTCTGGCATTTCTAGCACGGTTCCACAGGACCCCAACAAACGCTCTACAGTCTCCTTGTCAGCACCTGTCACTGCTGCCCCGCAACAAAAGGCACTCGCCGCTTCACCCACTAGACAGCACAGATTCGGCATCACCCTCACCACCCGTGCCTCAGGCAACCCGGCCTCGAAATAGCTAACTTGCTTGCCCGCAGCAATCGAAATCACCAAAGTCTGCGCGCCAACCACGGGTCGCAGCTCAACAAGCACAGTGTCTAAAACCTGAGGTTTTACAGCTAAAACAACGACATCAGCCGCCTCCGCAGCCGCCACGTTGTTCTCAAACGTCGAAATTCCATACTCACTGGTCAAGTGCTCAAGACGAACCGGGTCAGAGTCCGAGGCAATGATATCCTCAGCAGCCACGATAGTCGTTCTACTCAGAGCCCCTATGATGGCCTCAGCCATCTTACCCGCACCGATAAACGCAATTTTCATCGAAAACCCAACTCCTGTCAAAAAATCTAACACCACACAACACTCAAACGTCCGAGTATACCCACCGAACTCGAAAATATCCCGAAAAAAGCGAAAATGCACTCAAACTAATGCTGATCGGCTCCCCGACCCGGCCCCAATTCCTACCGGTTATCAGTCGAAACAGGCATCGCTGCGACGCACGTTTTCCCATTTTTGAGAACAACGCCTTGTCACCCAGCCAAAATCTGTTATATATGAGGGTGTCATGTCTCAAATACTCATTGTTGATAATGAAGCTAGCATCCTCAGCGTCCTTAGCACCCTCCTCAAAGCAGAAGGCTACGACGTAACTGCTAGCCGAAGCGGAAAAAAAGCGTTGGAGCTCCTTGAAGAAGCGACCTTCGACCTAATGATCACCGACATCCGCATGAGTCCAGTCGATGGGATGCAACTCCTGCGCCATTCCTATGAGTCCTACCCCAGAATGGCCGTCGTCATGCTCACCGCCTACGGATCAGTGGAAACTGCGATCGAATCGATGAAGCTCGGAGCCTTCGACTATGTAACAAAACCATTCAAGGTCGACGAACTGCTCATCACCATCGAGCGCGCCCTCAAGTTTAGCAGTACCCTCCAAGAAAATCGCGAGCTAAAAGAAGAACTGGGGCGCAAGTTCGAATTCGAGAATATTATTAGCGAAAGCGATGCCATGCAGCATGTCTGCGAGACGATCAAACGCGTGGCGCCAACCGACACAACTGTTCTTATCTACGGGGAAAGCGGCACAGGCAAGGAACTAGTCGCCAAGGCCGTGCACGCCCATAGCGCCCGCGCAGATAATACCTTCACCGCCATCAACTGCGCAGCCCTGCCTGAGCCCCTGCTAGAATCCGAAATGTTTGGCCATGTCAAAGGTGCTTTCACCGGTGCGGTTACAGATAAGAAGGGACTGTTCGAGTCCGCAGAAGGCGGGACCATCTTCCTAGACGAAATCAGCTCTATGCCCCTCAGTATTCAGGGCAAACTTCTTCGCGTCTTACAAGAGCGGGAACTCCGGCGGGTCGGGAGCAACGAAACCATTCCGGTAAATACTCGGGTCATCGCCGCTACTAACACACGGCTGGAGGACGCTATCAGGGACGGGGTTTTCCGAGAAGACCTCTACTATAGACTTAGCGTGATACCAATCGACATCAAACCCTTGCGCGATCGAGTGAAGGACATCATCCCCTTGGTCAAACATATCATCGACCGCGAAACCCTAACCGACCAGCCCCGACCTGAGTTGAGCCCCGAGGTCCACGAAATACTGGAGCGCTACAAGTGGCCCGGCAATGTCCGCGAACTCGAAAACGCCATAAAACACGCGCTTACCTTCGCAAGGGAAGACATCCTGACGATCGACCTCCTACCTCCCAAACTACTCAATTCGGTCAATATCATTGACCTGCCAATCAGTTCGATACCTGGCGAAGACGACTTTCATTGTAAAGCGCTAAAGGACTTCCTTCGCGACAAAGAAGTCGAGTATATCGAGCAGGTGCTCGGCCGGATGAAGGGAGATAAAGAACGCGCAGCTGAAGCCCTACGCATCAGTCTAGCAACGTTGTACAGAAAACTCCCTTCCAACGAGCTCGAGTAACTCCGACCGAGTCAAAGGGACCTCAGAACAGGTCCAACACCCACCGAACGAGCGTAAACGGCAACAGGATCAACGCTTTCCCCGGAACCAGACCATAACTCGCCAATACGGCTAGGACCGCATACGCACCCAAGCTCGCGATAACAACGTCATATCGATACGACCGATCCATTCGCTTTACCGAAATTCGCGACCACGGCTGCCGCACCTCATCCTCCTGATGCCACACACCATCCCCACAGGGATCCACGCGGCCCTCCATATAAGAACGCATGATGTCCACCACGCCGCGCAAATGCTGCCGACGAGAGAGATGCCCCGAACGACGATGAATCAAGGTGCGCAACTCAGGCGCAGCATTTGCCGGACAGCCAGTCCAGCGAGCAACCCCTTCATCCATCATAGAAAGATCTTTTCGTCCGTCCGCTATAGCCAGAATTTGATCAGAACTGATCGACAGAAAAGACGCCAACGCCAACACACAATAGCCTTTGTCGTAATGGACAGGAATGACATCTATCTCGTGCTTGTGAACAAGCACTTTCAGCCCGTGACACTGTACGGCTTCAGGTCCAACCGCCTTGACCAGAGCCTGCGCGTCACCCGCTTTTCGGAACTGATAACACGTTCCGCCCTCATCACGAGTTACCACTCTCACACTCGGTGCGCTGCTCAGCATCAAGGGACGGATTCGACGCATCGTCCGCTTGACTTGCCGCGAATCACCTCGACTCAAAAATCGAATAGCAGTGGTCAGTTGGACATGCGGTCGATATCCCATCGCAGAGAACACATGGGCACGAGAAGAACGGGTAATCACGAAATCTGGACGACAGTCTGGGGATTCGAACATGTTGGCCACCCGCTCATACTCCGCGAGCGTCCTCCCCGTTATGACCACCCACACGGCATTATAACGCCGTCGAAAGGTGTTCAGAGTCACATGGAATTCAGCGGCCGCCCCAGAATCACCAACAGACCCCATAAGCGTCCCATCCACATCCGTGATCACCAGTCGAAAGTCTGGCGCCTCGATGTGAACCATCGTATCCACCTCATCCTCACCCGTCATGCGATCACCACCCCGAGACAAACCCGTGTTTCTCTAGGCGTTACCGGACCCCGTCAATTTGCCGTACCAGGCTCCTCAAGACGCTTTATTTCGTCGCGTATCCGCGCCGCATCTTCATAACGCTCATCCTCAACAGCAATCTCCAGTTGCTGCTTCATCAACTCCAAAGGCGATTCAGGAACAACCGACTCCTCTGCGTCGGCCTCCGTACTAGACTCCGAATCCGGCAATACAATTCCCGCGGCATCCATCACGTCACGCGCGACATAAATCGGCGCAGAAAATCGGAGTGCCAAGGCGATGGCATCACTGGGCCGAGAATCCATCTCCGTTTCTACCGCACCCGTTTTCAACACGAGCTGGGCGAAAAAAGTGTCGTTTTTCAAGTCCGTTACGATCACTCGGCATACCGAGTAATCAAACTGTTCGAGGACGTTTTTGAATAGATCGTGCGTAAGGGGTCGCGGAACATCAATTTCGTTAACGTGATACGCAATGGCCTGCGCCTCAGTTGCTCCAATAAATATGGGCAGCGTTCGCTCGTCCTTGGACCCTGTTAGCATCACAAAAAAGCCCATGTTTTGTGGTGAAATTTGGGCGACAGAAATTTGCGACACCCGTACCGGAATATGATCACTCTCGCTCATGTGGAATTTATTCTGCCACACCAGAGCCGAAAAATAAAGTAAAACCCAACGTCAGCTCTGCGCCGCTGTTCGCACCACTAGTTCCGCTAAACGATCAGCGGCGACGTGATGCAGGGAGGGCTCAATCTCTCGCAACGCTCGATCGCTAGCCGACCCGCTCGCAACACGTTGCCGCAATAACTCGACGACTCGATCAACGGTCATTTCATTCTCTGGCAACAACTCGGAATCCCCCTGACGACACACCTCTTCCGCATTCGCATGTTGGTGATCACGTCGCGCACTCGGAAGTGGAACGAACACGGCCGGTACCCCATAAACAGATAATTCAGCACAAGTCGCCGCTCCAGAACGGCATATAGCAATACTCGTCAATCGATAAGCCCCCGGCATATCCTCAAGAAACCCATGCACCGAATGCACAACACCAGACGCTTCATACCGCTTCCGAACACGGTCCTCATCCACACGTCCGGTCAGGTGAATCACCTGAACCCGGTCGTCCGGCGTGTCAACCTGCGTGATAGCCTCCGACACGGTCTCGTTCAATGCGTGCGCCCCTTGACTCCCCCCCACTACCAAGACGGTGAGACACTCCTTGTTCCAATCAGGAAACCACGATACCCCCGCCCCTTCAACACCATCCAAAACGCGTGCACGCAAGGGTAAGCCCGTCGTCTCGACTCTACAGCTCGGAAAGTGACTGCGCGCGGCATCAAATCCCAACGCCACAACCGATGCCCAACGCGAAAGGAAGCTGATCGCACGACCCGGAACAACATTCGCTTCATGCAGAACGACAGGCACCCCTGTCAACCTCGCCGCCAATACGGGCCCCACAGACGCATAACTTCCCATCGCCAAACATACATCAGGTCGATCACGCTTCATCAGTCGGCGACACGTCCAAACCGCCTTCACCAGATTCAACGCCGTTCGAACACTTCGAACCGAAAAACCCGACGGAAAGCCGATGGCGTGAACCCGATGCACCGCGCCCGGCCAGTCAACCACCGACATGGCCTCAACATCACGGCCAGCAAGCCACAAGGTCACATCATGCCCAGCCGCTCTCAAGGCCTCTGCAGTCGCAAGCCCTGGAAAGATATGCCCGCCTGTACCTCCACAGGCGACAGCAACCTTTACCTTCGTTTCGACTCGATCACGCATCTGCACAACCTAGCCCGCTGCCAAGCGCCACCCCAGCAAAATCACAAATTCTTAAAGAAAGCCTCATGTCAGCCCCCTGCAGACAATTAGACGCATGCATCCTAAAGTACACACTTCCCCATTGACCCGTCATCATTTCCCCCCTAACATGGCAACACCATTATGACTGACCTCTCCCAAACCCAAAAAATTGAAAACCCGACCGTCATTCTCTACGAAGATGGTATTCCACAATCCATACTCGTTCAGAAATGCCGTATTATTGTGGTCGAAGGCCCCCGGCAGGGAGACGAGATCATTGTCGAAAAAGACAGATTCACCATGGGCGGCTTCGAAGAAAACGATGTCGCCTTCAAGGACGCCACGATGTCCGGCAAGCATTGCGAAGTGACGCTGATGGCGACGGGGTACTTCATTCGAGATCTAGAAAGTACCAACGGTACAATGGTTCAGGGTGTGCGAATCTCAGAAGCATTTCTCAATCACGGCGCAGAGGTAAAACTCGGAAAAACCAAATTTATCTTCTGTCCACTAAAAGAAGCAACCGAAATCCAGCTCAGCCCAAAACGCGCTTCCGGTAAACTCATCGGTGAAAGCATCCCCATGCGCCGACTATACAACGCCCTCGACCAATACGCAGACTCAGATGCGACGGTTCTTATCGGCGGCCCCACAGGATCCGGAAAAGAAGTCCTCGCGGAAGAAATCCATCGACTGAGCAGTCGTAAAGACAAACCTTTTGTTGTTGTCGATTGCACAGCCCTTTCTCACGGCGTGATCGAGAGCGAACTTTTCGGCCACGCAAAAGGGGCTTTCACCAACGCGCACGCGGCACGCATAGGTGCATTTGAGCACGCGGATGGTGGCACCATTTTCCTCGATGAAATCGCCGATATGAGTCTCGAACTCCAACCGAAACTCCTTCGCGTTCTCGAAAAACGCGAAGTGCGACCACTTGGAAGCAACTCCTTGAAAAAGATCGATGTTCGGATCATCTCCGCAACAAACAAGAAACTGGAACGCGAGGTCAATGCCGGCCGCTTTCGAGAAGATCTCTACTATCGGCTCTCGGTGGTCAAACTCGAACTACCGCCACTCCGCCAACGGAAAGAAGATATCCCGCTCCTCGCATTCCACTTCCTCAAGGAGCTTGCCGGCAACGATGCCGAGAAACGCGTCGACCTCAACCGCGTCCTAGGCATGTTCAACCAATACGATTGGCCAGGCAACGTTCGGGAGCTTCGGAATGCGGTGGAACGCTTCCATCTTTCCAGAGATGGTCAGATCGACCTCGTACCACAGTCATTCGACGATCTCGACAAAACCCAAACCACCGAGAATCCAGCTCGCACAGACATTCCTTTCAAGATCGCGAAGAGCGAACTGATCACACGTTTCGAGAAGGACTATCTCGACGCCCTTCTCAGTAAAAATAACTGGAACGTCTCTCAGGCCGCTCGCGAAGCCGAGATTGAAAGGGCCTATCTACAACGCCTTATCAAAAAGTACGACCTGCGCCGATAATACCCCGCCCAGGCGGGCTCTATCTACTTGCCCGTCTCCCGCCCTCATGCTAGATTTTCTTCCCATTAGCGCAGGGTTTCAACAGAGGGTACACAGATCATGGCTACAGGGCAGATAGCAGGTTTCGAAATCATGGAAAAGCTGGGCCGCGGGGGCATGGCCACCGTTTGGAAAGCACGCCAAATCTCTCTCGACCGCATTGTAGCACTCAAGGTCCTCCTACCCGAATTTGCCTCCGATTCCGCCGAGACCAGAGCGTTTGTTAAAGAAGCTCGCGCCGCAGCCGGTCTCAAACACCGCGGAATCGTACAAGCTTATGACGTCGGCCAAGAGGGCTCTGCCTACTTTATTGTGATGGAGTTTATCTCTGGCTTAACTCTGGAAACCACACTCTCGCGATCTGGCGCCATGAACCCCAAGAAAGCCGTCGGGCATGCACTAGACGTCGCAACCGCCATGAACCACGCCTGGGACACCCTCCAAATCGTCCACCGCGATATCAAGCCCGAGAACATCATGGTCGATGGAGACGGAACCACCAAGGTGGCCGATCTAGGTCTAGTACTGGGTAATTCGAGCACGGGGTCATCGCACACCGAAGCCATTGAGGGTACGCCTAATTATCTTTCCCCCGAACAAGCTGAAATGCGCTCAAACATCGATTTTCATGCCGATATTTATGCACTAGGTGCGACACTCTACCACCTCCTAACAAATAAACGCCCGTTCGATGGCTTAAGCCCGATCGACACGGTTAAGGAACAGGTTAACGGCCACCTTACTAACCCACGCGACCTCGACAAAAACATTCCGATTAGTACCGCAAACCTTGTGCAAAAAATGATGATGAAGGACACGGTCGACCGTTACGCAAGCTGGACCGAGTGTCTCACCGATATCAAGAAAGCCAAAGCGGGACGCATGGTCATGCTCCCTGAAGAACTCAAACACCGCAGCACGGTTCTTCCACAAGAGAAGTCGGGCGACGCGACTAGTGAAGCAAGCAAAGTCATCACGGCCGCGTCTCGTGGAACCCCTCTCGCAGCGGTCGCCTTTATCTGGCTACTGGTCTTCATCATCTGGGGCATAGCCATCTGGATCGTCATCAAAAAACCAGCCAGTGGACTGCCTGCGGTACCGCTACAAGGGCATGTAGCACCTGAGTATCAACCCACCCTCTTCACATGAACCAATCCGCTGCGTCCCACCGCGCGTCCGAACTCCACCTCCAGCTCAACGATCACAATCACAACTACTACATCCTCGCACAACCAACGATTACGGACCGCGAGTACGATGACCTTCTAAATGAACTTATCGCTCTAGAACGCGACCACCCGAGCCTCGCCACACCCGATTCACCCACGCAGAAAATCGGTGGCGAGCCACTAGAAACATTCGAATCGGTCGTTCATCCGATCCCGATGCTCAGTCTCTCCAACACCTATTCCAAGCAGGAAGTCGCCGACTTCGACCAGAGAATCACGAAGTTGCTTGCTCAGACAACACACGACTACGTCTTAGAACCCAAAATCGATGGTGTGGCAATCTCACTACACTACGAACACGGCATTCTCATACGCGCCTGTACACGCGGCAATGGGCATAGCGGAGACGACATCACCCAAAACGTGAAAACCATTCGCTCCATCCCCCTCCGCTTGCGGACCCCGACCCCTCCAAACTTCATTGAAATTCGCGGGGAGGTATACATGCCGACCGAGGGATTTCAGGCGCTGAACCTTACCCGACTAGACGCGGGCGAGGATGCTTTCAAAAACCCGAGGAACGCAACAGCGGGCTCTCTAAAGATGCTCGACTCTAGCATCGTAGCCACCCGCCCACTGGATGTCGTGCTCTATGCAGTTGGGAAAGTCGACGGAACCACGTTCGAGTCACATACCGCACTACTCGCCGCATTAAGCGAATATGGCTGTCGGACACCACCCAAAACATGGGTATCGTCCGACATACAAGGCATCATCGAGGGGCTCGATGCACTGCAGGCTATGCGCGACGAGTTTCCCTTCCAAATTGATGGTGGCGTCATAAAGGTAAACGACCGGTCGTTATACGACAGACTCGGATACACAGCAAAGAGCCCCCGCTGGGCCGTCGCGTACAAATACGAACCCGAACAAGCCGAAACAATCCTTCACGCAATTACTATCCAGGTGGGCCGCACAGGCGTCCTTACACCGGTCGCAGAACTCGATCCTGTTGACCTCGCTGGCACAACCGTTAGCCGAGCAACTCTTCATAATGAAGAGGAAATTCACCGGAAAGACATCCGCGTCGGTGACACGGTGATCGTAGAAAAAGCCGGCGACATCATTCCCGCCATCGTCCGCGTTGTCCTCGAAAAACGCAGCGGAAATGAAACTGCATTTAATCTCCCAGATAACTGCCCAGTCTGCGACACCCCGGTTGTGCGCACCGAAACCGAAGTGGCCGTACGCTGCGACAATCTCCACTGCCCCGCGCAGATTAAAAGCTGGATCCGACACTTCGCCTCCCGCAATGCGATGGATATAGACGGTCTCGGCGACACACTGGTTGATCAACTCGTCGACCTTGAACTTATCCAGACACCGGCCGACCTCTATACACTCCGTATCGAAAAACTCGCCACTCTCGATCGAATGGCCGAAAAATCGGCTCATAATGTGATTAGCGGGGTGGATAAGAGCAGACAACAACCCTTTTGGAAATTCCTCTTCGCCCTCGGTATTCGTCACGTTGGCGCAGGCTCGGCTCGCCGCCTCGCTGACCACTACCTATCTCTCGAGGCCCTAATGGCGGCAGATCAAGCGTCCCTCGAGGCTATCGACGATATTGGCCCCATTGTAGCCGCCTCCATTCGCGCCTACTTCGCAGACCCCACCGCACTCGCCATCGTCCAGAGCTTACAAACCTCCGGCGTCCAAACAACCCAGCCTCCTCCGGAAAACAAAGAAACACTCCCGCTCAATGGACTATCCTTCGTTCTCACTGGCACCCTCCCGGATATGACCCGCGGCGAGGCAGGCGAAAAACTCATCAAGATGGGCGCAAAGATCTCTTCCAGTATATCGAAGAATACACATTTTCTGGTGGCCGGTGAATCTGCCGGATCCAAACTTATCAAAGCCGAGAAGCTCGGCGTCCCCATCATAGACGCTCCCGCACTTTCTCAGCTTCTTGAGTCCGGCCAGCTACCCGAAACGCCACACCCTTAAAATCCTCACTTCAGAACCGATAGTGGTTAGCCATAGCGAAGAAGTAAAGGGCTCGCACC
>CAXMRT010000302.1:0-4876 GCA_964196025.1 uncultured Gemmatimonadales bacterium | reverse complement strand
GGCCGCGCTGGAAGGCTCGGAATGACAGTGGACAGTGAACAGTTATCAGTTGTCAGGGATCAGGAGTCAGTGGTCAGTGATCAGTTGTCAGTAAGTAATAAAGCTGTTCGATCTGTGCTGATTGCGGTGCTCGTTGCGCTCTCGGCTGTCAGCACTGATGCGGCGACGTTTGAGGAGCAGCGTAAGGCGCTGTCGGGAGCTGTGGTGACTCAGCCTGAGGCGGCGATGTTGGGTTTGCTTCAAGCGGGGCTCGATGAGGGGAAGTCGGCTCAGGCGATTGCGTTGACTCAGAAATGGCTGCAGCAGAATCGGCCCGGAAATCCGATGCTGTTTTACTATGCCGGTCGGTCTGCGGAGTTGAGTGGAGACTGGAAGGGTGCGGTTTCCTTGTATCAGCAGTATCTTAAGAAAGCCGACCTGAAGTCAGAGTTCGCTGACGACGCGGTCTATGCCGTTTACACCATTCTGATCGAGCGTCTTAAAGATACGGCGGGGGCCTATGCGTTCAGCAAGAATGCGGGTGATCGCCTGCTGGTCTGCCCGCGGGCTAGACAGTTTGACAAATGGTTTCTGGATCAGGCGCTCTCCCGGAGTGATTCTCTGGCTGTCGCGAACCGTCTACAGGCTTGCATTAAGGGCGGCATTCCGAATGATCTTCTGATTGCACAGTATGATAACTATTTCCGCTGGCTGTCGGGGCGTCTGAGTGCCAGTGGTGGCTATATGCGCGACGAGAAAATTTCTCAGTCACTTCTTGACGCGTGCAGGGGGTTAGCCGCTGTCATTTCCTTCGATGACGAATTGAAGTTGCAACTGGACTGGGCTGTGTCCGTTCGCTTCTACGTTCAGCAACGGCTTGCAGAGAAGGATGTCGCCGCTCCAATCGCTGAGGCAAAAGCATTGCTCGCAAAATACCCGAGGCATGCCATGACTGTCCAACTCGGCTGGGCGGGCGGCACTAAGGATAATCACCCGCGTCACAGCGGTGACTATAAACATTACTGGACGCATGAATTGGACACCAAAATGGCCCTGGTCGTCGCTGCGGCATCTAAACTTCCCCCTATGGCGCAGGCGGATCTTCTCGCATCTTGGCTACCCTCAGGTTATTGGCGCGAGTCGAACAGACTGAATCTTAACAAGGTGAAGGTTGTAAGGGACTATCTGAAAGCCAACCCGAAACTAATGAACAGTCGCTCGGGCCAGCCGGTCCTGGAGAAATCCGTGACAGAGCTTTCTTTTGAAGACGCGCTCAAGTTAGCGCCTCTTCTTCAACGGAATCCGTCTGTCAACGCCGCTCTAATCCGCGCCAAGGTAGCGGGTGGCAAAGAGCAGGACTATGGCAAGATTGCTGCGGCATTCATCGGCCGGGAATCCTGGAGATTTCCGCAGCATCATGACCAGCGCAATGCGCACTGGTATGGTCGCCGCGGGTTGGAGGCTTTTGGGAAGGGCACCCCCGAGCAGAAGGCTAAGGTGGATAAACTCAAAGCTGCTCTGAGTGGCGGCCTCGACACCGTTGACGCTAAGAAAGAGGAGCCGGTTGCAAAGCGAATCGCCGTCTTTCGGAAACTCTGGAACGACTATAAGTCGCCGCAACCCAGGATACCGAGTGTCTACGAACGCCTGCGGAAGGTGCTGATGTTTACACCTGAAGCCATTCCCGAACTGCTTAAAGACAGTAATCTGGAAGCGCAGCAGCTGGCTCGCAATGCGATTGCCAAAGGCATGACTGGTCCTGACCCGCTCTGGAAGGAGACCGTCCCTCAGGTAAACGTCAATGCTTACGCGAATATCATCAACGAGCTTGCCCGCCGGCATACCCGCAGCAATATTTCTCAACTGAAGCAAAACTACCCTCAGAAGTTTCATCCGCATCCGCTTGAGGATGAGTTGCGCGCGTCTTTGGCCAACAGCCTCAAGCAGAACAAGCTCGAGCCATGGCAGGTGATGGCATGGGTCAATATGCAGTGCCCTGAAGGTAATGAAGAGCAGGTCAAACTGCTTCAGGCGATGCAGAAATCGCCAGCTTGGACGGCATTGCCCTTCGAGGTTAAGTTCTCGGCGCGTGAATGGTTCAAGAAGCATGCGATGACTACGGGCGAGGCGGCCTGGGTCGATGCCGGCGATCCCGCGATCATTTGTAAGGATCTGCTCTCGCTCACTAATACGTCGGATGTCGCAACAACGGCAGCGGCGCTGTCCAAAGCGATCGATGGCGTCAAAAAGTCGCCCGTTAAATTGAATATTGTCGGGCTTCAGAAGCTGGGTTCTGTCACCAACACGGTGTTTGCGGACCCCAAGGTGTTTGATCAAGTGCTTGTAGTGACCGACGACCTGCGTTTTTCGTGTACTCGGGATGCCGAACCTTTTGCAGCTCGAGTTATGGCCCATGTCACCCAGAATAAGGATCCGGTCGTTCTGCAGCGGACCGGTGCCTTTCTTTGGAGCTATGGTATCAGTGAGCACTATGCGAGATCACTCCCAACGACGTTGAAACTGACACAGTCGTTACTGGATATGCAGCCCGCGACGGCTAGTTCGCTGGCTCGGAGTGGACTCTCTATGTTGGGGCAACGCCTCCAAGGACACCAGGGGAATTGGGCGAAAACCGGTGTCCCCGCGCTGAAGGCCGTGGTCGGGAAGGCTGCGATGGAGCTGGGGCTGGTGGTTATTCCGGTTGGACCCAATGACCCGACGTACCCCATCTATAAGTCGCAGGCGGATTGGATGATTGGAAACGAGGATGCCGCGTGGACAATGGTTGACGAAAGCTGGGATGAATTGATGCCGATTTATCGCGAAATGTCCATGGAATATCTGACCTGGGTTCTACAGCGCCTGATCTATAGTCGTGATGAATATAGACAGGAAGAACTTGTTACAGAATTGCTCGTTTGGGCCAAGGAAGCGGGAACGCCGTGGGCGCCAAGTCAGCGGATTGATCTGGAAATTGCTTATGGCGACATCGCCGTGCAGTTGGGGAGACTGGAGATCGCGCACACTTTGTTTGTGGGTACTCAGAAGAACGCTGCCTACGCAGACATGCCGCAGCGTCACAAGGCGACCTTGCGTCGGGTGATGGTGGAGCGCCTGGCCAAACGTTTTGACGACGCCTTTAAAACCTTGAGCGAGTTGGAGATGGAACGCATCCCCGAGTACTGGGCCGCAGCTCGTTATGCTCGTGCGGAGGTGTTCTATGATATGGAAGAGTATGATGATGCGGCCGATGATATTGCGTCCATTCTAACCAGGGATCCCGATCATAGAGAAGCCGGTATCATGCAGGGCAAGGTAGACCTAAAGCTTCAGAAGCTGATGGAATCCTCTGAATTGGACATTGGGTCGAAAGATGCGCAGAAGTCACTGGTGCCCGGCGAGAAATTGAAAGTCACACTGAACGATCCGACCTTAGCCGTATCCGGAGCCGGTACAGAGATTGAGGTGGTGGTCACGGCTACCTCCGGCGATAGCGAAACCTTTTTCTTACGTCAGTTCGGTGATCAGAAAACCAAGTTTCGCGGCGTGATTAACACCGAGTTGGGTAAGCCTGCTCCAAACGATCGCGTGTTGCAGGTGATCGGGGATGACAAGGTCTATTATGCCTATTCCGAGCGCTTCCGCAAAAAGATGAACAACATGGAGGCCAAGCAAGGTGGGCCGATCACCGTCAAGTCAGACTCCGTGCTGATGGCCACGGCACGTGCCTTGTTGTCGGAAGATGAGCAGCGTATTGCTGACATGGAAGCGAAGATGGCAAAACTAAACAGGGGGCGGAAGCCGGTCTCGAAGGCTCAGGCGACCGTCTTGGCGGCCCAGGATGCCATAAACAAGGCCAGTCAGGAGGACGTTGGCAAAAAAACGGAGGAGCAGGAAAAGGATGCTCTGGCTAAGCAGTTGCTGCGTCAACGGGTAAAGCCGGGTAAAGACATTAATATCCGTGTCATTGATGCGGATCGTAGCCGCACCGCTGAAATTGATGAATTGACGGTGAGCATTGAAAGCTCAAGTGGTGATTCCATCGGCCGAATAACGCTTAAAGAAACGGGTACCCATACAGGTTGGTTTGAGGGGAGAGTTCCGACAGCCGGGGCGCAGGCGATGGCCTTTGCGCCGAACTCCGAGCCTGGGAGAAACCCTAATATGGTGATCAGCCCGACAAAGGGATACCCGGCCTGGCGCCCAGTCGCGATGAAAAACGTTACGCCGGAATTCAAACTTGATTTGAATGATAATGTTCCGCTCGGTGAGATGATTATCGCGGCAACAGATTCAGGGACAAAGCTGAAGAAGTTTGTTTTACAAACAGGGATGAATTCCAGAGAGATGATTACCGTCGCTGCCTACCCGAAGGATGTGACGAGTTTGAAGAAGCCCTGGCATCCGAGTGTCACAATCATGAATGATACGGATCATCATCACGCGCGAAATGAACGCTCGGTATACGACCTTGGAGAAATACGGGAACACCTCAAGCGAGGCTGGATGTCGCAACAGCATGGTGCTGGCATATCAGAAAATGTGAGTGGCCCCTCGGCAGCCATGGGGAAAACGATACCCGAAAAAGTGAAATGGGTGCGTCACGGTCGGAGTCACAATGCCCATGTTATTTATCGTTTCCGTGGCTACTTCTATGAGCCGGAAACTGTTATGCGGCGATTCCGACTGGATCTCGGAAAATTCGTGGTCGCGCCTAAGACGCATCCTTCAGTCAACAATCCGCCTCAATTTCTTCTGGCCGTTGATGGATACCCCATTACGAACGCTGAGAAACCGGCTAGACTGGAAGGGGAACGAACGCTTCGCAAGGGATTACACACATTCGAAATCTGGGCAACCGGTTGGGATAACTGTATTGGGTTTGGTCGCGATATCA
>CAXMRT010000301.1:0-5240 GCA_964196025.1 uncultured Gemmatimonadales bacterium | reverse complement strand
TGGTTTGCAGCCCAATCGAAAGCGGACAGAACGCGTGGGTCGTCATTTTTCACGTCTGAGTACAGAAGGGCTAAGGTCCCCGCGTAGGTGATGCTGCCGTAGGATCGAAAGTAGACCACACCGTCTTTGTTTGTGACTGATGGGGACGGGCTTGCATCCGGACGGTAATGAAATCCTCCTTGTTCGCCAAGCCCTGCATCGTCTGTTGTGTTCTGATTGGAATCAATGAATTTGGTCGCTGCGGACTTGTTTATCGTCGCCTTGACCTGACCCGCAGGTCGATGGTCTTCAACGCTTGCCGTGAGAGCCATTGCCTCGAGGGTGTAGTAGGTGTTGAGTAGGTCTGTGTATGCTCGCTTAGTTGATGCGTCGTAGCCCCAGCCACCCGCATAAATGTCGTCGGTGCCAAGTCGCTGACTTGCTGCGAGAAACTTTCTTGCGTTCAGGAGTGTCTGGGTATGCTCTGGGTTGTTTAATGCGTGAAGTGCTATGAGGCATACAGCTGTGTTGTAGTTCGGAAGTCCGCCACCCTTACGCGTGCCTTTTAGGTCGGCATAGATTCCGCCATTTGGTTGAATTTTGCCCGTTATAAAGGTTGTTGCTTTCGCGACGATTGCGGCTTTTTCAGGATGATTGGAACGTGCAAATGCCCATAGAGCGAGACCTGTGAGGGCAGGGAAGTCGCCGTTTGACCACGAGCCATCCTCATTTTGCTTGGTGGCTAAAAAATCGAGTCCGCGGTCAATGGCTGCTTCTGCTTCGTTTTTTAGTGATGGGTCTAGGGCGGGTCCAAGCGATCCTGCGGTAGTAATTGTCTTGCTGGAGGCGAGGTTCGCGCAGAGGCATAAGCAGATTATGGTCAACTGAGGTCTTAAGGTCATGATTGGATGCTCCTTGTCTATATGCTGCCATGTGGCGGTCGTCGGTGATGTGAAATCAACCTATGTCGGAAGTGTTTATTTTACCAGCACCTTTACGGGTTCTTCTCCTACCAACGCGTGTTGGTATGTAATAGGTTCATGCAATTTATCGAATAGCCGAAAAATCCCCATGATAGAGCACTCGTCAGAGGTTAATGGGTTTGTTAGGCTTCTTTCGTGATAAACGAAGCGATAGATAGAAGTCAGGGTGCCAGAGATAGAGCGTTGCAGCGTTATATCGTCGTGATACCGGCATTCAAGGAAGAGATTCGGATCCGTAGTGTTGTATATGACGTTCAGAAATATGCAGAACATGTCGTGGTGGTGGATGACGGGTCACCAGACCGAACCGCGGAAGAGGCTCAGGTGGGCAATGCAATTGTGCTTCGGCATACGATAAACCAGGGGAAGGGAGCGGCCTTGCATTCTGGATTTGAGTATGCGCGCCGAAATGGGTTCGATTACGTTATTACGTTGGACGCAGATGGCCAGCATGCGCCGTCAGATGTCCCAGCCTTTGTTGAGGCCTATATCCGCACCGGTATACCGGTCTTGATTGGAAACCGGATGACGCATCTCGAGTCGATGCCTCCGCTTCGGCGACGTACGAATTTATTCATGAGTTGGTTGCTGAGTCGGGCGATGGGGCAATATGTGCCGGACACCCAGAACGGTTTCCGGCTCTATCGTTGCGATGTCATACCTTATGTGGAGGTTGGGTCAGGGGGCTACGCTGCTGAATCGGAGATTTTGCTTCAGGCCGCGCGACGTGGGCTGCGGATTGATTCGGTTCCTGTACAAACCATTTATGATGGAGAGGTGAGTGGGATCAATCCATTCCGAGATACGCTGAATTTTTTGTCAATGTTGCGACGGTTCAAGGGTGTTCGTCGTCGATAGTTTTTTTGGGGGTAGTGATGTCTGAGTTGTTTGGGTGTGTTTGGAAGGGTGCGTTGATTGGGCTAGCGAATATTATACCAGGTGTGAGCGGGGGAACCCTTGCTCTGATTCTCGGTGTATACAAGCGCTTGATCGATTCGATAAGTGCGATTGACGGAGGCACTATAAAGGTTTTCTTGTTGGTTTTGGTGGGGCCAAAAAAGGCGTTGCCAGCGATAAAAGAGGAGCTTCGCCGAATCGACTTTCTGTTTCTGTTCGTCATTTTTGGCGGGGCACTCGCAGCGATTGTTGCCGTATCACGGTTGATGGAGTACGTCCTAACACATCACCATGCAGCCTCGTATGGGTTTTTCTTCGGCCTCATTTTGGTGTCAGTCTACTTTCCATTTACGTACCTTACGCGAAAGTCTTGGAAGGAGTGGGTGAGTGGTTTGTTGGCGGTGGTTTGCACTATCTCATTAACGATGTCAGTTTCGCCTGCGGAGAAAGTTGAAAAGGAGGCGTCGAGTCAGGCCCGTCACGCTGCGGAGTTGGTTGGCGGCGTGGTGTCGGCTGATCAGGCCGCCACTGGGTTTGTTTCGATGCGAGTCCTTCCCCTCAAGGAACTGGCTTGGCTTTTCTTTGCAGCAGCCTGCGCGATCTCGGCTATGATTCTACCTGGGATTAGCGGGTCGTTTATTTTATTATTGTTGGGGGTTTATTTTCAAGTATTAGGCGCGATCACGAACCGAGAGGTGGTGACGCTGGCGGTTTTTGCGTTGGGGATGGGCGGTGGTTTGTTGGTCTTTGTTCGACTTATGAAGGCTGCGCTGAATAAGGTGTATAATCCTACGATTGCCTTCATGGTGGGCTTAATGGTTGGTTCCTTGTACTCCATTTGGCCGTTTCAACGTTTCGAAATGGTAGGGGAGGTCGCGGTATATACGTCTCCTGAGCTTCCCGCCGGCTTCAGTGGAGACGTGCTTCTCGCTTGCGTGACCATTCTCGTCGGCGCGGGTTTGATCGGGCTCTTTATTCGATTGGACCGGCAGTTGGGTGGAGAGCGAACTCTATTGTGAGTCCCCATTAATGCCTAAGGGTGTGACCTCTATATAAGAGAATGTCTAAAGCGGGCGCACGCCGGCGGCCTATGTCCCTGCGCTGTTCGCCATGGTTGGGAATAGAAACTCACTTATTGTTCTTTATCCTAGAGTTTGATTTTGAGGATCGAGGGATCGTCTTTGGAGACGGATCTAAGCCCGGTGAGAATCTTAATGGGTCTTATTCCATCCTTACTAATCTTGACGGTGTGCTTTCCTGTAGCGAATATTTTGGGGCGAAAGGTATTGCCGTTGATCCGTAGAGTGTATTCGATCTCTTTTGTGTTTTCGTTGATGACTTGGATAACCGGATCGTCAATTCCAGATAGCTCGAGGGTCGGAAGCCATGCCATAGCGCCACGTGCGTAGTTATCCTCTTGTGAAATGGTGAGAGGCCATCCGAGGTAAGGGAGGCTTGTTTTTGCGGTGATGTCGACATGTCTTGGCCAGCAAGTCATCGTGATTTCTCGGGTCGATTTATCAAATACAACGACCCCAAAGCCTGCCGCGCGCGTAGTGAGCTTGCCGCCGCTGGCCTCAGCGTCGGGGTTTGCGGCCGCGTAGCAGGTGACTTTGTTGCCGAAGCCGTCTAGGTGGCGGCCTGTGTATTCCGGAGAACTTGGCTTGCGATTTGCACCGGGTTCCAAAGGGCTCCACCAGCGGAGATACAGGTTTGCGATAGAGGGAACGCAAAAAGAGTATCCTGCGTCTTCCCAATCATCGACACCGTGGTGAAAAATAGTTGCGAGGTGTTGATCGCCTGCGATATGGAAAGCATACGCTTTGCGCATGGCTTTCAGCGCGTTGTTTCGTCCGGTTTGTGGCCAGCCATTGGAGTCCAAGTCTGCGTGTAGCCGTCCGCCAATCTTTCCGTGAATATGGGCGCCGCCACAGAAGATAGTTTGAGAGAGCACGCACTTCATTTCGGCTCCGGTCCAGTCTGTTGACCAGTCAGCCAGAAAATTTAGTTGCCGTTTTCCGAGTAATACAGCTTCAGGAACGTCGACTGACGTTGGATCATAGTCGGGATTTCGAATATGATCAGGTCGGGGGCCTTGTTGAGGAATGAGGCCTTCTGGGCCGGTCTTGAACTTTCGATCTTCGAGAATAGCAAAGCTTATCCCGCCTACCGTCATTTGAGTATAGTAAACGCCGATTCCTCGCTGGATGGGAGTGGGGTCATAGGGATCTGGGAGGTGGCTCGTCTGTGCCCGTTCAACTTCTTGGACGTAGCTGGCAGGTTGAACGTAACCCCCGTCCGTGGCGCCACCGCCTTTTGACTTTTTGCCGGACGCTCCCCAGAGGTTTGGCTGCCCGACATCGTGATCATCCGGAATAGTGATGGTGGGGTAGTGGCGCATCGCCCGACCGAAATCGCGACCGAACTTCATCCACATTTCGTAGTGACGGCGATGGTCATAGACTTGGTCGCCGGAAAAAAAGAGAAGATCTGGGTCCGAGTTTAGGATGTTGTTAACTAGGTCCTCGCGAGAGATGTCACCCCCGTGTTTTGCGTGGATCGAGTTGCCCGTGAATGCGAAGACCGTGATCTGTTTCTGGTTGATGGGATCCTTTTTTATCGTTCCGGTGTAGTAGGAGTTGTTGTTGTAGGCAACACGGTATTTCACCGTTTTGGCTGAGTCCCAGTTTTCTATACGAAACGGGGCGGTCCATCCGGCATCAATGATTTTTGTTGTGGCAATTTTCTTCCACTCACCCTTGATCATTGTTTCGAGCTGGACCATGCGAGGTTCATCGTCTTTTAGAGGATAGAACTGAGCGGTTAGTTTGAGCGTGTTGTTATGGACTGTGTAGAGAGCGAAGCCCACTACCTTTTCGCGGGGAACGTCGAGGTCGAATTCTGCACGACTGAGAGTTGGGTAAAGGACGGATACGCCTATAAGGATGAGTGCGATGATTGTCGTGAGGTGCTTCTGAGTCATGTTTGTCCTAACTTGAGTTGTTTGTTATCACCCCGGTTTTTGCCACGAATTGCCTGAATTATCAAGTCTAGTACGTGTCTCGTCATATCTTGTGACTCAAAGGACTCGGCATAGGACTATTACTTTATTCGTCAGCCACTTGCCGTTCTTGGCGAAGAATAGTAGGGTTTTGACTTTTCGGCGTTCCGGCGTCGATATATTGAACACTCACTTAGGAACATACGATGAGACCTGTGTCATTCGAGCGAAATTACATTATGCACCCCGCGGGATCGTGCCTTGCTGTGTTTGGGGACACTAAAGTCATCTGTACCGCGACCGTCTCTTACGATCTGCCATCGTTTAGACGCGAATCTGGGCATGGTTGGGTAACGGGCGAATATTCGATGTTGCCAGGA
>CAXMRT010000300.1:0-3138 GCA_964196025.1 uncultured Gemmatimonadales bacterium | reverse complement strand
TACTAAACGGGTAGTTTATCCCCCAAATAACCCTGTTTTATCCAAAAGAGCTCCATTATCACTCAAACGACGCTCTAAATACGTGATAAATCCCCCTATTTAGATTGTATCAGCCCCCACGGTTCCCTAGTATAGTGTCGTGCAGGTGACCCCTGCCGAAGGAATTGACCCTATGTTAAAACTTACCCGACAAGCGGAATATGCGCTGATAGCGCTTAAACACATGTATTTAGGCCTTCCAGGCCAGATTATCGCTGTGCGCAAGATCTGTGATGACCATAATATCCCCTTTGACGCAACCGCTCGAGTACTCCGGAATCTCGCGGTTAACGATATCGTGAAATCGAGCCAGGGGGCCAACGGCGGGTATCAACTTCTTCGCGACCTTAAAACCATCTCCGTTTACGAATTCTTGGAAACCATCATCGGTCCAGTCGAGCTCGCGGCCTGCATGGGAGTCAGCTGCTCCTGTAAACTGGTCGATACCTGCAACATCATCTCTCCCATGGCGCTATTGAACAACAGCTTGGTCGCCTTTTATAAATCGATTAACCTGGGCGAGCTTTTTGACGGCTCTAGCCCGGATGAGGCGCTGATTAAAGAACGTTTCTTTGCACAGCAAACCCCCGCGAGCCCATAACCATGACTACCGTCCATACTGATAGCCCTTTACTCGACGATTACCGCTACGGGTTCGTCTCTGATATTGATGCCGATACCCTTCCGAAAGGCTTGAACGAAGACGTCATTCGACATATTTCAGCGAAAAAAGAAGAGCCCGAATGGCTGCTTGAATGGCGCCTCAAAGCCTATGCGAAATGGCTAAAGATGGAAGAACCCACATGGGCGCACGTCGACTACCCGCCTGTCGACTTCCAAGATATTATCTACTACTCGGCACCGAAACAAAACACCGATGGCCCCAAAAGCCTTGAAGATGTTGACCAAGAGCTTCTTGATACCTTCGATCGCCTAGGCATTCCGCTGGGTGAACGCGCACGCCTAGCAGGCGTCGCCGTTGACGCGGTCTTCGATAGCGTCTCCGTCGCCACCACCCACACCGAGATGCTCGCAGAACACGGCGTGATCTTCTGCTCGTTCTCCGAGGCAGTCAAAAATCACCCGGAACTCGTAAAAAAATACCTAGGCAGCATCGTGCCTCCTACCGACAACTTTTACGCCGCACTCAACTCAGCGGTATTTACCGACGGCTCCTTCTGCTTTATCCCAAAAGGCGTCCGCTGTCCGGTAGACCTATCCACCTACTTCCGCATCAATGCCGCTAACACGGGTCAATTCGAACGCACCCTCATCATTGCTGAAGAAGGCTCCCATGTCTCCTACCTAGAGGGCTGCACCGCACCGACACGCGACGAAAACCAGCTTCACGCCGCCGTTGTCGAACTAATCGCCCTTGATGACGCCGAGATCAAATACTCGACGGTACAAAACTGGTATGCCGGCGACAAAACAGGCAAAGGCGGCATCTACAATTTTGTGACTAAACGGGGTTCCTGCGAAGGCGTCCGATCAAAGATCTCGTGGACTCAAGTCGAAGCCGGCTCCGCTATCACATGGAAATATCCCAGCGTCCTCCTCAAAGGCGATCACTCCGTTGGCGAATTCTACTCTGTCGCGCTTACGAACAACAAGATGCAAGCCGACACCGGAACGAAGATGATCCACATCGGGCGCAACACCAGCAGCACGATCGTTTCCAAGGGCATTTCAGCAGACCAATCATCCAACAGCTACCGCGGTCTGGTTAAGATCCTTCCGGGTGCCGAAGGCGCACGGAATCATTCGCAGTGCGACTCTATGCTAGTCGGCGACCAGTGCAGCGCGAACACCTTCCCATACATCGAAGTGGAAAACCCGAGCGCGCAAGTCGAACATGAAGCCACGACATCAAAAATTAGTGCCGACCAACTTTTTTATCTAGAATCACGCGGCCTCGATACAGAAGCAGCGATTTCGCTTCTAGTGAACGGATTCTGCAAGGAGGTCTTCCGGGAGCTCCCTCTGGAATTTTCCGTTGAAGCCGTCAAACTACTTGAAATGAAACTCGAAGGCAGCGTCGGGTAAACCCCGACTGCGCCCCAAACAAGGAATCCCATGCTCGAAATCAAAGATCTCAATGCACGCGTCGTCGACGGCGATCCCATTCTCAACGGCATCAATCTCTCCATTCAAGCAGGCGAAGTTCACGCTATCATGGGACCCAATGGATCAGGTAAAAGCACCCTATCAAAAGTGATCGCCGGTCACCCCGACTACGAAGTCACGTCCGGTAGCGCGACCTACACCATCAACATGAAGCCAAAGAATCTTTTCGACCTCGACCCAGATGAACGCGCCAAAGAGGGCGTCTTTCTCGCTTTTCAATATCCAATCGAAGTCCCCGGCGTAACCAACGCGGTATTCTTGAGAGCGGCTTTCAACGAAATCTGCAAACATCAGGATGTGGAAGAACTCGATCCTATCGATTTCAATGAACTTCTAAAAGCGAAGATGAAAATGCTCGAAATGGACGAGTCCTTCATTGACCGCCAAGTGAACGTCGACTTTTCGGGTGGCGAAAAGAAGCGCAATGAAATTCTGCAAATGGCCGTGCTCGCGCCGCGAGTCTCCTTCCTCGACGAAACCGACTCGGGACTCGACGTCGACTCTCTCCGAATCGTCGCCGACGGCGTCAACAAACTCCGCAGCGAACAAAATGCGATTGTCCTTATCACTCACTACCAACGGCTGTTGAACTACATTACACCCGATTTCGTCCACATCGTCATGAACGGTCGCATCGTCCGATCCGGCGGCCCAGAACTGGCCCTCGAGGTGGAAGAAAAAGGCTACGACTGGCTGGCGGAGTAACCCATGTCCACCTCGACCGACTATCAACAGGCCTTCGCCACTGCCACCGCCCACCTCAACGGACACAACACGTCGTGGATGGACCAGCTTCGGCAGGCTGGCTTCGACCGCTTTCTCGATTTAGGCATTCCCTCCCGCAGAAACGAGGAGTGGAAATACACAACCACACGCCCTATCCAGTCAGGCACATTCTCTCTTCGCGAAGACGGCCCCTGTGATATCCCAGCCACCCTGAGTGATGTCCGCCCCGAAAATGCGATTGAACTC
>CAXMRT010000299.1:0-3599 GCA_964196025.1 uncultured Gemmatimonadales bacterium | reverse complement strand
TGTTCCAGTGGATACCGATGCGTCTGCACCGAAACCGGATGCTGTTGAAGGCGAAGAGTCGGCCAACGTCGAGTCTGATGATCGCATTCATGAGGTCAGCTCGATTCTACTAGCGGGCTTCGGGTCCGATTACGAGATTTCTGAGAAACCGGCTTCCATCAACATGATTGGTGGGGTTGTGGGGAACGAGATGCGTGCGAAAGCGGTAACCGCTGTGATTTGGGCGTTGATTGCTATCATTGCCTACATCACGTTCCGCTTTAAATTCGGGTTCGCTTTGGGCGCGATTGTCGCATTGATTCATGACGTGTTGCTGACCGTTGGTATCTTCGCGGTCTTGGGGCGTCAGCTCGACTTGACGATTGTGGCGGCCTTGCTAACCATTGTCGGTTACTCGGTGAACGATACGATTGTCGTGTTTGACCGAATACGCGAAGACTTAAAGAAGAGCGAAAACCGGACCAAGGGGTTCCCTGAAATTGCCAATGAGAGTATTAACCGGACGCTTAGCAGAACCTTGCTGACGTCTATGACTACTTTGATCGTCATTGGGATTCTGTTGATCTGGGGCGGTAACGCAATTAACAGCTTTGCCTTGGCACTTTGCATAGGGGTTCTGGTGGGAACGTATTCCTCCGTCTTTGTCGCTACACCGGTTATTTTGTGGTGGCATCGGGACAAAAAGCCCGATATGGGCTAAAACTGGCCGTAAGGCCTATTGAGAAACAGGTATTTTTCACTTGCGCCAGAGAGGTGTGAGTCGTATATTGACGCGCTTTTATAAGGAGTTTCTGATGGCTAGATTATGTGATGTTTGTGGAAAAGGCCCTATGACGGGTAACAAGATCGTTCGTAAGGGTTTGGCGAAGAAGACTGGTGGTATTGGTTTGAATATCACGGGAGTCAATAAACGTCGGTTCTTGCCAAATCTCCAAAAAATTCGTATTATTGAGAACGGTGGCGTTAAACGCGCGACAGTTTGTACGAAATGCATTAAATCTGACAAAGTGGTGAAGGCTTAACGTAGTCCGCCACTCCATGGAGGACACGTTGGTTGACGAGACAGAGACTCTAGAGGCTGAGAACGAAACGCCTGCGAGCATCAAAGAGACTGATATTGTCTTTGAATGTCCTCATTGCACCAAAAGCCTCGCTATAGACTATCGCGGGGCCGGATTAACCATCCTCTGCTCAGACTGCGGTCAAGGTGTCCAAGTTCCTATTCCTGACGGAATGGAAATATCGGATCTCGATAACACCGGCGCGGAACAAGAAGGCATCATTCTTCAGTTACGTCGGGCGTTAATGGATGCCCATTCCAAACTAGAAGAGATGCAGACTGAAAATCGCGACTTGGGCCAACGCGGAGATGTGCTTCATAAACTGCATGGCCGTGACATTGAGCGTCTTGAGCGTATTGAAGGTGAGCTGGATTCCATCCGTCGCTGTATCGATCAGATTCAGGCCTCTGTTGGCTTGATTTCGAAAACGATTCGCGGCTCCGCTACTTGACCGTCTGCGTTCCGCGTGCCGGAGCTTGGTTAACGGTCCAAAAAGCTAAGCATCTTCAAATTGATCTGTTCCCACGTGTATTCGCGTAGAACGAAGTCGCGGCCCGCATCCGCCAATGCGGTAGTGATATCCTTGCGTTCCAGCAGAAGCTTGAGTTCCTCTTCAAAATCCAAATAGGTGCCGAACCAAAGACCCCCGTTGCTGCGCTCGCACTGATGGCGCATGACGTCGCTGCGTGCGTTGACGAGGCAGGGGGTGCGTGCTAGCCACGCTTCAAGAATCACGATACTGAAGCTTTCGTTGACGGAGGGGTGACAGAAGGCCACGGCTCCGGCCATGGCTTCACGCTTCTTTTGTTCGGAGACGAAGCCGAGGTCGAGGATGTGGTCGGTTTTTCCCTCTGGAGCCTCGATCGGGCCGCTGCCGGTGAAAACAATCTTAAGATCGATTTTTGTGCGCTCGCGGAAGGTCAATAGATAGTCGAGAAGGATCGGAGTGCCTTTCATGGGCTCGCGCCGTCCACAATACACCACGTAGGGCGCGCCCAAGGCGTGTTCCTCTTCGAAGGCCGTAGGGGAGACGTCAAAGGGGTCGAGTCCCATGCCGACCACCGCACACTTGTCCTCTGGGATGTCGTACAGGCGTTGGGCGAGCTCCATTTCGGGTGAGGCATTGAACATCAGGCCTTTGACGGAATGGAACAAGGCCTTAAAGCTTTCGAGGTAGGCGAAGGGCTCGTCGTGCAGGCAGGGGACAAGAACGGTCTTTTCTGGGTGTACGCTGCAGGCGGCGTGGATGAGACCAAAGAGATAAGGTCCGCCCAATATGCGGTCGTAGTCGTCACCATGGGTCTGGAGGTGTTCGATCATCGCGGACGAGTTGACGTTGTTTTTTAGCCAGCCATCCTCTTCCTCTGGCGAGATCGTGTGGCCGCGACAGATTCGATCCTGGACGGTGAGGAAGATTTCTAGGTCGCGGTCTTCGTCGACGGGAAACGAGATGACGGTCATGCCTTCAAACTCAATTGAGCCGGCAGGGCGATCGTTCTTCCATGTAAAGTGATCGCTTGCGCAGGTCGTGAGGAAGGTGACGTCGCGGCCTTCAGCGGCGGCGTGGGTCGCCAGTTGACGCAAAAGTGTTTCGGCACCTCCTACGATAGCGATTTCGGAAAATCTCGGGCAGATGAAAGCTATGCGTTGTGCGCGTGGCATCAGGAGGGTGATTGGTCCGCTTCTAGGCGGGCGATGCGTGCTTCTAGATCGGTGATCTTCTGTCGGTAGTGGTCGTCAACGGACTCCACTGCGGACTGTAGAAGGCTGTTGACTTGGTTTTGCTGTGACCAGAGCCGGTAGGTGTAAAACTTAAGCAATTTCCACAACACGGATTTGATCATGAAATGCGGTTTGCCAATGAGTCCGCCTCGTTCTGGAATATCAAAGTCATTGATATCCACAAAGACCGCGTCGCGGAGACATTCCATGTAGAAGGCAAGGAAGCTTTCTTCATCCTTCAGATGGTCCAAGTTGTGACGTTCGGCACGTGCGACACGGGAATCGGAGTAATGGCCGAGCTTGCGCTTCTCGGCGACGATCTCACGGACTTGCGAGACAATCTTAGCGGTATCAACCCCGTCGGCTCCAATTGTGAATTCTACGTCTGGCATGAGCGCATTATTGAGATAATCAGGAAAATTACAATGCTAAACCCGAGTAAGCGAATCACGGCTGTAGCGTGGAGCGCTTGTGTAGTGCGTGTGACCCGTAGGGCTCGCGCCCACTCTTCCGAATCACGCCTGCAGAGTGGGCGGCTTCCCGTTGGGTAAGCCGCAGCTACACAATGCCCACCAGAATACCCTTCAACCTATGAGCGCTTGTGTAGTGCGTGTGACCCGTAGGGCTCGCGCCCACTCTGCATGAGTAGAAGGATGTCGCCACGTTTGGGCGTCATGAAAAATCCCCCTACCCGCGGGAGCCACCCTTTTCTTATCTGGCTGGTGCTTGAGGGTAGGGCGAGCTGGGGAACTGGGGAACTGAGGAACTGAAGAATGATGAAGTGGACGTGGCGCTACGCGGTTTCAGTGGTGGGGG
>CAXMRT010000298.1:0-7413 GCA_964196025.1 uncultured Gemmatimonadales bacterium | reverse complement strand
CCATAGGGGGTATCGCTGTCATCGAAAGTATCCCGTCGCGCACCCGAGCTGAAATTACAATCGCTCTCGCTGGACCCGCGGTCAGTCTGGCACTCGCCATTCTGTGCGGGATACCCGCCTTTTTGTTTTTTCCCGTTCTGACGGGGACCAGCAATATCCTTTGGATGGGCTGCATTATCAACTCCATGCTGTTTCTATTCAACATGATCCCAGCCTTCCCTATGGACGGCGGGCGCGTCCTTCGCGCAGCGCTCGCTCCAAAGCTTGGATTTCTCAAAGCCACACGGATAGCATCCATCATTGGACGCGCCCTCTGCGTAGCCTTCATTTTCTGGGGACTAACCCAACAGTCGGGCGGACGCTGGAGCCCCAACGTCTCACTAATCCTGATCGGCATCCTCATCTATAATGCGGCAAGCAAGGAATACAAGATGGTCAAACGAAGCATCTATCAGTCCCAAACATCACCATGGCCAGATAGCTAGGTCGATTTCCCACCCAGCACCGGAGATATCCCTTGCCCCACCGACACCTCTTGGCTATAACCGTTCTGAACACAAGGGGTAACCAATAGACGATGAAACGAATTCTCTCAATAGATGATGAATCGACAATTTTGCGCTGCCTAGAAAATGCACTAAATGCGCAAGGCTACGAGGTCACCACCTGTAACGACCCCGAAAAGGCATTCGACGTCTTGAAAAGCCAAGACTTCGCTCTGATCACCCTCGACATCCGCATGCCGGGGAAAGACGGGTTCGACCTCTATAAAGAATTCCGCCAATACAAACACATCCCAGCCCTCTTCTGCACCGCGTTTCCAAAATCATTTAATACGCAATCCGACGAAATCGTCAAAATGTGGCAAGAGGAATTCATCGAAGGCACGACTGACATCATTTACAAACCCTTCGACCTCGATGATCTGTATGCAAAGGTTGAAGGTTTGATTGGACCCGCAAATGAGTGATCGCGCGTTAGATCTAAAAGCAATGCGTCAGGTCCGCGGCATCCTCGTCAAACACTGGATTGACCTAGGCCGAGTCTCTCTACGCTGCACCGCAGGGTCTCTACATATACGCGGCATCCTGCTCCGGCTAGGCGGCGTCAAGGACCCTCTTTCACCGCCCATCGTCCAAAGTATGTTCGACGAAATCAAACGCATTCGCGACATCAAACGCGTCCAGGGAGACCTAGATAACTGGGATAACTTCAATGGGTCTTGGCAGCAAAAAGGCTCCAGCGTGGATACCTCAGGAACTGCGGGCCCCGATACTAGCGCGGGCGGTTCTGGCACGACAATCGACATCAAGGGTGAGTAAGCGCCGCGCGCCGGCTCACGCGCCCTGCAACATCTTCACCATCTGCACAGCCGCGACACACGCAACGTCCGTTCGATAGATTTCATCTCCCATCGAGCAAAGCTCGAACCCTTGCTCCTGCATCAACCCCAACTCACTACTAGTCCAGCCACCTTCCGGGCCAATGGCGATAACGGTCTCGGTACCCACATTCAGTTCGGTGAGCCGCTGTTCTGTAGACAGATCAAACAACACTCGACTGCTACCCTCACATCGATCGCAAAGCCCCTCTACCGCTGCGGCCAGATCAGGATGGATTCGCGTCTCAGGGAGATGCGTCAAACGTCCAGACTGCATTAAACCCTCCACAAGATGGCTGCGCATCGTATCCGGATCCAAGGCATGAGAATCGAAAAACGACTTTTCCACTCTATCGGAACCGGTGAGCCAAATGCGAGCAACGCCCATCGACGCGAGGCTCGAGAGGATTCGATTGATCATTCTTGGACGAGGAACAGCCAATAAGACGGAGAGTGGCCGCGGCAAAATGGCCGGCGTCGACAGAGCGGCTTTAAGTGATACGCACCCATCACCTATAGAGGTCACTCGTGCAAGGCCAGTCGGACCGTCGATAACACCCAACCGCAAATCATCACCAACCTCACTCCGGAGGACCTTCCGAATGTGCCAAGCTCGATCATCCGCCAATCGAAGCTCGCCCTCGTCCCCAAGCTCAGACTGCTCGATAAGAATTCGATTCATACCCACCTGCCTGCACAAAAGACTCTATCCATCGTAAGGTTATTTCCGCGCGTTGCGATTTTCGACCCAGTCATGAATCTCTGACTGAGCCTTCGCCCAGGTGTCACGCTCGGCCCGCTCTTTAAGAAACAGGTCGTAGAGATAAAGGAACACTTTGATAAAAAGACTGATCGCCATGATGCGTTGCTGGAACGTACTAACCGGATCCAGTTTTTCACCCTCCGGCAATTTCAACGAGCGGAATCCAAAGTCGTCGGCATCCAATGTCACCGACCACATCTCTTCACCCCGCGCCAATACCAGCTTGGCCCGCTTAAGCTTCTTCCCACTCATTAACGATGTTTTAGCTTCAGCACTAAGCAGGGGGCTTCCGTTTCGTAAAACTGTCTCGTGTGCGCCGTCGCCCTCCATTGTGAACGTCAACGGCCCATCCACCATCACGGCAAACTGACCCAAGTGCTCGAATGTCACGAGGCCACCACGAGCCTCAGACAAAAACCAAAGCCAGGTAAGAAAATCCTGTCCGACACTGTCATTCACTTCATCGCGGTCACAATCAGGTGAAAACGAGACCACACCAATATCGTCCGTATTCACTTCACGAAGCTTCAGTGCCGCCGTTTTCGGAACAATCGGAATGGGAAGTATCCCCGTCGCTTCTTTAAAATTTAGAACAAAGGCATCGTACTGCTTGTCGCTCATACAACCGGCATAGAGCAGCCCCTCATTCTCATCATAAACCATGGGCATGCCCTTCAATACCGGAGGCATATCTGGAAGCATACGGTCCCGAACTTGCTTCTTGATCTCTGTTTTGATCTTACGCGGAACGAACTCAAGCCCCATCGCACTCATGTGCGCCAACTCCTCAATCATGCATTCGGCACGAAAAAGCGACTCGGGAATCTTGCGCTCAGCCTGCATCAGCGTCAGACGGAGGTAACCCGCGTAAATAGCACTATCCTCGGTGATATTCCGGTCCAGCAAATGCCGACCTGTCACCCACCCATGCACCTCACCTTCGGTCAAAAACTCCATTGAAGGCGCCGCTAAGCGCGCAAATCGCTCTACTGCATCTTCCGGTAACGAGCTCGGCATATAGAATGCCCGAAAACTAATCGATCCACTTTCAAATCCCACAATCCATCCTCCACTTTACAAAACAGGCCCGACAGTCTGCCACGTCAAGCAGTCCCCTCGCAATCCAAATATGCCACAGCAATCCATTATGCGTGCAAGCCCCTCATGAGAGTGGCATCCTGCCCTCATGCCGAACCGCACCCAACTTGAACTGGACCTCACTCTGTTCAACCCAGAACTCACGCCAGAAGAACTTTCTGCCTTTATGAACGAGGGTATGCCTCGAACCGTGGACGTCACGCTCACGCGCAATCGAGTCACAATGATCACTATCGAAGTCGAGCCCACAGGCGCCATCAAACTCCGCCTCCACGAGCACTTCAAGGCCGCACCCCTAACGGTGCTACGAGCACTTCGGCGTTATCTAAAAGGCCGGCGACGGGCGGACTGGAAAATTGCGTCCGACTACGCGCAATCCATCACACCCGCGTTGCGGAAGCAAAAACGGGCCAAACGCTTAAAAATGCAGGGCGAGGTCTACAACCTCAGAGAGATCCGAGATTTGGTAAACAAGGAGTTTTTCAATGATCATCTAAGCGTCCGGATCGGCTGGGGACGTCAGACACCTGCCACAGGTAAACGGCGCTCCATACGCTATGGCTCCTACGACTGCGTTGAGAAAACCGTTACGATCCATCCCGCCTTAGATGCTCACAACATCCCGTTTGAATTCGTCAAATACATTGTCTTTCACGAAATGCTGCACGCCGTGATCCCACCCGTTACAGAAGACGGACAAACCCGCTTCCACCCACCCGCATTCAAGCAAGTCGAACGCACATACCCCGACTATCGACGTATGGTAAAACTCTCAAAAAGCATTTTGCAGGAATTGCACTGAGCCCGAACTCGGAAGATCTCCGACTCTCCCTCAACCACCTGGTCTCGACAACCCTAGCTTTGGCGTTTCTGACGGTACTTTTCAATCAACGCATTGGTGGACGAATCGTGCGACAGCGCTACATCAGTCGTGAGCTCACCTAGTATGGCGCCGGCAAGTTTCTTCCCCAACTCCACTCCCCACTGATCGAAGGAATAAACATCCCAGATCACGCCCTGCACAAACACCTTGTGTTCATACAAAGCAATCAACGAACCTAAGACAGACGGAGTGAGTTCATCTGCCATAAGGGTGTTTGTAGGGCGATTACCCTCAAATACTTTAAACGGCACCAGATCATCCGCCACACCCTCTGCACGCACCTCTTTCTCCGTTTTTCCAAAAGCAAGCGCTTCGGTCTGAGCATAGAAATTCGCCATCAATTTATCGTGATGATCTCCGACTGGATTGTGCGACCGATAGAAGCCAATGAAGTCGGCGGGGATCAGCTTCGTTCCCTGATGAATCAGTTGGTAAAACGCATGCTGACCATTAGTTCCTGGTTCGCCCCAGATGATCGATCCCGTCTCCCCCTCCACCGCCTGGCCATCACGCGTCACAGACTTCCCATTACTCTCCATATCCAACTGCTGAAGGTAGGCCGCAAAACGGTGCATATACTGATCGTAAGGAAGGATGGCCTGAGACTGTGCTCCAAAAAAGTTATTATACCAGACCCCTAAGAGCCCTAAGATGACTGGCATGTTTTCTTCAAGAGGCGCCGTAGCAAAATGCCGGTCCATGGAATGAAACCCCGCCAAAAACTCCATAAACCGGTCAGGTCCAATCGCGATCATCACCGGCAGTCCAATGGCTGAACACACCGAGTAACGGCCGCCAACCCAGTCCCAAAACTCAAACATGTTCGCCGTATCGATCCCGAACTCAGCCACTTTCTCTGTGTTAGTCGATAGAGCCACGAAATGGCGCGCGACCGCAGCGGGATCGTCTAAGCTCGCCAACAACCACTCGCGAGCACTACTCGCGTTCGTCATGGTCTCTTGAGTTGTAAACGTTTTGGAGGCAACGATGAAAAGCGTTTCTTCCGGGTCGAGATCACGAACCGCTTCTACAAAGTGAGTCGCATCCACGTTAGACACAAACCGAACCGTCAACTCTCGCTGACTGTACGATTTCAGACTCTCATAAACCATCACGGGGCCAAGATCAGACCCACCAATACCGATATTCACAATATTCCGAATGCGCTTGCCAGAAAACCCAAGCCAAGCCCCACTCCGCACGGCGCTAGAAAAGTCCGCCATTCGAGCCAAGACTCCATTAACGTCGCCCATGACATCCCGACCATCCACCATGACAGCGGTGTTCGAACGGTTTCTTAAAGCCGTATGAAGGACAGGACGCCCTTCGGTGACGTTGATAGCCTCCCCTGCAAACATTCGTTCGATCTCGGCCGGCAACTCACATGCCGTAGCCAATCCAACAAGCAACTCCATCGTCTCTTCATCTATACGGTTCTTGGAATAATCCAGCTCCAAGCCCGCCGCCGTCGCTTGAAACCTCGCGCCTCGGCCAGAATCTTTATCAAATTGATCCGAAAGATGGACAGCTGCCACTTTTTCATAATGACGTCGCAGATTCTCCCACGCTTGTTTGCGCTCACTCATCTCATGCCCTTTCAGCAATTGTGCTGGCCTTCTATATGCCCAGACCCTAAAATTCACTCGTTGATGCTACACCCTATCAGACCACGTGCAATGCGACAATAACCCTCACTTTTGACCGGATCAAACCCCTTCATGAGCCAGCTAACCGCTCTTATCCACAGAGAACACGGTCCTCCACCCGGGAACTGTGAACTCGAAAACAGAACACTCCAAAACCCAGATGCTACACAGGTGCTTGTGCAAATTCTGGCATCACCCATCAACCCCGCGGACATCAACATCTGCCAAGGGCGATATGCAATTCAGCCGGAGCTCCCTGGAATCGCAGGCAACGAAGGCGTGGGCAGAGTGCTCTCGATCGGCAGCAACGTCTCAACGACCGCTCCCGGTGACCTCGTCGTTGCGCCCCGCCACCTAGGTCACTGGTGTACTCACATTCTGGTTGAGGCCGAAGAGGTCTTTGTCTTGCCCCCTGAGACACCCATCGACCAAGCAGCCTTTCTCACGTCTACTCTCACCAGTGCCTGGCTACTACTTCACAACTATGTCTCGTGCAAGCCGGGTGACTGGATCATCCAAAACGCTGCAAACTCAGCCGTCGGTACTGCCGTGATCCAGATCGCCGCCGCACTGGACATCCACACCATCAACATCGTTCGCCGCAAGGAACTCATCGAGCCTCTGACCGCACTCGGAGCCGATCTGGTGCTCGTTGACTCAGAACCCGCCTCCGCACAAATTAAAGCCCTTTCGTGCCGGCCCACACTAGCGCTCGGTATCAATGCAGTAGGAGGCGACAGCGCCCGAGAGCTATCGAAATCACTCGCCTCGTCCGGAACGCTCGTCACCTATGGCGCCATGAGCCTGCAACCCGTCCCCGTCGGTGGCGGACAGCTCATCTTCAAGGACCTCCGTTTCCGAGGGTTCTGGATCAGTCGTTGGTACTCCCAAGCCTCCAGAAGCGATATCCAATCGGTCTTCGACAAAATCATCCCCCTCGTCTGCGACCGTCGCCTGAAGGTCGAGGTCGAAAAGAACTACCCCTTGAGTGATTTCGATGCCGGCCTTACCCACGCCCAACAATCCGGCCGCCACGGAAAAATATGTTTTCACATGGGTTGAGTCCTGAAAAATCGTCGGGTGGTGGAGTTTAACCCGATTTTTTCAAACACCCGTTGTAGCCGCCTCGCTGCTTACATATATAGGCTCACCCCAACAACTCAGTATCACTCCGCCCTCGGGGAGAATAAACTGGTACCTACTCCAGTCTTAATCTCTCCGGGGGCATTTTTTTGGAGAATCGCTGAATGGACAAAGCACACCCAATAGATCGATATCCTCCTGACAAGCTGCTACTCTACGCAAATTCATAGAAGATGGAATGCCCGCCATGAATGCCGTCGTCATATATAAAAAGAGCTCTTGGGAGCTGTATCAAGAATCAAGCGATCCAGCTCTCGTCAATTATCTCGCCACATCAGGTCGCAATGTCGACAGCCTTAAAGCCGGTCATGACCGACAAAAAGCATCTCTCGATAAGGTCGTCCAGCATCTCGAACGATCAGGAATCGAATTCCGGCTCTTCTACCGCTGCGACCTCATCCCTTTGCGCGACCTCGATTTCGTCTTCGTTGTAGGCGGAGATGGCACCTTTCTAGAAGTCTCACGCTATGTCCGCGACATCCCTATGCTGGGCATTAAC
>CAXMRT010000297.1:0-5959 GCA_964196025.1 uncultured Gemmatimonadales bacterium | reverse complement strand
CGTGTCCTTAAACAGCGCCGGAGAAGTTCCCTCGCCCAATCCCGCCTCCATAGCGAGCGGCTTCGGGTCATGCTTCCAGACGAGCGTACCATCGAGATCATAACAATAGAGTCCGTACGACCCAAAGTAGGCGTAGACGTTTGTGCCATCCGTCACCGGCGACTGCGAGGCAAAGCCGCCTTTGAGATGATGCCCCTGATGCGGCATGGCGTCCTGAGCGGTGCGCCTCCAAAGCTCCTTCCCTGTATCACGCTGAAAGCAAACAATCTCAAAACGCTGGGCTTTCCACGATGTGATGGATTCCGCGGGACTCACCTCCACATTGGGTGCATCAGCAGACAAGCCATTGGCAACAGGCATCTCCTTGTCGAGTGCCGTCGCGCTCAGCAGAAAAAGTCGCTCCCCCCAAATGATCGGCGTTCCGTGTCCCCGCCCCTCCAGCGCGGTCTTCCATCGGATATTCTCCGTCTCACTCCAATTGATCGGAGGGTCGGCATCCAGCGCAACCCCATCTCCACTCGGCCCACGCCATTGCGGCCAGCTTCTTGAGGACTCGGCGGCAGATACCCCCGCCGACAGCAACGCTAACAACAATGAAAGAACCGATACAATATTCATAATAAGTCCCTGGTCTCCAACCCGACGAAGCCGAGCAGATTCCCAGAGTGGAAGCCCGACCCTGAGCATTACTTCGTACACCACTCTAGAGTGTTTCGAAGGATCGTTTTGTAGGCCGGAAGGGTGTGAGCGCGCTCGTCGTGGCCGAGACTGTTCCCCACGATTTTGGCGGTCGGGTGTTTGACGACCCAGACGACGGGAAACTCGTCGCCGCTTTTGCGGCCTTTGCCAATGGCAAGCACCTCGACATCGGCGCCTCCCTCGGCATGCGTCCAACGGTACAACTCGTCGGTAATTTCGAATTTAGCAGGCACGCCCTTCATCAGGGGGTGCTCAGGCTTTTTGACGATGATATCAAAGGCGCCAAGACGTTCATGGTTACGAGAGCCTCCGCCGACGAGTTGCTTGTTGTACTCCGGCCAGTCTTTCCAGTTGTACCAGACGCCCGGATGGATGATGAGAAGGGACTTCCCCTTGTTGGTGTGATCAATGATTCCCGTCTTCCAGTCGGAACTAAATGGCTTGTTGTTGCTGATGACCAAGAGATTGGCTTCGGCGAGTTGATCGGAAACCGTTTTGGTGTTCTCCGTGTAATCAACGCGCGCGCCTGAAGTAGCGAACACCTTTCCGTCAGCCTCGCCGAACCAGCGCAGAAAGTCGTGAGAGCCGCCACCTCCGGTGATGAGCACCTTTGTTTTTCCTGACTCGTTAAGGGTGAGTGATTTACCATCGCTCACTTCAAGTATCCCATTCATGAGTCTCCAGTGTCCAGGGAAGGTGCACACGTACGGAAATTTACCTGCAGTGGCGGGAGCGGTGAAGAAGATGCTGGCCTGCTTTCCAGGAGCTATGATGGGCGTTGCGCTGAGCACTCGTTTCGATGGAGGAACATAGCCCTTCTTCTCCGCAGATTTGTCCGTCAAAAATGCATCGGTGGCTGCCCCAAAGTCATCGAGTTTTCCTGGCGTCAGGAGAACAACGTTGTGGGGCATGACGTCATCATTGACGAATCTGATTTCGACCGTTTGTCCAGACTTCACTTTGATGAGCGTCTTGTCATAGCTCATTTTCTCTTTGATCGTCTTCAACGTGACCACCACATCAGCCTTCTTACGTGCAGGCGCGTCAACCTTAGCCGGCTTCACGGGAGTGGAATCGCCGGCAGCGAGCTTTAGCGCGACAGTGATCCATTCGTCACGGACCCCTACGGTTTTTGCTTTCGTGATCGCTTCATTTAGTGCACCGACCTTGGGCAATTCGGTCGCGCGCAGGGTTGCAGCCAAGCGCGTGTGCATGTTTTCGTCGGTCAACACGGTGGACGACGCGAGGGCCAGACTCCCCTCTTCGGTTTCTGGCAGAGCCTGAGCCGCGGCCTTCCGAACGGCCGCGGAGGGATGGGCGAGTGCGTCATACACGGCGCGATTCGCAGACTTGTTCGCACCATCCAGCGCACCGAGTCCTTTGAGGGCCCATATTGCGTGAACGGGTGCAGCGCTCAATCCCGTTTCGTCGACATCTTTGTTTCCGACCAACTTAATGAGTCGAGGAATAGCGTCGGTAAGCTCGCGTGAGACGATCAAATGCTGGGCGGTGTTACGCCAAAACATATTCTCGTGGGTAAGAGCTGCCACAAGCTTTTTGGTTTTCGCCTTCTTTAGAGTTGGATGCTTTTTCGTTTTGGCTTTCTCATAAACCACTTGATAGATACGTCCGTGACTCTTATCGCGAAGCTCATTCAAATGCGCGTTGCCCAGCCCCTTCTTGGCGTTCCAGACCTGGTTGGACATACCTCGGCGATCCGGATTATGCTGAATAACAAGGTTATACCAGTCGGCCACCCATACGTGACCATCTGGCCCGACGGCTGAATACACAGGCGCCGACCAGTTGTCGCTACTGGCGAATAGATTGCCACCATCAACTTCCTTGAATCCTGCACCATCCTCCTGGAGTATGGCGCGATGAACAACGTGCCCCGTAGGCTCGTTGACGAGCATGACTCGACTCCAGTATTCCTTTGGGTAGGTACGCGCTGTGTAAATATTCGCCCCCGCAGCTGCGGTATACCCATTTCGAACATCCACTTGCTGAAGCGGGTCTTTGCATACTTTCGCAATGTCGTAGTGACCCTGAATATTTTTTACATTGAGGAATTTCTTCTCTGATGAGAATCGTTTGGGAATTCCGATGTATACGCAGTGATTGTTATTAGCGGTTGAGCCAAACAGGTCGAAGGATTCGGTCATGCCGGATCCCCAGGTGTTGTTATTAAACCCGCCGACAAATTCAAAAAAGCTACCGTCTCTACTAAACCGATAGACGCCCATGCGCGCGCTTCGCTTTCCGCCTTTGAATAATCCAGAAAACCCGGAGTAGCCCACCGACCCCCAGACGTGATTGTCCAAACCAAGCATGAGGTTGGATGGGCCCGCATGGGTGTCATGCAGCCCAAATCCGCTAAAGAGTACCGTTGTTTTATCAACCTTGTCATCACCGTCCGTATCCTCAAGGAACTTCATATCGGGCGCCATGGCCACAATGACTCCACCATCAACACAGACCATGCCGGTTGCGATGGATAGGTTTTCTGCGAAAACGGTAAATGTGTCGGCCTTACCGTCGCGATTTGTATCTTCGCAGATGGTGATGCGGTCGCCACCTTCCGGCTTGCCGAATTTATGTGGATAATCGACGCTCTGCAGAACAAACAGGCGGCCATCGGAATCCCACGACAGGGCGATCGGGTTCACAATCTCTGGCTCGGAAGCAAAGAGTACTGCCTTGAACCCGTCCGGCGTCTGAACATGCTTTTGTGAGTCCTCAGGAGACAACGCGGTCTGGATACGTGGCGCTTCGCCGGTGTAAACGAGTTCAGGCAGGTCGGCAGCGAGTGAGGCGCAGGCGGTGATAACGAGTGAGACGGCAATCGTAAGACGTGTGATCATGGTAGATTCCTTGATTAGGATTTTTTGACGAAAGTCCATTCTGGCAGAGGGATCTCTTTTCCGCCAGCAAGAGCAGAATCATGAGAGAGAATACCGGCACAGGTAATGTTGGCCCCTTGCCGTGCATTCGGATAGGGCTCACGATCGTTAACAAGCGCGTCAAGAAGCTCGTGCACGAGGTGTGGATGAGAGCCACCATGTCCGCCGCCCTGAGCAAAAGAAAGATGCGCGTTATCTGCATCATAGACACCTTTGGTGGTGAACTTCTGTATGGATTCCGGAAGTCGATGAGCATAGTCAGGAATCTCGACTCGCTCGGGCGTTTCGCCTGTATGAATGATGTGGCCATCGTCTTCGATGAGACTCCATTCAAACGACTTCTTCTCAGCATAGCAGTCGAAACTTTCACGATACTGTCGAGCGACCGCAAATAAGGACCGCGTCACTTCAGCAAAGACATCACTATCCTTAAAGCGGATGTGCGTGCTTTCGATACAAAATGGAGAGCCGTAGTTATCATGCATCGACGGGTCAATCGTCCCCGACCCAATGCATTGTACGCTCGCAGCTTCGTTACGCGCCATCCCGAGTGTTGGCGAAATCGCGTGGGTGGCATTGTACATAGGAGGTAGACCTTCCCAGTAACCAGGCCAACCAGCCATATCCTGCTGATGGGAGGAACGGAAAAACTGGAGCTTGCCGAGTTCACCGGTATCGTAAAGCTCTTTCACGAACAAGAACTCACGGCTATAAACCACGGTCTCCATCATCATATAGGTTTTCCCGCTACGCTCCTGAGCCTCTACAACGCGCTTGCAGTCTTCCACGCTCAAGGCCATAGGAATCGTACTGGCTGTATGCTTACCGGCATCGAGAGCGGCAACCACTTGATCAGCATGTAAAAAAGGCGGCGTGTTGATGTGAACAATGTCGACCTGTGGGTCGGTGAGCACATCATTAAAATCTGTATAACGGACGTCGACCCCAAAGGCGTCTCCAATCTCGTTTAACTTCTTCTCATCACGCTGGCAAATCGCGTACATGTTTGAGTTTTCGTGAGCTTGAAAAATGGGAATAAACTCCGCACCAAAGCTCAGCCCAACAATTGCGACGTTAAATGTTTTTGGTTCCGACATGGTCACCTCCTAATGAATATCCGTTAAATCACTAATAATAAGGGGTGCACAATACCTTTATAGGCCATCTCGGTCTTGCACTGGATTTGCCAAAATAGTATTAATACGACATGTGCGAGCGTTTGAAACGAGGGTTATTATGAGCGACTTTGCCGCTGAAACTGAAACAAGAGATCGATTTTTCGAACAAATCGATCATTCGAGCCGATTCTTCCATCTATTTGATCATTTAGAGGGATTGAGTTTTTTTGCAAAAAACGTCGATGGTGCACTCATGACGGTCGATGCAAGCCTCTTACAGCTTTACGGTGTGAAGGACGAACTGGATATTGTCGGGAAAACGGACTTTGACCTTCTGCCAAAAAGTCTAGCCGAGAAATATCGGCGAGACGATCTAGAGGTAATGGAAACCGGGATTCCACTATTGAATATGGTGGAGTTATTTCTGAACGCCCAAGGCGATCCGAGTTGGTTTAGAACCAATAAACTTCCGATTTACTCGGTCGACGGTGACGTGATGGGCGTAATGGGGACCATTCAATCCTCCGATAATTTACACCTCCCACAGAGTGTCGGCCCGCAATTTGGTCCGGCCCTGTCATATATAGAGAAGCACTTTCGAGGTGGCGTCCCAATAACAGCTCTAGCAGAATTGGCCGGTGTATCAGTCCGACAGTTTCAGCGTCAGTTTCGCAGACACTTTCATACCCCCGCACAACAATTCATAGCCAAACGCAGAATCTACGAAGCTTGCAATCAGCTTAGGGAAGGATCAAGCGATATTGCGGAACTATCACTCTCACTAGGCTTCTACGATCAAAGCTCGTTCACGCGACAATTTCGCAAACACATGGGGATCACCCCCTTGCAGTACCGCCGCAAATACCGCTAGGTGCCTTTACTCGATCAGCTCTCCGCTACCACGATAACATGCAAGAGCACGTGACGGCTGGATGGCAGATGAATCGAGAACGTCGAGGTTAACAACGAAAAAGATTATCCCCATCCAAGAGCTAGCTACACCACGCAAAGGCCTTGAAAGTTTACATGTCTCGTATTACGATGCACGGAATCCCAACAATCAGACTAGTCTATAAGGGGCCATGAATATTTATGTCGGTTTACCTCCAATATGGCACGTTAAGCAACCTCTTGATCGAGTCAAGGGCCTCATCCAGACACCTTAACCGAACGTTAGATCAGCGCTTGCTGCTGGATGACCCTTTAATCGCCCTTAAGGTGACAACGTTTTGTCACCTT
>CAXMRT010000296.1:0-12542 GCA_964196025.1 uncultured Gemmatimonadales bacterium | reverse complement strand
GGGGATCTGGTGGGAGATGACGTTTGTGACCCTCGCGATTTTCGCCGTTGTGCTCGCGTTCAATCTTTTGGGGGATGCCCTGAGAGATGCCTTGGATCCTCGAGCGAGGTAAGGTATTCGCTAGCCGAGTTCGGTCATTCTGAGCGAGGAATTGAGCCGAGTTGACCACAGGCGACTTGATGACTGTCGTCAACGTGTTCCAAGCTGGGCTCATCGCGTGTGCATCCCTCCACTTTCCACGGGCAACGGGTATGGAAGCGGCATCCGCTGGGCGGGTTGGCGGCCGACGGGACTTCACCTTGAAGAACCGTTCGCTCGTGACGAGGTTGTAGCGGGATCGGGATAGCAGAGATCAGTGCGCGTGTGTATGGGTGTTGGGGCCGGGTCATGACGGATTCTGCGGGTCCGATCTCTACGATCTTGCCTAGGTACATCACTGCGATACGGTCGGCGATGTGCCGCACAACACTCAGGTCGTGTGTGATGAACAGATAGGCGAGGGATCGCGAGCGCTTTAGCTCCATGAGTAAATTGATAACCTGTGCTTGGACAGAGACGTCGAGTGCGCTGACGGACTCATCACAGATGATCATTCGTGGTTTTACTGAGAGCGCGCGAGCGATGCAGATACGTTGGCGTTGTCCGCCTGAAAACTCGTGTGGATACCGTCCGAGTGCGTTCTCATTGATGCCGACCTCAGTCAGGGTTCGAATGGCATTTTCTCGTTGCTCGGCGGATGAAGCGGTTTGATGATGGCGCATTCCCTCTGTGACCAATTCTTGAATAGTCATGCGCGGGTTGAGAGCGGATCCGGGATCCTGAAAGATCATCTGTAAGTCTCTGCGCATGGTTCTCAATTCTCGAGCCTGGAGCATTTGAGGATTTGTTCCGTCGAACTCGATAGTGCCTGATCGTGAGTTCTCAAGACCGACGATCGTTCGTCCGAGCGTAGATTTTCCGCAACCGGATTCCCCAACGAGTCCGACGGTCTCGCCCGCGTGGACATCCAGAGTAATCCCGTCGACGGCTCGAACATGCCCGACCACCTTAGAAAAGAGGCCTCGTTTAATGGGGAACCATGTGCGGAGATCGCGAACGGAGAGCAGAGGTTTAGGAGTCATGAGCGTTCTCCGTGCAGGGGAAGTGGCAGGCTGCGTGGCGATTGGCCTCGACGGAACGTAAGGGTGGAATGTCCGTTTTGCAGAGCTCTTGTACACGGGTGCAGCGGTCTGCAAAGCGGCAACCAGGAGGATAGTTTAAAGGGGACGGAACACTGCCCTCGATCGCCGGCAGAACACTGCCCGGTTTGGCCAGAGAGGGCATTGTGTCGAGTAGCGCGCGCGTGTAGGGGTGACTTGGGTGCTGGAAGAGATCGCGGGTATTCGCCTCTTCCACGATGCGTGAACCGTACATGACGGCTACGCGGTCGCACATTTCCCAGACGACCCCCATGTCGTGAGTAATCAGGATCATGGCGGTGTCTTTTTGTTTCATTTCTCGAATCAAATCAAAGACCTGAGCTTGGATCGTAACGTCGAGGGCGGTAGTCGGTTCGTCAGCGATAATGAGTGACGGCTCAAGCATCAAGGCCATCGCAATCATCACACGCTGGCGCATGCCGCCAGAGAGTTGGTATGGATAGGCCAGCATCTTGTCGTCCACATCTGGTATGCCGACGCGTTGTAGCCAGTCCCGAGAAAGTGCAGCGGCGTCGTCCTTTGAAATCGCCTGATGCAGGAGTGCGCATTCGGCCAGCTGTGCGCCTATGCGATGTAGTGGTGAGAGCGCGGTCATGGGTTCTTGGAAGATGACACTGATGTCGTTGCCGCGTATCGCTTGGAGTTCGCGGATGGGCAAAGTGAGGAGATCTCTTCCTTGGAACATCACAGTTCCGGATTCAAGAGTTCCTGGAGGAGAAGGGACGAGGCGCAGAGTGCTCATGGCGGCCACACTTTTTCCTGAGCCGGATTCTCCGACTATGCCCAGGATTTCGCCGGGCATGATGTGGAAATCGATATGATCAACCGCTAGCAGCCGGCCTTCGTCGGTATCGAAGCTCACGCAAAGATCGTTTACACTAAGTAGCGGTTCCATTGTTATTCCATCTCACTAAATTTTCGAGGGTCAAACGCTTCGCGTACGCCCTCACCAATAAATACGCCGAGGAGGACGGTGACGAAGAGTGCGGCCGAGGGATAAAGCACCAGCCACCACGCCCAGCGGTAGCTGCGCGCCTGCTCGAGAAGTTCGCCCCAGGATGGAGTCGGGATAGGGAGTCCGAATCCGAGGTAGTCAAGAGCGGCGAGAACAGAGATGGCGCCGACGAGGTGGAAGGGGAATAGGGTGATGACAGGGGTTAAGGCGTTCGGGAGAATGTGTTTGAAAATAACTGTGCGGGTGGGAAGGCCGAGGCAGATAGCGGATTCAACAAAAGGCTGCTTTCTGAGTCGGAGAAATTCCGCTCTGACGTAATAAGAGATGCCGATCCAGCTAAAAAGGGAATAGACAATTAAGAGTAAGGTGAGGCTCTGTCCGAATAGTGAGCCCATTAGGATGATGATGTAGAGAAAAGGTAGAGCGCTCCAGACCTCGATGATGCGTTGGCCGAACAGGTCAACCAAGCCCCCGAAGTAGCCTTGGACTGCGCCGGCGACAATGCCGACTAGGGTGGTGACGATAACCAAGGCGAGTCCGAACGAGATGGCGATCCGCATGCCGTAGATCACCCGAGCGAATACATCGCGCCCAGTTTTGTCGAGGCCCATATAGTGTGTGCCTGTTGGTTTGTAAGGCCATAAGACATCGTTTCCGAGGAATTCGATCTGGTAATACTGACCCGAAATATCGAGATTGTAGCGTTCAATAGGATGGGTCAATCGCTCGGTGACCGACGCTTGGATTCGCAGCTTGGATTCGGCATCGGCTCGGCTCCAGAACGAACTGGGGTCCGTGCTGGGCGTATCAGGAGATTGGAAGGTGAGCGTGATCGCTTTTTGAGATTTCGTCTCCTGCCGGATTTTTAGCCGGACCGTTTTTGGAGGAGCGGAGCGCGGGGTGTGAGCCCGTAGGGATGCGGTAGCGGTGAGCGTCCCGTCTATGCTATGCACGGTTCGAGTCACAGATGAGGCCGTTTGGTTCGCGAAGCGTGCTTGAATCGCTTCTTTTAGGTCGTCCTCTAGAGTGAAATAGTGGTCGAGTGACAGGTCCTTGACGGCAGAATCGTTTGTGCCGAATAGACTGCCTGCGGCGCTAGCTCTGGATATGGTGAGATCTGGACGAAGGTTGATCGACGCAAGAGCAGGCAGCGGTAACGCTTTCACGGTAATGGTTTTATCAATATCGATACGATCCGGGTTTTCTGACGCGTAGGGGCCGTAAGGGACGACCGGGAATAGCATCCAGTTGTCAGGGTTCGACGTGAATGTGGTGTTCGTCGCGACCTCGTGATAGTTCGGGCGTGTATCGTAGCCGCTGCCAATAAAAATATCCTCGGCGTAACTCCGTCCACCCAGATTCGCCAGAGCCGGAAAGTAGGAGCTTCCGTTGCAGTTGACGTAGAGCGGGTGGTCATTAGCAATAAAATCGGCGCCCAGGCTAAGGACGTATAGAAGAAGGAATAGCCACAGTGAGGCGAACGCGCGCTTATGGGATTTAAAGCGTTGCCACCGTTTCTGGGTTAGCGGAGCGCGCCAGGCCTTGGTGAGCGGCTGTAGAAGGCTACTGATTTTTGACTGAGCCTTATTGTTTGTGTTGGAGTCGGTCATGATTTGTTGAAGTCGATTCGAGGATCGATTGCGACATAGCAGAAGTCGGAGAGAACGTTTCCGGCGAGCACCAAAAACGATTGGAGGGAAAGGATGGCCATGAATACTGCGTAATCTCGGGCAACAATGGATGCGAGGGACAATCGACCCATGCCCGGGATTTCGAATACTTGTTCAATGATTACCGAGCCGGCGAACATAACGGTTAGAACACTGCCGAAGCCTGTTGCGATCGGAATCAGTGAGTTGCGAACCGCGTGACCCCAGATAGCTCGGCGCCGCGAGCCGCCTTTCGCGTATACGGTACGAACATAGTCGGCACCAATTTGATCGAGCAAGGAGTTCTTCATTAGAATGGTGAGTACGGCGAAATGACCGATCATGTAGCAAAGAAGGGGGAGGAACATGTGCATAAATAGGTCCTTGAATTTGGATAAGGGACCCAGCGTGTCGAAGTTGTCGGATTGAAATCCGAAATACGGAAATATGTTCCAGAACTGATCAACGGAGCCACAAAACAGAAGTTTGAGCAGCATGCCGAACGCGAAGGGTGGAATGGCGTAGCCGATAAACACGACGACGCTCGAGCTGAGGTCGAAGAAGCGGCCATGGCGTAGGGCTTTGGCTATTCCAAGAGGAATGCAGACAAGATAGGTCAGTATGAAGCTCGTGATTCCGAACGTGAGGGATATGGGGAATGTCTCCTTGATCAGTTCCCATGCACTGCTGTCCTCGTATTGGTAAGAGGCACGGGTCATTCCGAATCGGTCATCTTTTAGCCAAATCCAGAATTGAGTCGGGATAGGTTCGTCGAAATGGTAATGCTTTTTTAGAGACTCTCGGTGTTTTTCGGATACCCCCCGTGCGTTAGCTGCGCCTCCTCCGCCGTCCCCGCCGCCAATAGACCCCTGGGCGCCGGCCATTTTTTGTTCAATGGGGCCTCCTGGGATGAAGAGACAGAGGGTGAAGCAGATGAGTGTGATTCCCAGCCACGTAGGGATGATAAGGCAGATGCGTCGGATAAAGTAGTACAGTCGGTCCATCGATTACCGTTAGGGCTGAAAGTTTTTTTCAAATTCGACGAGGGCTTGTGTTCTCGGTAGCGAGTCACCCGACTCCCTTGCATCTTCAAGGTCTGCGGCGGCGTCTTCGTCCAGCCACCAGTAGTCGTAGGCGCTTGCTTCGTCCGTGTATTTGCCTAACACCGTTTGGGGCGTGCCGAACTTGTTCCAGTAGAGCAAGCGAGTGAAGTTCCCGTGCCAAAGGAGGACGTAAGGGACGTCGGTATAGATGAGCGCATCAATTTCGCGGGCCATTTTGTGTCGGGCATTGATATCGAAAATCAATTTTTGTTGGTCGATGAGCTTATCAACCCGTGAGTTCGAGAATCCAGGGTAATTGTTGCCGGACGGGCGATTGGCTTCGGAGGAGTGCCACAGCGATTCGGGGTCCTTTTTGACGCCGGTGTACCAGGTCGCCCAGCTCATTTGAAAGTTGAAGGTGTTCATTTCTTTAACCCAGGCGGACCAATCTTTTTGGTCGATTGTCATGGTGACCCCGACGTCCTTCAAGTTCTGCTGAAACCGCTCCAAAAACTTTTTACTGGAGGGGCTTCGAGAGAGGAATGTGAAGCTGAATGGCTTGCCGTCTTTCTCGACCAACCCGGTTTTGGCATTCGCCGTCCATCCTGCGTCCGATAGGAGTTTGCGGGCTGCGTCCGGATCAAAGGAACGCTCTTTATTTTTGCAAGGGAGGTTTTCGGAGTAGAGTTCTTGGTAGTAAGAATTTGACATCGTGTACTGGCTATACATCATTTCCTTGTTCATGCCCTCTCGATCGCAGAGCAGTTGCATTGCTTTGCGAACACGCATGTCGTCGAAGGGGGCGGCGCGGGTGTTCATTACCCACCCTTGGAGAATGGTTGGGTAGCTGTTGACGACCTTTTGCTTCACGATCCAGTTTTTGTCGAACTTTTCCCCGCGGGTTTCCTTGATCCACCGTTTGGCCTGACCGACTCGATAGAGGTCGAGGTCCCCGCGACTGAACGACTCAAAAGCGGAGTCGCTGCTCTCGAAGTATCGAAACTTAATGATTTGAAAGTTATAGAGGTTTTGGTGTCGTTTGAAATCCTGGGCCCACCACGTTTTGCGTCGTTCGATGGTAGAGTATTGGTTCTTTTTATATTCGCCGAGCTTGTAGCGTCCGGAAACAACAGGGAAGTCGAACTGGATTTTATTGAAATCTTTCCCTTGGAACACATGGCGTGGCAGGATGTAGATGCCCCCGAGGGTGTCCAGGTTGCGCCAGTGAACGTTTGAGGAGGTCATCTGGATCTGGTAGTCATCGATGACTTTGGGGCTGTCGAATTCGCCAAGATAGAGTTTCATTGCTCCGCTCAGGGTCTCGGGTGCGGTTAGGACATCGAAGGTCCATTTGACGTCGTGAGCGGTGACGGGCTTGCCGTCGCTCCACCGAGCGCGATTGTCCATCCAGAACGTGAACGTCCGCTTGTCGTCAGAGATCTGCCATTTACTTGCGAGCAGAGGTTCGTTTTTGAGCGTAACGGGGTGAGTGCTAAGAAGGGAGTCGAATATATATCCGAAACGCTCGGCATTTGATGTGTTGTTGTCGAGGTAGTAGTTAAAGCTATTCGGGTTTTGGCCACCGAATGCGGTAAAGGTTCCGCCTACCACAGCATCTTCGCTCGTAAAGGGGTTGGGGAGGTCCTTCCATTCTGGTTTTGGGTAATCGTCGGCTGCCATCAGCGTGGATACCCCGATAGCGGTAGTGATGAGTAGGCTCAAAAAATGGGTGATGCGTTCGTGCATGGAATTCCTCGAAATGGTGGGTTTTATAACTTTGTCCTGATTGGATGGAAGTTTAGAGCAAAGTGATGTGGTGAACCAGATATTTACCTGAGTTTGGGGCGGTTTTGCGTTGATTTGTGGCTGGGAATACCGTTCACTCGTTCGGTCTCTGTCGTAGGGTTTCAGAGGCATAAATAGGGGTCCCCGTGGGCAGAATATTAGATAAAGTGAACCTTCCGAAGGATTTGAAAGAGCTTCCTGTTTCGGAGCTCACCGAGTTGGCCGAGGACGTTCGGCAACTGGTTATCCAAACCGTTGGGCGCAATGGCGGACATCTGGGTGCTAACCTCGGTGTTTGCGAGCTAACTGTGGCGCTCCTGCACGTGTTTGATCCTCCGACCGACAAACTCATTTTTGACACGTCGCATCAAGTGTACCCTTATAAAATTTTGACTGGGCGGAAGGATCGGTTTCATACGATCCGTCAGCCGGACGGGCTCTCGGGTTTCGCCAAGCGTGGAGAAAGCGAGTTTGACGCGTTTGGTGCGGGGCATGCCGGAACGGCTTTGTCCGCCGGCCTCGGTATGGCGGTCGCACGAGATCATCGAAAATCGGATGAGCATGTCGTTGCATTGGTCGGGGATGCGGCGGTGAGCAACGGCACGTCAATGGAAGCATTAAATAATGTGGCGCAGGCCACGGATCGCATGATCGTGATACTGAACGATAACGATATGTCGATCGATGAAAATGTTGGAGCGATGTCCAAGTACTTGGGTCGCCTTCTATCCAATCCGCGATACAACCAACTTAAGGAAGCGTTTGAGAAAACGGTTAAGCATGCGTTGCCTTCAAAGAAGGTTAGCGAGGTGTACCACAAGTTAGAAGAGGCCACGAAGGGTCTGTTTTTGCATAGTATGATTTTTGAAGAGTTCGGCCTTCGTTATATTGGTCCGATCGATGGCCATGACGTTCAGGCGTGCATTGATGCGTTGCAAATTGCCAAAGAGTCGGACCGACCGATTGTCGTCCATATGGTGACAATCAAAGGCAAGGGCTATAAGCGTGCAGAAGAGGATCAAATGAAGTGGCACGGTCCAGCGCCCTTTGATCCAGAATCGGGAAAGCCTATTTCCAGTGGGAGTAGTGGTGGCCCGAAGTGGTCTAAAGTGTTTGGTGATTCCTTGTGTCGCATCGCAAAAGATGACGACCGAGTAGTGGCTATTGCTGCGGGGACCCGTACGGGCTGTGGTTTAGCTGAGTTTAACGAGGCGTATCCGAGTCGCACCTATGACGTGGGGATTTGTGAAAACCATGCAGTAGTCTTTGCGTGCGGGTTGGCCTGTGAAGGAGTTCGGCCGGTGTTCGCGGTTTACTCAACGTTTTCTCAGCGCTCAGTGGATAATGTGATTCATGATATGTGCTTGCAGAATCTACCCGTTATTATCGCTCACGACCGTGCTGGTTTTGTTGGTGATGATGGCCCGACGCATCACGGGATGTTTGATATTGCGTTGCTTCGACCGGTTCCAAACTTGGTCATCATGCAACCTCGTGATGAGGCGGATTTGGCGAACCTTCTTTACTCAGCGTTCCAGTGGAGTTGTCCGGTGGTGATTCGCTATCCACGAGGGTCTGCGCCGGGGACGCCCATGCCGTCTAGCTTTACTCTGATGGAGATTGGTCGTGCCGAGGTTTTGCGAGAGGGAACGGACATTCAGATTTGGGCGTTGGGAGATATGTTGCCGCTCGCGCATCAGACAGCAGAGCTTCTTGCTGAACGAGGACACAGTACGGGCGTTGTGGATGGTCGATTTGCGAAGCCGATCGATACGGACCTACTGGATCAACAGAGCTCGGCACGTGTGATTGCCACGATCGAGAACGGTGCGGTCGTCGGCGGATTTGGCAGTGCGATCGACTCTTATGTTTCTGAACAGGGGTATGCGACACGCGTAAAGAAGTTTGGATGGCCTGATGAATTCATTACTCACGGCAAAAACGATACGATGTATGAACGCTATGGACTGACGCCCACTCAGATGGCTGAGGTTATTGAAAAGACGCTTCCTGTCACCTTTTAGACGGACGGTACCGATATGCCAAAACCCCGCTTGGATGCGAGTTTGGTTGAGCAAGGCTTAGTAGAGAGTCATGAGAAAGCGAAACGCTATATCATGGCTGGCCAGGTGCGTATGAATGATCAGGTTGTCAGCAAGCCCGCGACACCGGTCCCTGAAGGTGCGATCCTTGAGGTGAAGGAGAGCAATCGCTTTGTGAGTCGCGGTGGTGAGAAATTGATGGGTGCTTTGGCGGCCTTCAATTTCTGCGTATCGGATCAGGTGTGCATGGATATCGGCTCGTCAACCGGCGGTTTTACGGATTGCATGTTGCAGCATGGTGCCACTCGAGTCTACGTAATTGACGTTGGGAAGGCTCAGCTCCACTGGAAAATGCGAGAGGATGATCGGGTGGTTGTGATGGAGTCCTTTAATGCTCGTTATCTGAGTCCGGATGACTTGCCGGAACGTCCTACGCGGTGCACGATCGACGTATCGTTCATTTCGTTGTCCCGTATTCTTCCGTCTGTACACGCGGTACTTGCTGAGGGAGGGGAGATTATCTCCTTAATTAAACCGCAGTTCGAGGCTCGGCGAGAGCAGGTGGAAAAGGGTGGTGTGGTCCGAGACGAAGCGGTGCGCCGCGAAGTCATAGACCGGACTCGCGCGTTCGGTGAAGGAGAGTGCGGTTTGGAATGGTTGGGTCTTGAGACGTCGCCGCTCAAGGGGCCGGCAGGGAACGTGGAATTTTTGGCTCATTGGAGGCGCCCATGAAAACACTAGGAGTAGTGATTAATCCGCGTCGCGAGAAGGCGCGGGACGTGTTTGCACACCTTGAGCGCTTGGCCACGTCGAAGGGCCTTGTCGTTGAGCATGGAGAGACTAGTTCTGACGAGTCCGATGAAGCACGTGAACAGATCGTCCGACTCGCCAATCGAGTGGACGCCGTTATTTCTTTGGGTGGAGACGGCACTTTGTTGCGGGCGGCCCGAGCAGTGGGTGATCGCGGCATCCCCGTGGTGGGTGTGAATGTTGGGAGTCTGGGCTTTCTAACGTCGGTGTCTGAAGAAGACCTCGAGCGTACACTAGATTGTTTGGTGTCAGGGAAGTATCTTCAGTCACGTCGAGCTGTGCTCGATTGTTGCGTTATCCGTGGTGGCGAAGAGGTGTGTCGTTTTCGCGCTCTAAATGACGTGGTGATGAATGCGGGTGGATCGACGCGAGTCGTGACCTTGCGAATTGATGTTGATGGTAGGGAGTTGAATACCTATATCTGTGATGGAATTATCGCGGCAACGCCGACGGGGTCCACCGGACATAACCTGTCTGCAGGGGGCCCGATTGTGAGCCCTGAGGCATCGGTGTTGTTGGCGACGGTGCTCTGCCCGCACACTCTAAGTGCTCGGCCCATGGTTCTTCCGGATGAAAGTGTGATTACCGTCACGGTCAATGAATGTGCGTGCAACATGGTGTTGTCAGTGGACGGGCAGCACCCAGTGGATATTCAGCAAGGGGACTGCGTGACTCTACGGAAAAGTCCTCATGCGTTGAACCTTGTTCAGCTTGAGGGCTATGACTATTTTTCCGTCTTACGCCAGAAGCTGCATTGGCGCGGGATGAACTACTGACGACGAGCTAGCCTTTGAGGTGCCGGGCCTGGTCTCGAAATCGTTTGAGTGTGAGTCTGATTTGAGACCGCCGATTCCGTGCCATCCAAAGGCTTTCAAATTCTTCCGAGAGGCCTTCAAGCGAGTGGGACAGAGCCACGCGTTTTCGTCGGGGCACGTGGGCGCCGCCTGCGAACTCACTCAGTTTAGTTGAGGCGTAGCGTAGCGTGTCGACGGCAAAGATCCAGTAGGGTAGAAGACCCATTGGGTCATCGGCCTGTTTGCTAGCTTGGGTGAACGCTGCACGAACGTCGTCAAGTTTAGCGTGTGTCTGCTCGGCGAAATGTTGGTTGATGCGGATCTTCTTTTTTGAAATTTCACCCTTTCGACTTAGCCATGCGTGATCCTGTGGGTCTTGAAACAGCTTGTGCGAGGGGCTTTCGAAGAAGATATGTTTCCACACACTTTGATAATAAGGGCCGAATTGGGTGTGTGTGAGATCCCCGAGTGTTTGAAGCGCGCGGCGGAATCCCGCGGACTTGGTTCCGATGGTTTGGTGGCAGAATCGAGTGTCAAAAGGTTTTGTAGGGGCCGTATTCCAGGCATAGTCCGCGCCGGCGAGAAGACCATGCCATGAGTACTCGGTAAAGTTGTAGTGGCCGCCATCGCCCCAGTCTGTGATTAGGATCCCATCACCTTTGGAACGTTTAACCGCGCGCGCGTAGCCTTGGATGTTGGCTTGCGCTTCGTGGATCCGGGGAAAGAGTGCTGCCCAGGAGGAGGTGCCGGGGCAACCGTATGTAGCGAGGTCTCGTTGGAGATAGTTGTCGATGCGTGTGTATGGCGTGTTGTGTTCGTATCCCCAGTCTAGAACGGTGACATCCTTCGGAACGCGTTCGAGTTCGTTTGGGTAGCGTTGGATGACGTCGCTCCAGAACATGATGGACTTGCCATGTCTTTTAGCCGCGCGACGAAGTTTGAGCACGTGGTCCATGTAGACGCGACCGCGGCCCTTTTTCTTGCAGAGTTTGTAGGATTGGCCGTGCCCAAGATCGTAGGTCTCGTCGCAACAAACGTTGAGCTTGTCGCTGGTGAAGTGGGGTAAAAAATCGTCATAGAGTGAGTTGATAAATGTGTAAGAGTCTGGGACGGCAGGGGAGAGCGTCCATCCTTTTCGATAGGGTGCGTGTGATGCTTCGGGATCTTCGTAGACGCCACGGCCGAGATCTTCGGCCATGTGTTGGTAGGGTTTGAGTTTGAGGATCGGTGCCATATGCCCGAAGGAGGCTAGGGAGGGTACAAGGTCTACGAAGTGGAGTTTTGACCATGCATCGAGCTCTCTGATGTCGGCTGGGGTTAGCGGCGAGCATCTCTTACCGATAGCAGGATGGTTGGCGAACGTGAATACGTGCTCGATGTAGAGTTGGACCTGATTGATTTTGTGCAGAGCGAGTGTTCGTATGGTTTGCTTTAGGCTGTCCATTGTCGGGACACGGCCGCGCGTGATGTCGAGGTAGGCACCGCGAGTGGGGATGTCGGGTGCGTCGAGGATGCGGTGGCAGGCAAGACCACTAGCTGGAGCCGTTCGTATTAGTTGTCGTAGAGTAGCGAGCCCGTAGAACGCCCCTTGTTCGGTGGCTGCTTGCAAGCGGATGCCGGAGCGGGTGATAGAAAGGGTGTATGCTTGCGGCGCGAGAGTGGGTTTAAGACTTATAGACAGGGTCGCCGGGAGGGTAGCAGATGACTCCAGACTGTGCCTAGGTAGGCAACCCTGGGCGAGATTGATGACGCGTGTCCACTCTGGGGTATCGAGTTGAATCGTACCGTGTGGGGGCACTGAGAATCGGCCCGGACGTTGAGTATGCCTATGGGGTTGGGGGATGACCAATAACTCGTCATCCTCTAGGCTGGCGATTGGCCTATTTCCAGTCGTCGGCCGCTCCGGAATCGTCATCGGCGTTTTCGTCGTAAATATTGAACTGCAAACCGCTGAATGCTTCGAGTTGGGCCGTTAGCTTTCCAAAATTCTCGCTCTCTCCGGTGATTATGCCGGATGTCAGGTCCGATAGGCCGAGGGTGAGCTTTCCGCCGTCGTGAAAGGTGAGTATCACATCGTTGTCGCGGCGACGTGCGCGGCCTTGGTCTTCATTTCCGAGGTAAAGATGTTGGATGCGGTCCATAGGGACGGTGAGGGTTGCGAACTCTGTCTTGAAGTTTGCGGTACCTTCCTTGATGCCAATGAGGGTGCCAGTGATCTTGTCGTTGTTAGAGAGTCGCATGGTGTCCTGTGTGCGTTCTGTTTGG
>CAXMRT010000295.1:0-6594 GCA_964196025.1 uncultured Gemmatimonadales bacterium | reverse complement strand
TACTGGATGAAACTGCTCCCCGCAAAAAGCTACTTCGCAGCCCGCCTAATAAGTCGACTCACTGCATGGGCTGGGCTCTCGGTTTTAGAAAGCTGCGACGCCGTCGTCCAGTGTGGTGCCCCAGTGTACTGGACTGACTGCCATAAAGCAGAATGGGCAGAAATTTTTTGGCGCGGCATTGTCCGGCGCCTTTCCAAACGCACCCCGGTCATCAATCTCGCCGCAGGTTCCTGCTATCCCTGGGAACGCATCCCTACAACGTTAAACTCTAAAGATGCGGCGTACATCAAACGCATCTATGACGATTGTCAACTGACCTCAGTCCGGGACTCCAAGTCCCATGAGCTATTAACCACGCTCGGTTGCCAACCACACCTCCTTCCCTGCTCAGCCCTTCTTGCAGCGCTCCAGCACCCTCAACCCGAACGAACTGCAGATCTCGTATTCATAAACTACATGACCGGCGGAAGTCACTACGACTTCGATCAGCACATTGACAATGATCGCTGGGCCGACACAATGCGCGAGTTTATCCTAGAAGCCAGAACGCAACACGACCTGGCCTTCATCTGCCACAATCAGGCTGAATTTGAGGCTGCCGAAAAATTGACCCCTGACATCCCTCGCTTCTGGCCACGTACAAGCGCCGACTATTTCACTATTGCCTCACGAGGCAAAGCCGCGGTCGTGAATCGAATGCACGCAAGTGTCGGCCTTGCAGGCTTAGGAATCCCGTCTATGGCCATCGGCGCAGACACCCGCATGCTGATGATAGAAAACATCGGCCTACCGATATGCTACGTCAAAGATGCCACCCCAGAACTTCTGCTAAAAACCTTAGATCAACTTCTGAATAACAGAGACTCTGAGCACACGCGTTTACTCGAACTGCAAGACCAAACACTTGAGCAGTATACCAGCGCACTGAAAGAGTCCCTCACTCTCACGGGTACCCAGGGCTCACAGACCTAATGCCTTCAATCAAAACACTATCCCTGCAGCTCATCAATCGCATTCTTCTTCAGAGGTCTCGCAGACCTCACTCCTCAAAGCAACCAGCCAGTTCCATCACGAGCGCTTCCGACATTCTCGTAATCCGCCTCGATGGCATAGGCGACGCTGTCATGACCAGTCCCTTCCTCAGAGAACTACGACACAATTGCCCAAACGCTAAGATTACACTGGTCGTGACTCGAGAGTTGGAAAACCTGTTCCAACATTGCCCCTACATAGACACGGTGATCGGAATCGACACCCAGCGACAGACATCCCTCAGGCAACTGGGCGCGTATTTGGAGGCAAAGAAAGTAGCCACCGAACAACTAAAGGATACTCGCTTCGACTGGGTGCTCCTGCCCCGCTGGGACTGCGAACTCTGGGAAGCCGCCTACCTAGCCCTCATGAGCGGCGCACCTCAGCAAGCCGCCTACTCAGAGAACTGCACGCCAGCGAAGGCTCTCTACAACAAGGGGCACGACGACTATTTCACCCACGTAATCACCGGCGACCCCTGTCATGAGATTGACCATAACCTACACATCTTGAAGTCGCTCGGATTAGTGATCGACTCGAACGAGGTAGAAGCATGGCTGGATGAAACGGCCAAACAGGCGGCAACTCGGTGGCTCGGCGACCGACCGTCAGTCATCGCGCTATGCCCCGGCGCTGCCAGAGCATCAAAACGCTGGCCGCTGGATCGTTTCTCAACCCTCGTCGACGAACTTCTAGAGAACTATCCAAAACATAACATTGTCATTCTTGGCGGAAAGATGGAGCAGAAGGCCGGTCGCCTGCTCACAACTACACGGTCGGAACGCGTTCTGGATCTCACCGGCAAGACAACTCTTATCGAAACAACCGCACTACTGGAAAAATGCGATCTTTGCATCGGAAACGACACCGGCGCTCTCCACATCGCAGCCGCGGTAGGAACGCCTCAAATAATGATATGCAGCTTCTCGAAACAAGGCTCACCAGATCAATTGAACGCCCCCGCGCGATTCGCCCCCAGAAACCAAACCACCATCCTGCAACCAGAAACCCCACTCCCACCGTGCGAAGGAAGCTGTCTGTCAGCAGACGAACACTGCATCACACAAATCACCCCGCCAGACATACTCACCGCTATTCGATCCCACATCAATCCAACGTATACTGAATAGGGGCAGTTAGCTCGACAGTCACAAATCTTATTGCGGCACGAAACAAATCGAACCCAAGCAGGTAATATGAAAAAACTAAATGACGTATATATCCACACGAATACGCATATTAGCGGGAACGTCACTCTCGGCAAAAACACGAACATCTGGCCTTATGCCTCAATAAGGGGCGACGTTGCGCCCATCACCGTTGGCGAAGGAACGTCCGTCCAAGATCAAGTCACCCTTCATTGTCGCTTCGGGATCCCTCTAACAATTGGTGACAATGTCGTAATCGGTCATCAGGCCTGTGTCCATTGCGCAATCGTGGGCGATGGAACAATGATCGGGATTGGCGCCACGGTTCTAGACGAAGCCGTGATTGGCAAGAACTGCCTCATCGCAGCCGGCGCCGTCGTTCGCCCCGGAACGATCGTGCCTGATGGAACGATGATGGCCGGCGTTCCTGCCAAAGTCATTCGTCCAGTCACACCAGACGAACTCGCAGGCATCAAAAAAATCGCCACACGATATATCCAATTGGCAAAAGATCACATCGCTGGCAAATATCCTGAGTATTCGTAAACGCGATCCCACCCCTGCAGAGCCACCCTTGACCAAGTTCGCCTTTCTTTCACCAACAAAATCCGATAGTCTCAGTGGCTCTGAAACAACAAGCGATTCACTCTAAGTCGAGGACACATGACACCTATTAAAATTAGCATTATCGGCATTATCGGCTCAGGCGGACGCATGCGCCAGGTCATCAAAACCCTCGTGATCATCCTCACATTTTCGACGTCTGCTGTTTTCTCTGCCGACCTTGACGGCGTCAATGGGAAAATCTTCAAGGTCAACCCCACCACCAAAAGCTTCGAACTCCTGAAAGAGACGGTCTTCGATCCAAAAACAGATGAAGGCAAGTCGCGACATCAGGTGGAGTGGACAAATAAAACGAAGTTCACGAAGGTTCTCCATCAGAGAAACTTCAAAAACCTTCCAAACTCCATCATCGTGGAAATCCTTGTTGACGGCACACGTCAGAAAAATCCGCCAGAGTCAGCCACCCCATGGAACCTCGTCTTTGCTCGTTTCTATCCCGAACTAAAAACGCCTGATGAACTCGCAAGTACGAACCTAGTGGGTCGTTTTTCTCCTGCGATCGATAATCCCTCAAAGGGAACGATAACGATCAACGGAAAAGCCATCCCAACCATCATCTCTCGCCGACCACGTCGCGACTATGTCATTCATTCCACACTCACCCCGAAAACACTGGCAAACGGATTCTGGAATGTCACGCTTCATGGGGCGATGACCAACGATCAGTTCGTTCTGACGAGCATGACCGCAAGTCCCCAACCTGACCCCCGCGACACGGACAACCCCAAACTCCCTCGCGTTCTCGTTGTCGGAGACTCCATCAGCATGAACTATCACAACGCAGCCAAAACAGCCCTCAAAGACATCGCTAACTACCACCGAGTAGAAGGCAACGGCGGCCCCTCTGACCGCGGCGTCAACAACATGGAACTCTGGTTGGGCGACTACAAAACCACCGGCCTGCACTGGGACCTGATCCAATTCAATCACGGCCTGCATGATCTCAAGCAAGCTTACGACAAGGATACCGGCACTTGGGGCGCTCACCAGGTGTCGATCCCCGACTATCAAGCCAACCTCGAAAAAGAAATCCAGATCATGAAGAAGACGGGAGCAACACTCATGTGGTGCGCAACAACTCCCATCCCGCTAGACAGCAAAGGACCATACGCACGCCGGAATGGCGAATCCGCGATATTCAACCGCGCGGCCCTTGAAGTTGTTAAGAAACATCCCGACATCCTCATCAACGACCTGCATGGGTTCATAAGCAACTCCTCTGACTTTGACAAATGGAGAACGCAGACAGACGTCCACTTCTGGGATGGCACTCTGCAAGCGGTGGTGGGTGATAAAGTCGCAGCGTCAGTCAAACAGGCATTACTAAAGAAGACCAAACCCACAAAGCGAACATTCGCCTCAATACAACAGACACTACAACCCGACAAAGTGGTCAGCTATAAAACTATTGGCGATCGATCGCTCACGCTGCACTTTTTTCATCCACAAGGTTTCAAGCCCAGCGACAAGCGCCCCGCCTTCGTCGCCATTCACGGCGGCGGCTGGAGCGGCGGCACGCCCCGTCGATTCTACCCCTATGCGAACGCTCTAGTCGATCGAGGCTACGTGGGCATCAGTGTCGAATACCGTTTGGTCTCACAGAAAGGTGTCACTGTCTTCGATTGCGTAAAAGACGGGCGCTCTGCCATCCGATACATTCGGGCACATGCCAAAGAACTCGGAATCGACCCTAACAAAATCACCGTATCGGGCGGCTCAGCCGGCGGTCACGTGGCGGCCGGAACAGCGCTGTTCAACAACACGGACCATAAAGATGAAGACCTGTCGATATCTTGCACGCCAAACGCACTCGTCCTACTCTTCCCGGTCATAGACACCTCTGACAAGGGCTACGGCCAAAAGAAAATTGGCGAAAACTGGAAAACGATTTCACCAGCACATCAAGTCAATGGCAAGGCGCCTCCTACCCTTATATTTCATGGGGATGCCGATCGCACCACGCCATATGCTGGCGCCAAATTATTTACCGAGAACATGCTGAAGGCTGGAAATACCTGTGAGCTCATCACTCACCCCGGTGGCGGACACGGGCACATCAACCAAAACATGAACCTCTTCGATGACGCAGTAAAGAGAACCGCCAAATTCCTTGAGGCCCAAAACCTCGCCCACTAAACTCCCGCTTATGTCCGAAAAGAAACACCCATATAAATACGAGCTCCTACTACTACTGATGTCCATCATCTGGGGTTCAACCTTCGTGGCCCAGCAAATCGGGATGCAAAAAGGTTTGGGCCCGATGACCTTCAACGCTCTGCGCTTCGCCCTCGGAGCAGCGTCTCTCATCCCAGTGATGCTCTGGCGAAAAAAGAATCTACCCGCACCAAAGGAACCATCCCCTTTTCCACTATTAGGCAGCTTCCTGGCCGGACTATTCCTCTTCGCTGCTGCGAGCTTTCAACAGGTCGGACTACTTACGACCTCAAGTGCGAACTCCGGATTCATCACAGGCCTCTATATTCTTTTCGTGCCTCTAATCGGACTCGCCTTCGGCCACAAGACGAACTGGAGTCTCTGGACCGGTATCGCCATGTGCATCGCAGGCTTCTACTTCCTCTGCGTTACAGACACCCTGACAATCTCACAGGGCGACACATTAACCCTGATCTGCGCGGTCTTGTGGGCGGGGCAAATCCTCGTCATCGACAAAATAGCCAAACACGGAGACCCCATCCACATCTCCTGTTTCCAATTTGTCATCTGCGCCGTCCTTAGCGGAATCGCAGCGATCCTATTTGAAACCTGCTCACTAGCCACCCTTAGCGCCGGCACACCAGCCGTCGTCTACGCCGGCATCATGTCCGTCGGTATCGCCTTCACCCTACAAGTCATCTGCCAAAAACGATGCGCCCCAGCCCCCGCAGCCGTCATCATGAGCATGGAAGCCATTTTCGCCGCAATAGCCGGATACCTAGTGCTCGATCAATCCCTCACAATCCGAGCTATCCTAGGCTGCATCCTAATCCTAGCCGGAGTTCTAACCGTCCAACTAGTCCCACTCCTAACAACCCGCCGCACCAAATCAAATCAAACGAACTAACCACTGATTACTGATTACTTGGATATTGAACATTCCACGCGAAGTCCGCCGCAGCCTCTGGCGAAGGAGGGTTGGATATTGGATATTAAAAACCAACCACTGACCACTGAATACTGACCTCTGATTACTGATTACTGATTACTAACCACTAACCACTAACTACTGACTACTGACTACTTGGACATTGGACATTCCGCGCGAAGTCCGCCGCAGCCTCTGGCGAAGGAGGGTTGGATATTGGATATTAAAAACCAACCACTGACCACTGACCACTGACTACTGATTACTGATTACTGAATACTGACCACTGATTACTTGGATATTGGACATTCCGTGTTGGATATTGGATATTAAAAACTAACCACTGACCACTGACCACTGAATACTGAATACTGCCCCTACCCCTACCCACTAAATCACCCAACCAAGCCCCGCACAACATGCCCTTCAACATCGGTCAGCCGGTAGCGCCGCCCTTGAAACAAGTAGGTAAGCCGTTCATGATCAAGCCCTAGTTGATTGAGAATCGTCGCATGCAAATCGTGCACGCTAACCTCATCACGGACGCTTCGATACGAGAAGTCATCGGTTTCGCCGTAATTCAGCCCAGCATTGAATCCACCGCCCGCAACAAGCGTCGTAAAGCAGTTTGCATGATGGTCCCGCCCATAAGACGGCTTCACTTTTCCGCTTTGACTGAATGCCGTCCGACCAAATTCGCCACCCCAA
>CAXMRT010000294.1:0-4545 GCA_964196025.1 uncultured Gemmatimonadales bacterium | reverse complement strand
TCGAGTACCACGTCGACATCTGGGGCAACACCTGGCACCGGCTCAAGTACATGTCGAGTGGGGGTGAAGTGCTCAAGCCGCTGATCGAGGACTGGCGCGACCTGGACAAGGTCGAGTTCCCCGACCTCGACAATCCGGCCCACTATGAGAACGCCCGCGCGTTGGGGGCATCCGACAGCGATCTTTTCCGGGTGGGCTGGATGCCGGGTTGGCCCTTCGCCACCTGTCGCTATATGCGTCGCATGGAGGTGTACTTCGTCGACCTGCTGGCTCAGCGTGAGCGTATCGACATCCTCCATGATCGTGTCACCAGCTGCGGCCACCTCACCATCAGTTTTGATTATAGAAAGCGTGACGTCTGGATCAAGGGTACGGAACACCGAGCTGGCAACGCTCACTCCAGAAACGACACAGTCCTCGCGCGCGACAATGCTAGCCGAGATCAACGCTGTCGACGGGATCAACGACTCCGATGTGACGTCTCCGGTGCCGATGTCCTCCTCAAGTGCTCGTCTAACCAAGTCGTTGATGGCCGTCGCGTCCAGATCGGGGCCACGCTGACTCACGATCCCGCCTTCCAGACACTCGGTAGGTAAAACCCATCATACCCCACGACGGAGTCCACTTCGATTGGCGCCAAATTGTCGAGCCGATGATAGTTTATCTTGTGATCACCGGAGTGCAGCGAAAATGACAGCAAGTAGGTCGCTGTAGAAACAGGCAGGGATGGCAGGGTCATGGTGACGCACCCCTCGCCTTCTATAGACCCAACTTTTAGCCCTTCAATCTGACTGTTATTTCCTGAAATAATGCGACCGTCTTTATCTGAGAGGGCAAATCCAAACACGGGATCTTCAATTCGGGTGTCGGACGTATAGTGGAGCGTCGCTATCAACGCGTCATCGGAAGTGAATGAGGTGCTCTTTTCGCCGGCAGCGTTTCGGATGTCGACAGAAGTGATCCGAGCTTCCAGTGTGCCCCACTCCCGCTGCATGGACTTCATCTGGCGGTCATGAATCAACTCTTCGTACTCTTTGACGATTTCGCTCGGGGGCCCGTCACCCAATATCCTGCCATGATCCAGAAGAATAATACGGTCGCTCACCTTACTGATCGTATGCATGTCATGAGAGATGATCAGCATGGTCTTTCCACTGGACCGATACTCCTCCATTCGCTGAATGCACTTACGTTGGAAATCGATATCCCCGACGGCTAGAACTTCATCTACCAACAAAATCTCAGGTTCCACTTCAACCGCGACTGCAAATCCGAGACGAACGTACATGCCTGACGAATAATGCTTCACGGGTTGATCGATGAACCGATTAAGTCCAGCGAACTCGACAATAGCATCAAAGCGCTTATCGATTTGAGCGCGCGATAGGCCCATGATTGCGCCAAACAGGTACACATTCTCGCGACCAGACATATCCGGATGAAACCCTGCCCCTAACTCAAGCAGAGCCGAAATCCGGCCATCTGTTGTGATGGTTCCGCCACTCGCTTGCATGGTTCCAGTGATAATCGAGAGCAGCGTGCTCTTGCCGGCACCATTTGCGCCAATTATACCTAGCGTTTCGCCCTCTTGGACCGAAAACGATACATCCTTCAGTGCCCATAAAATATCAGCCTCGGGCGCCTTAGTGCCACGAATCAAGTCCAGCACAGCGGCTTTGACGGAACTCGACCCACCCCTATTCAGTGAAAACTTCTTACTAATATTCTGTAGAGATATTGTCGTTTTACTCATGTTACAACTTGTCCGCGAATCGAGATTCAACGCGTTGAAAGGCTTTAATGCCGAATACAAGAATCAGCCAACACACCAGTAGAGACATAGTGACTAGACGTGGCGCAATAATGTCAGCGCCCATTAATGCGTAACGAGTGGCTGTGACGATCCCTGTCATTGGATTCATGAAACAGATACGCTCTAGGAGGCTCGCAGTGGCAGGACTCAAGCTCGCCATGGTTGAGAGAATCGATATATCATAAAAGATAGGTGTCAGGAAAAACCAAGCAAGCATCACTAAGCTGAGGAGATGTTCGGTATCTCGGAAAAACACATTAGCACACGAGAACATGAGCGACATGCCAAGGCATAGGGCGAACAGCGACAAAAACGCGGGAACTAAAATCCAGATCCCATATAAATTGAACGATGGAATCAACGCCCCGCCATGTTCAGGACCTGGGCCAGGTGAGCAGGAGTAGTAAATGACGAGAAAGGTCACTAGCACACCAAAAGACAGAAGGAAGTTGATCAAGTTTGAGACAACCATCGAGAGCGGCAAAATCGCACGCGGAAAACTTACCTTTGTCACCAAGCTAGCATTACCCAGAATGGAATGAAGGGAGTCACCCATGCACATGGCGAGAAATTGCCAGACCACAATACCTATGACGAAAGAAGGGAGATACCCCCCGCCTGGTTTAAAAGCCCCCAACAGATGGAGGAATACTGAGTAGATCACAATCAAGAAGACGGGGTTCAAGAGCGTCCAGACAAAGCCAAGTGCAGAGCTCTTGTACCGGATATGAAGGTTTCGCTGGACAAGCATCCACAAAAGCTCGCGCCGTTCGTATATGGAACGGACCAGCTCGCTTAGGGATGTGATTTGTTTTGTAATATACATAAGTGTTAGCTCAATAAATATCGGCCACTATACTATAGAAGGGGTGTTTTAGAAGGAAGAAAGCGATGCCGGAATCCACTTTCGAACCGAGTTCACAAGGAAGAGTGCTTCTGCACCACGCACGTCTTCAGGCGTAATGTCGGCTTCTTCGATTTCGCCAGTCTCAAGTAGGTGTTGACGGAAAACTCCCGGTAGCAATCCGTGCCGCCTTGCGGGTGTCAATAATCGCCCATCACGCTTAACCACAAGGTTGGCAATCGTCGTTTCGGTAACGAAACCGCTCTCGTTGACCAAAATAACATCGTCAAAGGTTGGGTATTGATCCCGAACCGCCTGATAGTGGTCTCGATACGTCGTCTTATGATGCACAAACGGTGTGTCGACATCGAAGGGAGACTCAACAATACCCAGCGTCCAATGGGCAGAGCTGTCTGTCGAAACCACGGTTGTTTCGATCGATGCAACACCTTGTGAATCGACCAGAAGCCGCACTCTGTGAGCCGCCTCAAGCCCAGAGGTCTGCTGGCGCACAAAATCTGTAACTACCGCCATGTCGATGGGGATCCCAAAGTATTGAGCGCTATCCTTCAGTCGACCAAGATGAAGATCCAGCAGGAACAGGCCGTCGATCGGCTCATAAAGAAGGGTCTCGAGCAATGAGAATTCTGGTCGATCTCGGGTAACGATCTGTGCTTTGGACAAACATTCCTCGTACTCGGCCATAGGGTCGGAGTCCCATACGATGCCTGCACCCACCCCATAACTGATTTCGTGAGAACGTTTATCAATGACCGCTGTACGGATCGCCACATTAAATTGGCAGCACGCATTGGGGAGCATGAACCCCACAGCGCCGGTGTAGATGCGCCGTGGAGACGTTTCAAGCTGCGAAATGAGGCGCATCGTATGAACCTTGGGTGCACCCGTAATGGACGCGCACGGAAACATCGCAGCAAAGACATCCCGAATCGACGCAGTCGAGCTTGCCCTAACCGTTGTCGTCATTTGATGAACGGTCGGGAATTTCTCAACCTTGTAAGCGTCCGAGACCTCTATCGATCCGGGTAGCGCAAGCCGGCCCAAGTCGTTTCGAATCATATCGACGACCATGACGTTTTCTGCGCGATCCTTTTTGGACTCGGAAAGTCGCGTTGACAGCTGATTGTCCTCAAGAAGCGTCATTCCCCTCTCCGACGTTCCTTTCATTGGACGACACAAGAGTTGTCCATCCACGTACGAAAAGAATAGTTCGGGAGAACCCGAGCAAATAGAGAAGTCATCGGTTTCGATAAACGCTGAGTACTGGCCAAGTTGGGCGTGATGCATGCTTCGGAATAGAGAAAAGGGAGATTGATCATAATTCGCCTTGAGTCGAAATGTATAATTCACCTGATAGGTGTCCCCCGCCTCTATTAAGGCCTTGATGCTTTCTACTGTGGTGCAAAACTCGTGGGCTCCAAGTTCCGCGTTCCAATCTAGCAGTAGAGGTGTCGTCGGAGCAGTGGGCGGATCGATATCCTTAATCGATCCGAAGATGCCAAGCCAGATAAGAGGCAATCCATCTGCGATAGCCCCCTGGAGGGCGGCATCAGCACCACTGGCGGCGTCATAAGCCACGTAACCTGCCACAAATAGTCCATCCTGTGTCGCTTTTTCAGCTGCAGCGATAAGAGGCAGGAGATCAGCGGGGTCTGCGGACTCAAGCGTTTTCTGGTAGTCGCAAAACTCGATCCATCGAGGGGCGTCAAGCGATGGCGTAGTGTCCTGGCAGATGACAACAGGAGTCATTAACCCGGCTCGGCGGGTGTCTTCAGCGTGATGGCACTGGGGATGCACCTCATTTTAAAATGGGATGCAGAGGGGTATTCTTCACCATCAATCTGTGCCGGCGCGTCCTCGTTTAGAA
>CAXMRT010000293.1:0-10049 GCA_964196025.1 uncultured Gemmatimonadales bacterium | reverse complement strand
GTGGTGAGCCCTACATGCATAAGGGTATATGGGATATATTCACTCGCCATTCAGACTGTTACTTCCAGACGATTACCAACGGTATGTATTTTAACGATCGGAATGCTGACCGTATTGCCGACGCCGGAAATGTCACGCCATTGATCAGTATCGACGGCCTTGAGGACCAGAATGATCTCCGTCGAGGGGACGGTGTGTACGCCGCCGCAATGAAGGGGCTTGCGCAGCTGAAAAAGCGTGGCGTATTTTTTGGTGTCGCGACCACCGCAACAGGTAAAAACCTTGAAGAGGTCCTGGATGATTCCTATGTACAGAGCTTTATCGATGCGGGGGCCATGTACCTTTGGTTTTACGTGTATCGCCCAGTAGGGAACGAACCGCACCCTGAATATTGCTTAAGCAAAGAACAGTTGATCCGGATGCGGCGGCGACTATTGGAATTGCGTCGCAAGCATCCGATACTCATCATAGACACGTACTGGACTGCAGAAGGCGAAGCTTTTTGTCCTGCGGCGGTAGGGTTGGGCTATCACATCGGGCCTGAAGGCTCTATTGAGATTTGCCCGCCTCTGTCGTTTGCTGCAGAAACAGTGCGTAGTAACGGAGGGGATTTGTTTAAGACGTTTAACGAGAGCACTTACCTCCGTGGATTTCAGAAATTTGTGAAGGATCGAACAAAGGGATGCGTTATTCTCGAAAACCCGAAAGAGTTGACTGAATACATTCAAGAGTCCGGTGCTACGGATTATAGCACGCGTGACGCCTATTCAGAGCTGTCTTCCGGCACGCCTCGAAATAGTCACCATTTGCCTGATGACGAAATCCCCGAAGACTTTTGGTTTTATAAACTCATGAAGAAAAGCGTGTTTTTCGGAATGGGTGCCTCAGGTTAGTGCCTAAGTCCCCGTAAACTTTCTATGCTGCATCGTTGATGCCCATGAGTAACTCTCGACGGACTCCGCGCATTTCCCTCTCCGCTGAGCTCCGATTCAGGTCTGGTGTTTTTGGGGAGATGAGTGGGTTGGAGGACTGTAGCGCACGGTCTCGCAGTCACGGTAGAAGCCAATCCGGGGGCCTCGATTAGTGTTGCTGATACGTTCTTGCCCTTAATCCACTACGATAAAGTGATAATTATAGCGAAAAAAGGGTGTTTTAGGCCCATTTTTACCGAAAATAGCCGAAAACACCCAAAAATCGTTGATTTGAGACACTAGTTATAGGTAGATTTGACGTTTACTCGTGGGTGAGTTGTGCCCACATGAGCTGATCAACCGATAGATTACTGATTTTAAGAGGTGATTTCATGGCCAAAAAGGCTGCAAAAAAAGTGACAAAAAAGAAGGCTAGCGCCAAAAAAGCAACCGCTAAGAAGTCCGTAGCGAAGGCTAAATCTACAAAAAAGAATCCGGCGAAGAAGAAACCTGCTGCAAAGAAAAAAGCTGCATCCAAGCCTAAGTCTGCCAAAAAGAAGGTCACTCCAAAAAAGAAGGCGACTGCTTCGAAGAAAAAGGCTAGTTCCACAAAGAAAAAGGCTAGCTCCACCAAGAAAAAAGCTGCGGCGAGCAAGAAAAAGGCGCCTGCCAAAAAGGTGACCGCCAAAAAGGCTCCTGCTAAAAAGGCCGCTGCAAAGAAAGCTGCAGCACCAAAGAAGACGCGAGTTATCGCGCGCAAAAAGGGTCGTAAGATCGATACGAAGGCTGTGCTCAAGCAGGCGGACAAAGAGTTCGCAGAGTCTGCGGGTAAGGCAGGAGAGAGTACCCTATCGAGAGAAGAACGTAATAACCGTATTAAGGAATTAATAAAACAAGCCGAAGATCAGGGCTTCCTGACCTACGAAGACATCAACAAGGTTATTCCTAACGGCGTTATCACGCCAGACGAGTTGGAAAGTTACCTTGTTATTCTACGCGGGATGGAAATCGAAATAATTGAAGCCGACGATGTTGAACGGGTCAAGAAAGAGGCGAAGAAGGCCGAGAAGAGTAGTCGCCGCGAGAAGCTTGATTTTTTTGATGATCCCATTCGCATGTACCTCCACCAGATGGGGCAGGTGCCGCTACTGACTCGCGAGCAAGAAGTTGAGATTTGTCAGCGGATCGAAGTGGCTGAAATTGCGCTCAAGTCGATTTTTAATGAGTTTGGTTTTGCCAATGATATGTATATGGGGTTGGTGGAACGGCTAGAAATGGGTCGGGAACGCTTCGACCGAATAGTGACAGACAAGGTTGTCGACAACCGCGAGCAGTACTTTCTTGGGCTTAACGCACTTCGCAACACGCTTCAGAAGAACCAAGAAAAGTTGGGTAAGTCGTTCAAGGCCTCATCGGCCAAGCGACTCACGAAGGCTGAGACTGAAAAGCGTAAAAAAGCCCTTACTCGTGGTCGCAAGAAAATGGCCGACGGCTTCACGAAACTCCACTTTAAGCAGAAGATTATTGAGGGTATGGCCGCCGACAGTAATTCTTATTACGAAGAGTTCCAAGAAGTCTTGGAGATTCTTGCTAAACTGAACAAAGGGAAGAGGTCCGCCGCTCAGGACACCGAGCTTGATGAGGCAAATGAACGCATGGCGTCTCTCGAAACGACCTTCTGTATGAGTGTCGAGGAGTTCGGCGAGAAGTACGGTGAGTTGCTGTCTGCGATGCAGGCTGGGCACAAGGCACGTACCGAAATGGTCGAAGCCAATCTCCGTCTTGTTATCAGTATCGTCAAAAAATACATGAACCGTGGTTTGTCATTTTTGGATTTAATTCAAGAGGGCAACACCGGTCTGATGAAGGCCGTTGAGAAATTTGAATATCGCCGTGGCTATAAGTTTAGTACGTACGCCACGTGGTGGATTAGACAGGCTGCAACACGTGCGATCGCCGACCAGGCTCGGACGATCCGCATCCCTGTCCATATGATCGAAACCATCAACAAGCTCCTCCGTGTGCAGAAGAAGCTCGTTCAAGAGCTGGGTCGCGAACCGACTCCAGAAGAAGCCGCTGAAGAGATGGAGATGCCGGTCGACCGTGTTCGAGCAGTATTCAAGATGGCGCAGCAGCCGATCTCGCTACAAAGCCCTGTGGGTGATGGCGACGATGCTCATTTCGGAGACTTTATTGAAGACAAGTCAGCCGAGAACCCATCCGAAATGACTGCTTACAGTATGTTGAAAGAGCGCCTCAAGGACGTTCTTCACACGCTCACGGATCGCGAGCAGAAGGTGCTGGATTTACGATTTGGTCTCACGGATGGCTACCCGCGCACCTTGGAAGAGGTTGGTAAACAATTCGCCGTTACACGTGAACGTATTCGGCAGATCGAGGCGAAAGCCTTACGGAAACTTCGCCATCCAACCCGTATTCGGAAGCTAGAAGGCTTTTTTGAGCATAATTAGTCACCGGATAGATTGGTTCGCGCAGTTGCCTGGCATCCGCACGGCATCTCTCAGCGACCCACTAAAATGAATTACATTAGCACTCGAGGACAGTCCGCCCCGATGGGGTTTCAGGACGCGGTCATGACCGGCATGAGCCGGGATGGCGGATTGCTGCTGCCGGAGTCCATTCCTCTTGTCTCTGCGGGTCAGTTGCGAGATTGGGCCGGACTGAGTTATCAGGATCTCGCTTTTGAAATCATGAACCTCTTTACGGATTTTGATCCGGTAGAGCTGAGACGTATTATTGCATCTAGCTACGAGTCATTCCGACATCCAGACATCACGCCTGTCGTCGAGGTCGGTGATGTACATATACTAGAGTTGTTTCACGGGCCAACATTGGCTTTTAAGGATATTGCGCTCCAGTTTCTCGGAAACGTATTCGAGCATATCCTCGCCCGGTCGGGTAAGGAGTTGAATATTTTGGCAGCCACCAGTGGTGACACAGGGAGTGCCGCTATCTATGGTGTCCGCGGTCGTAAAGGGATACGGATATACGTGATGCATCCTGAGGGCAGAGTGAGCCCTGTTCAAGAACGCCAGATGACGAGTGTACTTGATGACAATGTTTTCAACATCGCCATCGACGGAACCTTCGATGATTGCCAAAACATTCTTAAAGCAACGTTCCAAGACTTGGATTTAAAGGATGACTATTCTTTAGGTACGGTAAACTCGATCAATTGGGCCCGAGTCCTTGCCCAGATCGTCTACTATTTTCATGGGGTCTCGCAGGTTCAGAAATCCACCGGCGCCAAACGCGTCCAAGTGTCGGTTCCCACCGGAAACTTCGGAGATATCTTCGCTGGCTACTTGGCCGTTCAAATGGGGTTACCGATATCTACGCTTATTCTTGCGACGAATGAAAATGACATCCTTAGTCGCTTTTTTAAATCCGGCGATTACGAGCGTCGCAGCGTGAGTTCAACTCTAAGCCCTTCGATGGATATTCAGATCGCAAGCAATTTTGAGCGTTACCTCTATTATCGAACGGGCGAGGATGGTTGTCGCGTTGCGGACCTTATGGCTCAGTTTTCAGAAGGGAAAAATATCTGTATTCCTCCGGATTCTGATGGCCGCGTGGACCCCCTTATTCAAGCTGATCAAGCAGACTCAGCCGCTACGCTCGCCACTATTAGTGATATGTATAAAGAACATGGCTATTTGCTTGATCCCCACACCGCTGTAGGGGTTCATGTCGGCCGCAGCCTGAGGTCCCCGGACGAACCATTGCTGTGTCTAGCCACTGCTCATCCGGCAAAATTTGGTGACGCCATTGAGCAAGCGACGGGTGAAGACCTTGCCCACCATTCGTTGCTAGATGTACTGGACGATCTCCCGACTCGGTGTACACGAATGCCAGCAGACTCGGCCGCGATCCGGGATTTCCTGATCGAAACGATCGCACCCCGTGTAGAAAAGAACTTGAACTAGGAGAAATAATGAAACTTGTAGAGATCAACGGTTATACCAAACCCACGGGCCCAGTCGTGCTCGCGATTATGGATGGTGTGGGTATTGGCGTGCACGAAGAGGGGGATGCGGTGAAGACTGCTTCAACACCCACCCTGGATTGGCTAAAAGAGAATGGTTTGTATACCGAACTCCGTGCCCACGGAGGTGCGGTGGGTATGCCGACTGAGTCAGATATGGGCAATAGTGAGGTCGGTCATAACGCAATTGGCTGTGGCCGAGTGTTTGAACAGGGTGCGACTCTTGTTAAGGCGGCGTTCGAGAATCGCAGCATTTTTGCGTCTAAAACATGGCAGACGGCCCTGACAAATATTAATGATCATTCGTCGACGCTTCATTTCGTCGGCTTGCTCTCGGATGGAAATGTTCACAGCCATCTCTCTCATCTGTTGGCTATGTTGAGCGAAGCGAGCGACTCTGGGATTGAGCGCGTTCGTTGCCACATCCTGCTTGATGGAAGGGATGTTGGAGGAACCAGCGCTCTGGACTACGTAAATGCCTTAGAGGATCATCTGGCATCGATCAACGAGGGCCAGGGGCGCGATTACCGGATTGCGTCTGGCGGCGGTCGAATGCGGATAACAATGGATCGCTACAACGCGGACTGGTCGATGGTTGATCGCGGATGGGCGGTACACGTTCATGGTGTGGGGCCCCAATTTGAATCTGCCACTGCCGCGATCAAGGCGTGTCGGGCGGAAAAAGAACACATTATCGATCAAGACCTGTCGGAATTCGTAGTTACGGATGGCGGCAAGGCGGTTGGAACGATCGAGGATGGTGACAGCGTCATCATGGTGAACTTTCGCGGTGATCGCGCGATGGAGTTAACCAAGGCGTTTGAAGATGACGATTTTGATTATTTTGATCGCGGACGCCGACCGACCGTTTTTTATGCCGGCATGCTGCAGTATGATGCCGACCTCGAGATTCCCAAGCATTACCTTGTGTCACCCCCGCAAATTGATCGAACGATGGGGGAATATATGGCCAACACGAAACTATCTACGCTGGCGATCAGTGAGACTCAGAAGTATGGGCACGTCACTTATTTCTTTAACGGAAACAAAACGGGGAAATTTAGCGAGGACCTCGAGACCTATGTAGAGATTCCGTCAGACAACCTGCCTTTCGAACAGCGTCCCTGGATGAAGGGTGCGGAAATCACGGACGTGGTGATCGACGCCATTGAAAGTAATTCCCATAATTTTTTACGCATTAACTACCCCAATGGCGATATGGTTGGCCATACAGGGAACCTCCTTGCGGTCGAGATATCCGTCGAAGCCGTTGATTTGTGTATCGCGAGATTACTTCCTGTTTTGAAAGCAGCAGGTGGTATCCTTGTATTGACTGCCGATCACGGGAATGCGGATGATATGTATGAGCATGAAAAAGACGGAACTGTAAAAGTTGATGCAGAGACGGGTCGAAAGAAAATGAAGACCTCCCACTCGCTCAACCCGGTTCCGTGTTACGTCTATGATCCTGCCGGACTCTCCGGCGCCACGCTTGGCGATACGCACAACTTGGGCATTACAAGCCTGACTGCCACGTGTATCAACTTGCTGGGTTATACAGCTCCAGAAGGCTATGACCCCAGCATCGTGAATGTTAAAAACAGATAATTTGGTAAACTAATGTCAAAAGAATTTGAAGCGCTCATTATTGAGCACATGGAAACCAAGCGTGCAGACGCTTTGTCCGTGCATGAAATACGAGAAGGCATAGGCATGCCGCAGAAAAGTACAAAGAGACTTCGAGGCGTCATTTCTCGGATGGTCAACAAGGGAGTTCTGACTCGCACCGGTCAAAGCAGCTACCTTTTGGCGGCCAAGAAAGTCACGCTTGAGGGAAGGCTCTCGTTGGTCCGCTCCGGTAAAGGCTTTGTGAATTGTGGGCCGGATACAAAGGACGTGTTTATTCCACAGTATGCCACCCAGAACGCTTTGCCGGGTGATCGGGTAAGCATCGAAATTTCGGAAAAAGAGCTGAAATCCGATCGCCCCGAGGGAAGAATTTTGCGTGTGGTTTCACGAGAAAGAAGAGACCTCGTCGGCACCCTCCGGCACGACCGGCGAGCATGGTTCGTTCTCCCTCTCGATCCCGCTTACCCCCATTCTTATGTGGTGAACCAGCGAAAGGGCGGACAGGATGGGGATCGAGTAGTGATTCGCATTGGCGACTGGAGTGCTGACGCGACGGAACAGACGGCGGAGATCCTCGATGTGATTGGACCATCTGACAATCCCTCGCTCGATACACTGACTATCATGCGTCTACATGGCTACGAAGACGGCTTTCCTGAGGATGTCGTGGCAGAAGCGCAAACCGCTGCTTTTCAGGCGGACGATTCTCGTCTAGACCTAAGGGAAAAGCGGATCATTACAATTGATCCGTTGCGTGCTAAAGATTTTGACGATGCTCTCTCTCTTGAAGAGGATAGCGATGGTAATCGTGTCCTGGGTGTACACATCGCGGATGTGTCGTACTATGTGGCCCCCGGCACAGCGCTGGATGCGGAGGCTTACCGGCGAGGAAACAGTGTGTACTTGCCCGACAAAGTGATCCCCATGCTTCCCGAGCAGCTCTCTAACGGGATCTGTAGCCTGAGGCCAAATGAAGACCGTCTCGCGTTCACGGCCTATCTCACGTTTAACTCAACGGGCCAGGTGTTGAAGACTGACTTTAAGCGAACGGTTATCCGTTCCTGTCTTCGACTGACATACGAAGAGGCGATGGTAGCTATCACCGCACGTGAGAAGAAAACGGCGAAGCCGGACGACCTATCCGATGAGAACTTCAGTTTGATTTCACGTCTTCACGAACTCGCGCTTCAGCTCCGACGACAGAGGTTTAAGAAATTCGCCCTTGAACTCGATATTCCGGAGTTTGATGTGGTGATGGGCGATGATGACATGATTCAGGATATTGTTTTGTCCGTTCATGACGACTCGCACAAACTGGTCGAGGAGTGCATGGTTGCTGCAAACGAAGCTGTTGATCAGTATCTGAGTTCACGTAACCTTCCTGTGATTCATCGACTCCATACTCCGCCACGACCAGATAAGCTCGTCGAACTTTCAGCAAAGCTTATCGAGATGGGCTTTGAATCGCCTGGCGATTTGAGCAATAGGAAGCACTTGGCTCAGTTCATAACGTCTATCACGGATCACCCCCTTGCTCGAGAAGTCTATATAATGATCCTTCGGAGTATGAATCGCGCGGAGTATAACGCGAGGGAAGGGGGGCATTATGGGCTCTCGAAAGTGTTCTACGCCCATTTCACGTCTCCCATTCGTCGGTATGCCGACCTTGTTGTTCACCGTATTCTGGGCGCTCATATTGCCAAGAAGAAGCCGCTTCCGTACGAGACCCGCGATCTCGATAGCGTGTGTCAAAATATTTGCCTGACCGAACAAGAGGCTGAGAGTGCTGAGCGAGAATTAATTGAAATCAAGAAATACCGCTTTCTGGACCAGCAAATAAAAATGCAGTCTCCGATTGAATATGAGGCCGTAATCACTCGGCTTTCAAATTTCGGTTTCTTTGTAGATTTGATCCAGTTACAACTTTCTGGCCTCGTCCATAACTCTTCATTAGGCGGTCGACCTGATGGTCCTGGTCGACCTCGACATCGGAAAAAGAAGGGCGCCTTGCGTGCGAATAAGCAGACCTTCGAGCTCGGTCAAAAGGTCACCGTTTACGCCGTAAAAGTTAACTTTGACGAAAGAAAAATCGATTTCGCGCTCGTGAGCGAATCTACGGAGGACTCAGATAGTGGGTAATATCAATGGGTTCTGGTCGGGATGTCGGAATTTTAGCGAAAAGACGCCAATTTAGTTGACCTAAGTGCGTATTTAGTGCAATTTTACTCGGTTTTTCGTGAGAGACCGAAACTGTATAAGTCTTTATCAATCAAAGAGGTTAGATATGAAACGCCGTCCTTCTATGGGTGTTAGACGACCCAAGAAAAAACCACGCGACCGCAAGCGTCGCGAACGCGAACATCACAATCGTTTATTAGCATTTGGCATGGTTGCCGAACAACTGCGTACGATGAATGCCGGAGAGATCCGCGCTGCCATCCGCAAGTTTGAAAAAGCAAAACCGGCTGCTTAAAACCATTCGGCTAGCACGATGAAAATCTTGTGTGCGCTAAATCCCACTGCCTGTGGGGGTGAAGCCAAGCGGCGGTGGCCACAAGTGGCGACTCTTCTGGAGTCGTTCGGGGTCGATTACGACCTCATTTGCAATCCAGACATCCCGCTCCAAGAGCAGATGATTCAGGCTCTCAGAAAGCATGGTCCTCGCTATTATGACGTCGTCACAGGTCTCGGTGGTGACGGAACGCACTCATTGCTAATCAACGAGCTTGTAAAACACAGAGCAGCTGGAAACTTCGAGCTCCCTAGTTATGCCATTATTCCGATGGGTACAGGGAATAATATCGCGAAATCGTTCACGCTCAACTCTCGCGAAGACTTCTTCGTCAACGACTTGCGCCGAGCTGTATCAACTATCATTTATGGGGCTGACTATCGACTCGATCTAGGTCGACTGGGTGATCGCTATTTTGTGGACGGGTTTACAGTTGGTTTGGATCCGAGGATTCTTCGCGACCACAATATACAGAAAAGGAAATTGCAGCGATTCCCCGCGTTGAGCCGGTTGATACATGGGAACTTTCTCTATGCCTTCTCAACCAGTCGCGCTTTTCTTCGTCACACACTTCTGGAAGGCGAGGTGTTGGTCGATGGTAAATCCTGGTACAAAGGTCCGCTGCTCAATCTTATCGTAAATAACACTCGTATCTATGCTGGCGAATTCGATTTCTGCAGCGATGCTTATGCCAATGACGGGAAGTTGGATGTGGTCTTGTTTGCCGAGCATCATGACTACTTAGGGAAATTCATGCTGTCTTTTCGAGGCAATCCCCGGAATGTCCGAAAGTTTGCGGACAAGCTCAACCAGGTCGCGATGCATACCCAAGGTCGCGAGATTGAGATTATTCTAAACGAGGACGCGCCGGCACAGATTGATGGTGAAGAATACCCCTCTGCATCCCATTTTAAAATGAGGTGCATCCCCAGTGCCATCACGCTGAAGACACCCGCCGAGCCGGGTTAATGACTCCTGTTGTCATCTGCCA
>CAXMRT010000292.1:0-3747 GCA_964196025.1 uncultured Gemmatimonadales bacterium | reverse complement strand
GTCCGAAATCGCCGCTTTCAAGACCTCGCGACACCCCTGCTTCAACTGACAATGCGTCTGCACATCCGATGAGCGCATGGACGCATTGCAATGCACGTCGTCTCGACCATCAAAACGCTCAGTCTGAACCCGTCGGGCATTCACCACCCGTTCACGAATATTTTCCGAACACTCCCCCTCTTTCAAGGTCGCCAGTTCCTCATAGTTCATTGACGGAACCTCGACATGAATATCGATACGATCCAATAAAGGCCCAGAGATCTTCGCACGATACTTCTGGATCTGAGTGGACGAACATCGACACTCTTTTTTACGATCTCCATAAAACCCACACGGACATGGATTCATCGCCGCCACCAACATGAAGTCGCAGGGAAAGGTCACCGTCGCCGCGGCACGCGCAATGGTCACCTCTTTATCTTCCAGCGGCTGCCGTAAGACCTCGAGTACGTTACGATGAAACTCTGGCAACTCATCCAGAAACAACACGCCGTGGTGCGACAGGCTCACTTCACCCGGAACCGGATGACTTCCCCCACCCAACAACCCAGCATCAGACACGGTATGATGGGGCGCTCGAAAAGGTCGATGCGCAATCAAGGCCTGGTCACCGGATAGAGTTCCTGCAATGCTATGGATCTTGGTAGCCTCCAACGCTTCCGGCAAAGACATCTCTGGAAGTATCGACGCCACCCTCCGAGCCAACATCGTCTTTCCAGTCCCGGGGGGACCAATCGTGAGGATATTGTGGGCTCCTGCGACCGCAACTTCTATTGCCCGTTTGGCATACTCCTGCCCCTTTACCTCTCTATAATCCTCAACAAAACCATTTCGCACTCCAAAAAGTTTCGCAACGTCGACTTTGTAAGGCTGTAGCGCCTTCTTTCCAGACAAGAAGTCAACCGCCTCTCGAAGAGTCGACACAGGGTAGACATCCAATCCCGCGACAACACCCGCCTCATCGGCGTTGGCCGTCGGAACAATACATCCAGTCATCCCCCGTCGCTTCATCTCCATCGCTACCGGCAAGACTCCGCGAATTTTCCGGACCTCACCACTCAGGGCCAATTCGCCAACCAATCCAAATTGATTCAAGATATCATGCTCGACCTCTCCCTTAGCCGCCAACATGCCGATGGCGATCGGAAGATCAAAATTCGGCCCCTCCTTCTTAATGTCAGCAGGAGCTAAGTTGATCGTGACGCGCCCTCTATGAAGACTGAACCCCGAGTTCGTAATCGCAGTCGTAACCCGATCCTTACTCTCCCGAACAGCCGCGTCCGGCAAACCCACAATCAACACTTTTGGATCCCCAAAACCTGCATTGACCTCGATCTCCACACAATATGCATTCACACCAAAAACCGCACCCGAATAGACTGTCGCCAACATATTTACCCCCTGATCGAATTCCACTAAAAGAGGCATTAGCATACGACAGACACCGAGTTTTGAATATCGGGGCATCCCCTGCACGCAGTGTCGGGCAATAACCCACACGGTCTGTAAGTGGATCCCCTACGCGAAGGCCCGCATGCGGGCCGGGCGCTTTACATAGAGTGTTAACACATGGAATTACGAGTACGTTCGTTTCCAGGATCGCTCATAGTAGATGCCGAGTCTTGTTTTAGAAACGGTATTTCCCGTTGATGACGAAGCTTCTTCCGGGAGCCGTATAGTCGTTGGGGTATGAGTTCGCCGGCGCTGGAGAAGCGTAGTCCTCATCAAGGAGGTTGAAAATTGAGAACTGCATCTCAAAATTCTCCGTGATTTTGCGCAACAGGAACGTCGTGTTGACGATCGCGTGGTCTGACATTGCGCGTCGACTGTCTCCTGCTGCACGCGGGGTCTCGCCTTGCCTATAAACGTTTACGTTCCAATTCACATGCTCGCTCAGAGGAAGATTGAGGGTGCACCCGATAGTGCTGTGGGGCACGTCGGGGGCATCATCGCCAGAACCTACTATTGAGCGGTTGTATGTGTAGTATGCCCCGATTCGCCCGTTATTTTTCAACACATACAGTCCTTCTAGCTCGCAACCGTCCACCGTGGCTTCCCCCACGTTTTTGAAGCTACGGCCTCCGGGTGCATCTGCAATTAAGTCATCGTATTGGGCGTGATAGTAAGTCGCTCTTCCGTAAACGGCGCTGTGGGGCATGTAGCCGACACTCATCTCTATAGATTCCGCTTCTTCGGGGCCTAGGTCAGGGTTGCCTTCGCGCAATGGATTGTTTTTGATATATTGATTGCTGAAAGTCGGAGAGCGAAAGCCGGTTCCGTATGAGAGCTTGGAGTCCAATTGTTCGGAGATATCCCAAGCCAAACCAAGGCGTGGATTAATCGTAGATCCGAAATCAGAAAACTCGTCGAAACGGACGCCACTGGTGAGGCGGAGAGAGTCCCGGATGTCCCAGAGATCCTGAAGGTAGATGGAGTAGATGTTTCGGTGAGCGCTCTCCATCCAATTGAATTCCTCTGAGAGCTCCTTCGGGGCGGAGAGGTCGGGAGGGAAGTTGGCATTGAAGCTAGGGTCGTGCTGACTTTCGTACCGATAGGCTATCCCGGCGACCACGATATGGCTTTTTAAGCCCTGATAGGTCAACTGGATATCTTGCCCGAAGGAGGTCTCGCTAATGACAGGGTTTGCAAGCAGGCCGGTGTCATTCCACGGGTGCATGAAGGAATCGGGCGGGACTGTTCCGGGGATAAACGTGAAGTATTCATTATCGGTCGTAATGTGATCGACGGAGGCGAGCACTTTGAGGTGGAGATCCTCGTTGAGATCCTGGCTCCACTCCGCTTCGAATGTCCCCCCCGAGGTTTCTTTTTCGGATTGATGTTCAATGATGCTGAGTGTCCCGTATCCGCCATCAGTGCGAAGATCATAGTACCCGCCTCGCAGCGTCAGGTTCCCGATCTCCAGTTCCGAGTAGAGGCTCCAACTGTTTCGATCGGCGGAAATGTAATCTGTCCGCCCGAATGAGTCCGGGCCAGCCAGTACGTCCGGGCTGCTGCGATCCAGAAGATTTAAGTTGAACATGAACGCAAGCTGCTCGTTAAACCGTTTACCGTACTGGAAATTGTATTGCTGTCCCACGTCATTATCGGTCTCAAACTCCGTGCTGATAGACATCTCCCTGCCGTCAATATCATCCGCGCTCTTTGTGATGATATTGATCACCCCGAGAAATGCATTGGCTCCGTAAAGAGCCGATGCGGGCCCTTTGATGATTTCAATCCGTTGGATACTTTCAATGGGGATGTTGTCCTGGAGCTGGTTAGACGCGCTGCCAATTCGCGGTGGGTTGATCTCGCGCCCGTTGAGAAGGATGAGCACTCTCGGTGAACCCGATGTATAAATCCCGCGCAAAGGTGTCGCTCTGCCGAGGCTGCGCTCGGAGAATACAGTGAAGCCGGGCACAAGAGTGAGTGCGTCATGGTAGGAGCGTGCCCCGATTCGTTTTAAATCGGCCGCGGTGATTAAGAATACATTCGATGAGGACTTGGATCGTTTTTCAGGAATCTTGGAGGCCGTTGAGACTTCGATATTAAGCAGCTCTTCCAGTGAAAGATCGAAGACCGATACGGCCCGACTGGTCTGGCTTAAGGTGTCGGAACATGTCGTGGCATTAAGTTCCGAAAGAGACATGCTGAACGAATCAGAAGGCGAGCCCACGCCACGCGGCGGGGCCATAAGACCCCAAGCCAACACGCAGATATTCGCGCCATACAAACAGCGCCGTATAT
>CAXMRT010000291.1:0-4235 GCA_964196025.1 uncultured Gemmatimonadales bacterium | reverse complement strand
TGGAACCCAGAAGCGAAGCGGTGATAGAAGGTCGCAGGAGGATACCTCAACTCTAAAAATTGACAGACTGATGCAAATTATGCATCTCGCTTCGTCCTTTAACACGACGCCTAAACAATGAATGACCTACAAAATAAGCCTCAGCATAGGCCTGGCGTATAAGAGGTATTTGCCACAGGATAGTTCCACCAAGACACAATTATCTTCTGGACGTATATATAGTAATTGATAGAATTCCTATTGTATTACTAACCTCTAGTTCTACGCATAAGGAACCGGCTAACTCATGATTACTGATGGCATACAATCTTAAGCCCGTTAGGTCACCAAAACTCAGAGGATTGGGTCTACGCCTATCCACGGCTCTGATAGAGATGGCAATATTTCGCCGGTTCCTCTTGCCTGGCATCCTCAAGAATGTCGGTGTGGTTGCGTTTCGGAAGTTCCGATCACAGGCGGTGCCTACATTCTTTCCTTTCGTTCGACCTCTGGAACCACAGGGACGAACAACGACCACAAAGCACGAAACCGCGGAAGCAGTAGCTACTACGGAGCATGGGACCGAGTCAGTCCAGTTTCGCTTTTCCTCCATTACGGACTACGCAAGAGCTTATCGAGATCAGAGCGTTTCTCCGGAGGAAGTTGGCGAGAGAATCATTTCCGCGATCAGTGCGTCAAACCGGATGGAGCCGCCTCTTAGGGCGGCCATCAAGAGTGAAGCTGAAGACATCCGACGCCAAGCCATAGAGAGCGCAAAGCGCCTAGCAGAGGGGCGGCCGCGCAGCATTCTCGAAGGCGTCCCAGTCGCCATTAAGGACGAGCTGGACATGCCACCTTACACGACTCAAGTCGGCACTAATTTTCTCGGGAAGGAGCCTGCCGTGGAGGACGCGACACCGGTGGCAAGGCTGCGTGCTGCTGGAGCCCTCCTGGTGGGGAAAACCAATATGTTTGAGATTGGCATATCGCCCACAGGCAATAATCCCATCCACGGATTCGCTCGCAATCCATACAATCTGGATCACGATGCCGGAGGCTCATCGGGAGGCAGTGCCGCTTTGGTAGGCAGCGGCATCGTCCCGCTGGCTATCGGGGCTGATGGGGGAGGATCGATCCGGGTTCCCGCTGCGCACTGCGGAGTCGTTGGCCTGAAGCCCACTTTCGGACGAGTGAGCGAGTTCGGCGCAGCACCCCTGTGCTGGAGCGTGGCCCATGTTGGGCCAATTGGCGCGACGGCCCTGGACACGGCGATCGGCTACGCGCTTTCTGCGGGGCCGGATCCGAAAGACCCCATGTCGCTCGGACAGCCGCCCGTTCATTTGCACGATTTTCATAACCTCGATCTTAGCGGTGTCACGCTGGGAATCTACCCTGAGTGGTTTGAGGACGCGGCTCCGGAGATCGTTCAACGTTGCCAAGAAACGCTAGAGGTTCTGAAAGACGCAGGGGCGACCGTCAAAGAAGTCTCAATCGCCGACCTCGAGGAAACTCGAGTGGCGCATGCCATCACGATCCTCACAGAAATGGCGACTGCTATGGAGCCATATTACGCGGCGCACCGAACGGACTTTGGACACGCCACCCGGATCAATCTTGCACTGGGTCGCGCATTCAGTAGTCGCGACTACGTGCATGCCCAGCAAGTCCGCACTGAATCAATGCGTGAGTGGGATCGCGTGCTTTCAGAGGTGGATGCGGTGATCACGCCTACCACTGGCTGCCCGTCGCCCTATCTGGACCCCAGAACCACTCGCCATGGAGAGTCCGATATGAGTATGTTGACGGAGGTCATGCGATTTGTCGTTTGCGGAAACCTTTGCGGACTCCCTGCCATTTCGTTTCCGGCTGGATACACAGGAACGGGGCTCCCTATTGGAATGCAGGCGATTGGACGCCACTGGGACGAGCATCTTCTTCTGCGCTTGGCCAATGTGGCTCATCAAAATGTGGAACGTCGAGAGCCAGCTACGTTTTACGAGATACTCTCCGCTGAAGGCGGCGCACGCCAACCCGCTACCGCCCCGGAGTCGAAGTCCGGGGGGGAAGAGAAATTTTAACCAGAATCGGAGGAGCGCTCCCAATAGCGGTTAATAGCGGTTGGTAGGCCTCAAACGTTAACCTAAAAATGCATCCGCCCGATGTCCCTTCGTTGCTGGGCACCATCGAAGGTGACTTTTTCTAACTCGGCGTAGGCGGCATCGACGGCTGTTAGTCGGTCTTCTGCACCAGCTACGACGGCCAATACACGGCCACCGTTGGTTTCCCATTGGCCGTTGGCATTGCGTTTGGTACCGGCGTGATAGACTCGGGCGTTTTGCACATCGTCGAGACCGGAGATTACATCGCCGCTGTGTGAGCTGGCGGGATACCCGGCGCTGGCTAGGATAAGGCAGACGCTCCAGCCTTCGTCGAAGCTGAGGAGTTCTGGTTTCATCTCCCCTTTGGCTGCAGCGAGGCAGAAGTTGGCGATATCGCCTTTGACCAGTGGCATCACTGCCTGGCATTCGGGGTCGCCGAAGCGGCAGTTGTATTCGATGATCTTGGGACCGTCAGCGGTCATCATCAGGCCGAAGTAAAGATATCCACGGTATGGCAGGCCGTCTTTAACGAGGCCATCAACGGTTGGCTGAACGATGGTTTGCTCGATCAATGCCAGCGTCTCGGCATCGATCAGCTGTCGGCTCGCGACCGCTCCCATACCTCCGGTGTTAGGGCCTTCGTCGTTTTCACCGATGCGTTTGTAGTCGCGGGCGGGTGTGAAGATTTGATATTGATCATCGCAGACGGCGGCAAAGATGGAAACCTCAGGGCCGACCAGACATTCCTCGACGAGTAACCGGCCTTCGCCAAACTTACGCGCGACTAACACTTCATTGAGAAACTCCTCAGCACTCGCTTCATCAGCACACACAGCAACGCCCTTCCCTGCGGCGAGACCGTCGAATTTTAACACCGTTGGATAAACTCCATCGATCGCAGCGCGTGCCTCATCGATATCCGCACAGCCGGTGGCTCCACCGGTCGGGATGTCATGACGGAGCATAAACTCCTTGGCAAATTCCTTACTGGCCTCCAATTGAGCCGATTGCTTGTGCGGTCCCCAGCATGGGATACCCGCTTTTTCGCAGAGATTGGCAAGGCCTTCCTCTTTTACCAGGTAGCTTTCCTCACCGGCGATACAGAGATCGATGGCGTTGGAGCTCATCCAGTCGATCAGACTGTGCAGTCCATCCACGTCCACGCTTTGGGCCAGAGGCTCGATGGCATCGCTTCCGGGGAAGCAATAGACCTCGGTCTCGACCGGAGATTCCTTAAGAGCGGTGATCAGAGCGTGTTCACGCCCCCCTTTTCCAACAACAAGAATTTTCATCGCGGTCAATGAAGCGAACCCCGCGCAGATAGGCAAGGCTTTCCCACCGCTAACGACTTTTTTTTGACCACGAAAGATGCGAAAGGAGCGAAAGTTTTCATATCCTGCTATGAATCATGGCCACCGCATTCATTCGATCAGTGTAAATCTGTGTTCATCATTTTCATCTGTGTTCAAATAGAATTTACACAGATACCACGGATCGACACTGATGAACACAGATCTCGCAATTAAAATGAATACATAGGATTAGAATTTTTCGCGCATTTCGTCCCCTTTCGCGGTCTGAAAATCCCCGTAGAATAAGGCCTTAGCGGTAATCTGAAATTATTTACTCATAAACTTTGAACATCAGCAGGACTAAGAGGTCTATTCATCTGAAGAAAGGCGAGAGTTGTGTCGAACCTTTCCGACAAGTAAATGCAGTTGTCAGCTTTTAAGTGATGTTGTCAGCGTCACAAAATCCTTACCGTAAAAGGTAAACATGGGGTTCCCCTCCAAAATGGCCCCCAAACCTACAGGAAGTTGATTATTTGAGCCTCAGGAGTCCTCCAACTCCTGAGGCTCTTTCTTTGCCCAAATTTCACTTGGTTTCTTTACTTCCATAACCTGATGGCAAAGTATCGGAAATTCCTCGTAAGATCGGCCCCTTTACTGACGTTTACCTCAACTTACCCATCACTTCAGCATTATCTCAATGACAATCAAATCGCTCATCTCCACAGCTAGTCTCTCAATTTTGTTGGCTGCCACATCTCTCGCAGCTCCCCTCACCTACAAAGCCGACAAGGCCAACGCCAAGGGCAAACACATCGTTCTAATCGGCAACGACCACGAATATCGCTCTGAGGAAGCCATGCCAGCT
>CAXMRT010000290.1:0-8117 GCA_964196025.1 uncultured Gemmatimonadales bacterium | reverse complement strand
AGTGGCAGGATGATTCGGAGGAGGGACTGGCCGCCTGCACGCATCGCGATCAATTCGTGGTGGCGGGTAAGTTGGGCGAGGCAATAGAGGGTTGCGAGCAGGAGTGAGATGGGGATCAGGTACTCGATTGCTTGGCTGAGTTTGCAGAGGTAGTAGATACCCACATCCGCGTTAGCGACGTCTGACTCCAAGATCTCGTCAAGATTGGTGAAGAGGTCCATAACGACGAAAAGCATTGAAAACGCCATTATGCAGTAGAAAAACGGGACTAAAAACTCTTTGAGGATGTATCGATCTAGCAATCTCATGGTCTATCGGTTCCGATTAATCTGCAAAACTACCGCCAAACCGGGTTTTATCCCTAAAAAAGGCCTGTCGGGAATACCCAAATTCAGCCGATAGTAGCACTTTTCCGTACGAACGCCCGTAAAAACCGTATTGAGCGATTTTCGGGACATTTTTGGTCATTTTCACTGCCACACTCCTCTATTGACTGGGTATAGGAGTTTCTGTAGGTTACTTGTTCCCTTGCTATTCCCATGTGGTTTTTCTTGGGAAAAGACAGACTTTCAACCCTGTAATAAACACGAAATAAAATTGGAGACAGACTATGGCCATTAAGGTGGGCATCAACGGTTTTGGACGAATTGGACGTTTGGTATTCCGCGCAGCGATTGAGCGCGATGACATTGAAGTGGTCGGAGTGAATGATCCGTTCATTAACTTGGAATACATGGAGTACATGTTGCGTTATGACACGGTCCATGGTCGTTTCGATGGCTCGATCGAAGTCAAGGGTGATGACTTTATCGTCAATGGCAACAAGGTTGCTGTTTTTGGTCAGCGTGATCCGGCCGACATTCCATGGTCTGATTGCGGCGCGGACTATGTGGTTGAGTCGACGGGTGTCTTTACGGTTGTTGACAAGGCCTCTGCCCATTTGAAGGGTGGCGCGAAGAAAGTTGTGATTTCAGCACCTTCGGCAGATGCACCGATGTTTGTGATGGGCGTGAACGAAGAAACGTACACATCTGATATGAATATCGTATCCAATGCGTCTTGTACGACTAACTGCTTGGCTCCTTTGGCCAAAGTGCTGAACGACAAGTGGGGCATCGCGGAAGGTTTGATGACCACGGTTCATGCAACAACAGCGACACAAAAGACCGTTGACGGACCTTCTATGAAGGATTGGCGTGGCGGACGTGGTGCTGCCTTCAATATTATCCCATCCAGCACAGGTGCTGCGAAAGCGGTTGGCAAGGTGATTCCTGAGCTGAACGGTAAGTTGACAGGGATGGCCTTTCGCGTTCCGACAGCTGATGTCTCTGTAGTTGATTTGACGGTACGCCTTGAGAAGTCGGCGTCTTATGACGAAATCAAGGCTGCGATGAAAGACGCATCTGAAGGTGCCATGAAAGGTGTGATGGGTTACACGGAGGATTCAGTCGTTTCCTCAGATTTCATTGGTGATGCAAGGACAAGTATCTTTGATGCTAATGCGGGTATCGCATTGAACGATAACTTCGTAAAGGTTGTGTCCTGGTATGACAATGAGTGGGGCTATTCCAACAAGGTGTTGGAGCTGATCGCTCATATGGACTCTGTCTAAGCGGTTGTTGCGATCGCACACCGGCTACTCTGTTTTGAGGATTGACCACATATGAATAAGAAATCGATTCACGACGTTTCCTTAGACGGTAAACGCGTGCTGATGCGTGTTGACTTCAATGTTCCGCTTGATGGGACCGTTGTTACAGACGATACGCGTATTCGTGCAGCTCTGCCCACCATTCAGTTAGTGTTGGAGCAGGGTGCATCGTTGGTGCTGATGAGTCATTGTGGTCGTCCAAAGGGAAAAGTTGTTGATGAGTTGAGCCTTCGGCCAGCCGCTGAATGTCTGACTAAGTTGCTTGGCAAGACAGTCGGTTTAGCGCCGGACTGCGTTGGGGCTGAGACCTTGGCGCTCGTAGAAGGGTTGGAAGTTGGCGATGTTCTCCTCTTGGAGAATCTGCGTTTTCACCCGGAAGAAGAGGGCAAGGTCAAGTTCGCGGAAGGTGCTAGCGTGGAGGAGCAGGAAACCGCTCGTCAGGCCGCGCAAGAGAAACAGCGTGAGTTTGCGCGTCAGCTGTCTGAGTTGGGCGACGTGTACGTCAATGATGCCTTTGGGACCGCCCATCGTGCGCACGCCTCGATGGCGGTTGTGACCGACTTTTTTGATGAGTGTGTCGCGGGTTTACTTCTCGAGAAAGAGATCGAATACCTAGGCAGCGTCATTGACGATCCAAAGCGCCCTTTCGTTGCGATCATCGGTGGCGCGAAAATCAGCGGGAAAATCGATGTGATTCAGAACCTAGTCGAAAAGGTGGACACCTTGATTGTGGGGGGTGGTATGGTTTACACCTTTTACCGACATATGGGGCTGAAAACGGGTGACTCGATTGTCGAAGAGGACAAGATCGCCGTTGCTGGCGAGACTCTTAAGCGGATTGAAGAGAAAGGGTTGAAATTCTTGCTTCCCGTTGATCATATCGTTGCCGACAAATTTGGCGAAGATGCGAACACGCAGATTGTTGCGCGTGAAGAAATTCCGGACGGCTGGGAGTCCTTGGATATCGGTCCTAAATCGGCAGCGCTGTTTGCGGACGCGATAAAAGACGCGCAGACGATTGTTTGGAACGGCCCCATGGGTTGTTTTGAGATGGCCCCATTTGCCGCTGGCACGAAGGCCGTGATGACTGCGGTCGCTGAGAACGAAGGCGTGAGCATTGTCGGTGGTGGCGATAGCGTCGCTGCAGTCAATGCGAATGGTCTTGCGGATCGTATTAGCCATATTAGTACCGGCGGTGGTGCAAGCCTTGAGTTTTTGGAAGGCAAAGCCCTTCCTGGTGTAGAAGCTTTATCAGATAAGTAACGGGATTAACTATGACAGCACCTAAGTACCGAAAGAAGATTGTTGCAGGCAACTGGAAGATGAATACGTCTGTGAACGATGCCCTAGAGCTCGTTAAGGGACTCAAGATAGACCTGTCGGTGCATAATGATTGTGATGTCGTGATTTGCCCTCCTTTTACGGGTTTGCACGCGGTCGGTGATGCTGTGACATCCACAAGCATTAAGCTGGGTGCGCAGAATATGCATTGGGAAGCCAATGGCGCCTACACGGGTGAAGTATCTGCTGCGATGTTGCGCGATCTGTATTGTCGCTATGTCATTCTGGGACACAGTGAACGCCGCGCTTATTTTGGTGAAACCTCTGAGATCGTTAACAAGAAGGCGAAGGCGGCGATTGCAGCCACCTTGGTGCCGATTGTTTGTGTGGGAGAAACTCTTGAGGAACGTGAGTCTGGTCGTATGCGTGATGTGGTGCGCGACCATCTTGAGGGTAGCTTGGCTGACTTGGGTGATGACTTGAAAAAGGTGGTGGTTGCCTATGAGCCAGTGTGGGCGATCGGAACTGGGAAGACGGCGAGTCCTGATCAGGCGCAGGAAGTACATGCGTATATTCGCGAGAATTTGGAAAAAATTGGCGGAAAAGAAGCCGCTGAGACGATTCGCATTCAGTATGGTGGTAGTGTGAAGCCTAACAATGCCGCTGAATTGTTTGGTCAGCCAGATATCGATGGCGGGCTCATTGGCGGTGCCGCGTTAGAAGCGCGATCTTTTATTGAAATAGTGCGTGCAGCACAGTAATCTAGCGAAAACAGGATAGAAACCATGGGAATCGCATTTTTATACGCAGTTGAAATTTTGTCGTCCGTTCTATTGATCGGCGTGATCCTGCTTCAGCAGTCAAAAGGCGGTGGTCTCGGTGGCGGATTTGGTGCTGCCATGGGCGAGTCGGTTTTTGGTTCGCAAGCGAATCGGGCATTGATTAAGTTCACCGTATGGACAGGATGCATTTTCGTGATTACCACGCTGATGATCGCACGTCATACGTCGCCTGTCGGCAGTACGGGTGGCGATGGTGGGGCGGTGTTTGGTGTTGAAGAATCTGTGGCACCCACCTTTCAGCCCACGATCCCAGAGGGACTAGGCACACCGGGAACTTCCGATGGAGGAGCACCTACGTTCACGCCTAGCCCCGCCGTTGAGCCGCTGCCGTCTTCGCCGATCACGACTGAACCAGCTGTGGGAGGCACTCTCTAGAGCTAATGAGTTCTATACTCGCTTTTGAGAGACCCCGCTGGACCCGTTTCAGTGGGGTTTTTTGTCTCTTTCTCTTATGCTTTGCAGGCTGCCGAGCAGAGTTGGATCAGGGACAAGAGGGCGCGGGGGAGACTCTTTACCTCGAGACGCATCGCATTCCTGGCCTGGATCCTGCAAAATCGACAGCGGTTTCGTCGGCTATGGCCATTGCCAACATCTATGAAGCCCTGCTTGAATACGATTACCTGAAGCGACCCTATGTCTTGAAGCCGTGTTTAGCGGAAGCTCTGCCCGAGGTTTCGGACGATGGGTTGACTTACACGTTCACGATTAGAAAGGGGATCTATTTTCAGAAAGACCCCGCGTTCGGTCCAGACGAGGGGTCGCGCCGCGAGCTTGTGGCGAGCGATTTTGTTTACTCATTTAAGCGGGTGGCAAACGCGACGATCGGTTCGCCTGGATACTGGATTTTTCGCGGACGTATCCGAGGACTGGATGAGTACCGTGATCAGTCGGTTGCGGACGGGGAGGGTTTTGACGCTGACCGAGATGTTGTTGGGTTTCAGGCCCCTGATGATCGAACACTTGTCATTTCACTTAAAGAGCCGTACCCCCAGTTGTTGTCGGTCTTGTCGATGACCTACACCGCGGCCGTGGCGCGTGAAGTGGTCGAGCATTACGGAGCCCAGTTTTCCGAGCACCCGGTGGGGACAGGCCCGTACGTACTGAAGTCGTGGAACCGAAACTATCGGATTGAGTTTAGCGCCAACCCAGATTGGGTGAGTGGTGACAGGATAGAGGTTTATCCTACAGAGGGGGCGCCAGGCGATAGAGAAGACGGGATGTTAGTGGACCGCGGCGCTCGCCTGCCGTTGACCTCTCGGATCGTCAACTACGTGGTGGGTGATCCGAGCACTCTCTGGCTTATGTTTCTTGACGGTCAGCTTCACTATACAGAAATCTCTACGGACAATTGGGATGGAGTCATGACGAACACTGGGTTAACCCCTGAAATGCGAAAACAGGGCATCCGTTTGCGGCAGAAACCCGCTCTACGAACTCAGTACATCGGCTTCAACATGTCCGATCCCATTGTCGGACGGAATAAGAAGTTGAGGCAGGCTTTGGCGTGCGCGTTCAATTCGGAAGAGTGGGTCGTCTTCCATAAGGGCAGAGTGTCACGTGCGACCGGACCTCTTCCGCCGGGTTTGGCGGGGCACGTTGACGGAGAGTCTCCCTATTCCTATGATTTGGACAAAGCGATGCGTCTGCTCAGCGAAGCGGGATATCCGAAGGGAATCGACCCTGCGACGGGCAAGCGGTTGCAATTGGTCATGGACATTGGGAACACGTCAACATCCACAAGAGAGTCGTCGGAGGTCATCCGAGCCTTTTTCGAAAAGATCGGTGTGGTACTGGAGTTGCGTTACAATACGTGGCCGGCATTTCTAGAAAAAACAGAGCGTCGACAGACTCAGGTGTTTCGCTTGCAGTGGGTGATTGATTATCCGGACGCAGAAAATTTCCTACAGTTGTTTTATGGGCCAAATGCCTCTCCCGGAGCAAACCGGACGAACTATGATGATCCTGAGTATAATAGTATGTATGAGAAAGCCCGCTCGATGCAGGACTCACCTGAACGAACCGCTTTGTACGAGGCGATGTCGCGCAAGCTCATTGAGGATGGGCCCTGGCTGTATATTGACCATCTCATGAACTACGTTCCGTATCATCAGACCCTTCGGAATTATAAAATTCACGACTTCCCCTACGGAATGCGAAAGCATTTACGCGTGATGTCTTCTGAACAAGAAGGGGGTTAAGCATGCTGCGTTATGTGATCCGTCGTGTTTTGTTTATGATCCCGACGATCATCGGTGTCGTTATTTTGAACTTCATTCTGTTTAATGTAGTGGGTGGTAGTGCTGCGTCCATTGTGCTGGGCAAAAGCGCGACCGCGAAAGATCTCGACGAGTTCGACGAAGTTCGGGGCTATAACAAACCTTTGTTCTTCGGATTAAGGATAGCGACTCGCGCTTTCGAAGATACGGATTTCTCTCAGAGTGCCGGACGGTGGGCAGGTGTTGAGGGGGCGAGTTATGCGACGAACCAGCAGGCAATACTGTTGGCGCCCGGCGAGTACGAACTGCCTGTGGCGTTTGCTTACAAGGCGGGGGCCTCCTATGAATGGATCGTGACCTATACTCACACGGGCACCGTGGTGTTTAGCACGGGCGATGTGGGCGAGGAGATGGGATTGGGTGCGCTGCCTCAAACCCAAATCATGACGATTTCCGCACACGCGAATAGGGTGCCCTCGCCCTCGCGAATTCATGTGAGCGATACGACGCTGGAGCTAAACCAGATGAGGTTGCGTCGAGTGATGAATAATCCGCTGGACTCTCAATTTGTGTTTTATGTCCAACAACTACTGGGGCTGAAAAAGGGGGTTCCTCGCTTGGGGACCTCGCATAGCGCCTCGGATCAACCCGTCGCAACGATCTTAAAGTCACGAGTCTTTCCGACCTTGTGCCTGACGCTCCCCATATTGTGCTGCGGCATCTTCTTAGCGGTGGTCCTCTCGCTTGCGTGCGCTTTTTTTCACAATCAATTTATAGATCGATTCTTTGTCGTATTGAGCGTCGCTCTGATGAGCGTCAATTACATGATATGGATAGTTGTGGGGCAGTATATCTTTGCTCACAAGCTTGGTTGGTTCCCTGTCTGGGGAAGTGAGTCTTGGCAGTTCCTCGTTCTCCCCGTCGTGATTGGTGTGATGCATGGCTTGGGATCCGATCTGCGTTTTTACCGAACCATTGTGTTGGATGAAATGTATAAAGACTATGTTCGGACAGCTGTCGCGAAGGGTGTGAGTCGTTATGGCGTTCTATTTAAACATGTTTTGCGAAATGCGATGATTCCGATTGTGACCAGCGTCATCATCTCAATTCCGTTCTTGTATACAGGGAGCCTGGTTCTCGAGCAGTTTTTCGGAATCCCGGGTTTGGGGGATATTAGTTTGAACGCCATTAATGCGCGGGATGTAGATGTTTTGCGTTCGGTTGTGCTCTTAGGCGCTATTCTTTTTGTGGTGTTGAATTTGGTGTTGGATATCGTCTATACGCTTGTTGACCCGAGAGTGAGGTTGAAATGACCGAGGCTGACGACGTGATCAAAGGACGTTCGTACTGGACCGACGCATGGGGAAAACTACGATCTAACCGCTTAGCTATGGTGTGCGTGTGGATAGTGGCCTTTTTCGCAGCGGTAGCCGCTTATGGCCAGTGCGTGTCTGTGTATCACCACATCCAAGATACGCCGGCTGGGTACAACCGTATGGATTTGGACCAGCAGTATGAGGCTCCGAGTCTTGCGCACCCTATGGGGACCGATAATTTGGGTCGAGATGTCATGCAGCGTGTGATTCAGGGAACAACTATCGCGTTTCAGGTGGGGGTGGTGACTTCGCTGATCGCGATCCCGTTAGGATTGTTCTTTGGCTTGATCGCTGGCTATTTTGGCGGTCGAACAGATGATTGTATTGTGTGGCTCTATTCGACCTTCGCGTCGATGCCGTCACTCTTGTTCATTTTGGCTCTATCGTTAGTGGTTGGCAAAGGGTTGCTTGGCGTCTTCATTGGCGTCGGTCTCACGGCGTGGGTCAACTTGTGTCGGCTTATTCGGGGTGAAGTGATGAAGCATAAGGATCGCGCCTATGTCCAGGCTGCTCAAACTCTGGGGATCGGGCATATGCGCATCATTTTTCGACATATCCTGCCGAACGTTCTTCACCTAGTAATCATCACGTTCTCGCTACGGTTTCCTGCGGCGATTGCGACGGAGGTGATCGTCAGCTTCTTGGGCATTGGCGTCCAAGGTGAACCGTCTTGGGGCGTGATGATTAGTAACGCCCGGTTGCGTTTATGGGAGGGGATCTGGTGGGAGATGACGTTTGTGACCCTCGCGAT
>CAXMRT010000289.1:0-5711 GCA_964196025.1 uncultured Gemmatimonadales bacterium | reverse complement strand
GGCCGCGATGGGTTGGCTCTCTTCGTTGATCGTTAGTTCATTGAGGATGCTGGAGCCGAAGACGACGGGCGCGATGGATATCACGCCGGAGTTGGGGCCGACGTTGACATTGTCATCGTCCATGAACCCGAGTTCGATGCGCGAGAAGAGTCTACGGTCACGACGTTGATGACGGATGGACTTGAGCAGCGCCAAAATGTTTTGGCTCTCGTGAGTCGGTGGATTGCTGGCGAGCACGGCGAGAAATTCTTGGCGCGCTCGCGCAAACTGTTCCGTGGCCATCATGCAGCGAGCAAGTTCGAGACGTGCACGATGATGGTCGGGGTTCGCACTTAAGATGCGTTCGTATGCGAGTGATGCGAAGGGGTAACGTTTTGTGTAGTACGCGGTGAGGCCTAGAGCAAAGTTGATATCTTGTCTGCCGGGTGCGCGGCGGAAAAGGTCGGTGAATAGATCATAGGCTTTATCGACTTCACCTGTTTTGATCGTTGCGTGTGCGAGAATGTGTCGTGGATTGGAGGGGAGTGTTGCGTAGCAATCCTCCGCGGTAAAGGCGAGCACGGCTACATTGTTGACTGAGTTTGCGTTGACCGCCATCTGCAGAGGCGACGGAAAGCGCAGGTCTTTTCCAGGGACGACATCGAGGCGAGGATCGGCACCATTCTTTATTAGAAGCTGCGTCAGTGTTTCTTTCTTAAGTTTAGCCGAGTAGTGCAAGGGGGTCATGCCCGCGGCATCGCGTTGGTTGATCTGTTCGGGCGCAGACGCAAGGAGGCGAGAGACCGCCGCGGTGTCGTTCGCGATGATCGCCTCATGCAGCTTGTCTGCATAAACGCTCACTGACGTTAGAACAGTTAGCACCATAATCCACCCGATTGTTTGAACGACTCTGATGTTGCGGAACCTTCAGTAGAACAAGTTAGACCAACGATACGTGACCCGACACGCAGGGGCAATGGTACAGTATTTCGCAAAAAGGGTCAATAGCACCGGCCCGCTTAGGCTATCTGGTGCTGACTGGCGGGCCTTGATGCCCTCTAGTGGGATTGCGCCGCATCTTGACTTTTGGGCTGGATTCGTGTATTCTTTTCAGTCTGTGCTTGAGTTGTCCGAAGGGCGACGTGCACGGATCGGGTTTGGTTTTTGAATTTGGACGTTGTTATCTAGACAATCGGGGTCTCAGGACGTGATTTCCTCCATCCGCGACGGAGTTGGCTACGCACTCTGCACAATCTTTGCTGCCGCCACGCTCAGTGTCGCAGCTCCCCCTATAGTGAATAACGGGACCAGCGCCGATCCGATATTCCATAATCGTGCCACGCTCAACTTTAATATCACCTCAGATGGTGGGTCGGGTCCTGTCGACACGCGGGTTTACTGGGGTCTCACCGATGGCGGCACCAACGAGGGGGCTTGGGCGAGTTACGAGATCATGGGCGGTTTGGTGGTGGGGCTCTATTCGGCAGAGATCACGGGGCTGGGCAGCAATACTACGTATTTTTATCGGACTTGGGCGTCCAACGCCACTGAGGTTGGCTGGGCCTCTGGCTCCACCAACTTTATGACGGCGCCTGATCCGGGTGCCTTCTTTCCTGACTTTAGGCACGTTAGCCCAGCGGCCTCTGGCGGTCCAACGAATGACTTCTTTATGGCAAAGGGGGAACTTACGAATGCGGAATTTGTTCGGTTTCTGAACAATGCCCAAGTAAACCCAATTAATGAGTTAGGCACGAACATGTGGTTTGGGCCTGCGGGTAATATTTACTTTAACATCTCGATGACACCATCGGAGCGGATGTTCGACCTTGGCATGAGTCGGATTACGTATAATGCATCGAATTCGCCAGGCATGCAGTACTACGCTCCGCCTAATCTGTTGGCGCATCCGGTTGCGGGCGTTACGTGGGTAGGTGCGCTGAAGTATTGCAACTGGCTGACGATGGATTTGGGTATGGCGGCTGGTGACAGGTGTTACCAAGAAGGCTCACTGTTGAGTGATTGGCGTCCGGTGACAGCTGCATCATGGCCAGGGTTTAACCCCGGTGAACGCGAGGCGCTACTCGGCATCGCTGGGGTTCGTCTTCCGATGGATGATTACCAAAACAACCAAGCCGCATACAACGAGTATTACGCAGCTGCAGCGTGGGATGGAGCGACCAATCGATTTTTTGGTTTTGGTCGAGACTCACTTGGGTTTTCCGATGCGAATACCGCGTTTGAGGCATGGCCCGATGGGACAACACCTGTTGGTTATTATGATGGCTCTAGCATGACGACGAACGGGGCGACGTCGACTGTCGACACATCGAATGGCTATGGCCTGTATGATATGTCGGGTAATGTTGGCGAGTGGGTGACCTGTCGAGAGTACGATGGCGGCACGAATGCGACGGTGCGTGGTGGTGGATTCGGTTCCGCGCCCGCTGGGGTTCAGGTGAATGTGCGCGTTCCCGAATCGCCCACCTATGCGTCTCCGGACGTTGGGTTTCGAGTTATGTCCATGTCCGATATTAGTGGTGCGACTTCCGGCGGCGGTGGTCAAATTGTTGTGCGCCTGCCAGCAGTTGGATTGGTGGGGATGTCGCATACGATTTCGCTTACCGTTCTTGATTGGACCGGAGCGATTGACACTGGCTATGTCGGAACGGTGACTTTTTCCAGCTCTGATCCAGGTGCGGCGTTGCCTGGGCCGACAGCGTTTAATCCTGGCGACATGGGTGTTAAGACCCTTGTTGGAGGTGCCTTGTTCTCTGAGGCGGACGAGGTGTACGTAGATGTTGTCGACCAGGTAGACTCAAACCTTTTCGGACATACGTTTATGCGGACCGTAGAGGGTGGCGGCACGAACACGGTTGGCTTCGAGATGCTTCAGCAAAGCCCCTTGGCGATTGCGAACTTGCCGCAAGACGTGTCGATTTGGGCGGTTGATGCCTATGGTCGGGTGGATACAAGTTACACAGGAATGGTGGGTTTTTCATCGAGTGACGGCGGTGCCTCGTTCGGGTTACCCTCGTTCAATGGGTTTGTAAACGGTGTAGGGGTTTTGTCGAATCAAGTGACGTTTGTGACCCCCGGAGCCATGCAGACGTTAGGTGCGGCCGATTCAGTGACGCCTGCGATCAGTGGTCAGGTCCAGTATGAGGTTGTGGGTGGTGGACAAGTCTACTACGTGATGATGAATGGGTCGGACGGGAATGTCGGGACGACTGTTCCGATGGCTTGGCGAACCATTCAGTATGCAGAGTCGATGATCGGGCCGGGCGACGTTGTGGTTATCGGTGGGGGTTTTTACGAGGAAGCGGTGACGATGGATATCCCGGGCTCTTCAGGGGCGTACCGTTCGTTTATCGGGGATTTTGACGGCAAGTATACCGGTGCGCGAGGAGGCAGCCATATCCATCCGCCCGCGGGCTTCAGCGGGATTTCAGAGACGGCGGACTGGAATGCGATAGGTAACCTGATGTTAGAGGGCGACGGCGTGGCATTTTCTGGTGACCATGGTATCCACATTGTTGGTAGTAACGTGCTTGTTGCGGGTGTGGGAATCACCAGATTCGACAAAGGCGTATATGCCTTTGGGGCACTAGACGTCACGGTCAAAAGATCGCGCATAGATGCCTGCGATAGCGTAGGTATCTTGTTCGATACAGGCTCGCACGGTGCCCAGATCCTCGGCAATGATGTTTGGGGGAATGAAGTGGGCATTGGGGTTGAGTTTTCTCTCGGGGCGACACTTCAGCACAATTTGATCGAGCAGAGTGCATCGAACGGGATTGAAGTGATCAGCGCCACCGCCTCGATTCTGGAAAACGACTTAGAAAACAACGGTGAGATAGGGCTCTATGTAATGGGGTCCAACGCGACTGTAACCGTGCAAGGGAATATCATTCTAGGGAGCGTCTCGGAAGGTCTCGTGTTGGATTCCATTGGACCAGGCAGCCAGGTGATAAACAACACGGTGTTTGGCAATTTGAGTGGTTTAATGTTGTACAATGCCGGTGGTAGCATGATCCGGAACAACATCATCTTAGGGAACACGAACGTTGGGATCGGTTATGACCCCGCGTCGTCGGTAGGAACCTCAAACACGTATAACTGTGTGTACGGGCAATCCAGTGACTGGAGTGGTTCAGCCGTTGCAAGTTTGGGCGACTTCTCCTTGGATCCCTTGTGTGCGGATCTGACGCCGGGCAACGAGGACTTCCATCTTCAGAGCCAAGCCGGTCGTTTTCATGATACTGGATTGGTGATGGACGGGACGCATTCACCTGCGATCGATGCCGCAGACCCCGCGGATTCCTCGACGAATGAGCCGGCGCCAAACGGAAATCGTCGTAACATGGGCGCCTACGGAAACACCTTCCAGGCATCGAGAAGTCTGGGTGGTGGGCCCTTGACGAATAGCTTGATGGTTGCCTCTGTTTGGGGTACGCCGACCCCCGCACCAGGGCTAAGCTGGTTTACGAATGGGTCCTTGGTGAATGCTCGCGTGATGGGGTCTCCTGCGATGTTCGGCAGTACGCAATATGTGGCTACGGGCTGGGCGGGATCGGGAGGTGTTTCCCCGTCTGGGATAGGGACCAATACGTCTTTCACTATGACGACGAATTCCACACTTACATGGACGTGGGCGACTGAGGTGCAGCTGACTGTTGGTGTGGCTCCAAACGGGACGGTTGATGTGCCGGATGCCTATTACGCCCAAGGCACAAACCTGGTCATTACCGCGACCCCAACCAATGGCTATGTGTTCGCTGGGTGGGGCGGCGATGTCGCCACTAACGCAAACCCCATTGTCGTGACCATGAACGACTCAATGAATATCTGGCCGACATTTGTGTTGGACACCAACTCTCTAACCGTGACCAGTTCGTACGGTCTTCCCAATCCGGGTGTGGGGGTTGGCTGGATGGCTGATGGAAGCTTGGTGAATGCCTCTCTGGGCGGCTCGCCATATGTTGCGGGTTCTACGCAGCACGTTGCGACGGGCTGGACCGGTACGGGTGATGTACCAGTGTCGGGTGCGGGCACGAACGTGAGTTTCACGCTGACGAATAACTCCTCCATTGTCTGGAACTGGGCGACCGAGGTGCAGTTGACTGTTGGTGTGGCTCCGAACGGGACGGTGGATGTGCCGGATGGGTACTATTCACAGGGAACGAACCTGGTGATTACGGCGACGCCGACGAATGGGTATAATTTTGTTGGGTGGGTCGGTGACGTGGTGACTAATGCGAATCCACTGGTTGTTACTTTGAACGATAGCCTGAATGTGACACCAACGTTCTCGCTGAGTACCAACTCACTGATGGTGACGAGTGCATGGGGTGCACCGACGCCGGTTGTGGGCACGAACTGGTTGGGTAGTGGATCGTTGGTGAACGCTTACGTAGGTGGATCGCCAGCTCTATTTGGTAGTACGCAGTATGTGGCGACGGGGTGGACGGGGTCGGGTGATGTGCCGGTGTCGGGTGCGGGCACGAACGTGAGTTTCACGCTTACCAACAATTCGTCGATTGTGTGGAACTGGGCGACCGAGGTGCAGCTGACGATTGCGCCGAATGCGAACGGGATTGCGGATGTACCGAATGGTTTCTATGCACTAGGAACGAACTTGCTGATTACGATGACGCCTACGAACGGGTCGGTGTTTGCGGGCTGGTCGGGTGATATTGTGACCAACGCCAACCCCTTGTCCTTGAACATGAGTC
>CAXMRT010000288.1:0-12580 GCA_964196025.1 uncultured Gemmatimonadales bacterium | reverse complement strand
CTGTTCACGAAAAGTGATGGATCCGAGAAAAGCGCCGAAGAAATGGTCGCCTACTGGGCAGATATGATCGCCAACTACCCCATCATTAGTATCGAAGACGGACTCGACGAAAACGATTGGGATGGCTGGAAACTCCTCACTGATAAGCTCGGCGACAGCTGCCAACTCGTGGGCGATGACCTTTTCGTCACCAACACTCAATTCCTTAAAAAGGGAATCGATATGGGCGTCGGTAACTCGATCCTCGTGAAGGTCAATCAAATCGGCACACTGACCGAAACACTTGAGGCCATCGAAATGGCCACCCGCGCCGGCTATACATCCGTTATCAGCCATCGCTCCGGTGAAACAGAAGATACCACGATCGCAGACATCGCCGTTGCAACCAACGCAGGCCAAATCAAAACCGGTTCAGCGTCTCGCACCGACCGCATCTGCAAGTACAACCAACTCCTTCGGATTGAACAGCAGCTCGGATCGAACGCAATTTATGGTGGAATCCTCTAATCATAACTGCTATATTCGCAGCTAATTAGAAACATTTCGCACGAGAGCTGGGCGAAAAAGGACTGTCGCGATGAATCTGTGGGTAGCCGTATATCGTATTTGCTGGGTGGCGTTGGTCGTCCTTGCCGTCGTCGGCCTAACCTGCGTCTTCGTCCCGCGCTTCAACAGCTACCAGACCTTGCAGAACGAAAAAGTCCGCAAAGAAAACGAAAACCGACTTACTGCTAAACAAATCGACGGTCTCAAACAGAACCAAGCGTCTTTCCAAACAGACCCAGCGTTCGTCGAGCACAGCGCACGTCAACAAGGCATGGTCATGGCCGGCGAAACGGTTTACAAGCCGGTCCCGGCCCGCCACGCCCAGCCGGCTTCAGCGACTCCATGATCCGATTGCATCGCATCGGCGCATGGGTCTTCATCGCAGCACTCATGATCAGCTCCACCGGGTGCTTGATCGAACAACACACACTCAAAATTAATCAAGATGGGTCAGCTGACCTCAACATTCACTACGGCATGGCAGATCGCACGATTGCCCTCCTAAACTCGGCAAAGCACACAATCAGCCAACTCCCCTCCGCCACGAACACCCCCGCAACCACTGAGTTTAAAAACCCCTACGAATTTGATCAAGCGGTCCTCGAAAGTTGGTTCAAACCCTTCGACACCTCCGACATCACGCTCACCTCTGTCAACGTCGAATCTCGAAACGCATGGACATACACGACGATGACTATCCACTTCCACGAGCTCACGGATATCGAGCGCCTCAACGATCACCCTCTTTTGGCCAACCACCGATACTCACTACTCCGCAACGACGCAGGGATCTACACCCTCACCCACCAATTCAACCACCATCAGGCAAAGGCATCCGTCGACATCAATAACCCAGACACCCGAAAAAATCTAACACCCATTCTGGCCGGCATGAACGTGAGCGTTTCGATGGAAATCCCAGGCACCATCAAACAGACGAACTCGCAGAATAAAAACATTCGGACAGCGACATGGGACTACAGTTTCGACAAGAACCCGAAAAGCATTGAGAAAATCCAAACCGACACCCGGCTCATCCGGTTCACGAACCCTGCCTTGAGATTGCCCGACTTCGACCTGAAACACAGCGATTCGCCGCAGAAGTAGAGCGACAGTGAGCGTGCGATGCGATACCGCAGTCGGAGTTTGATGAAAGTGGCGGCTAGTTGTCCGCAGACAAGAGCTCGCCCCACTCACGACGCGCGGCATCCAACGCAATCCGCCGATGAGAGATCTGATTCTTCTCATCCGCACTAAACTCTCCAAAGCTCCGGTCATGCCCAATCGGCGCAAACAATCCGTCATAGCCAAACCCGGCCTCACCCACAAGTGCGTGCAGGATAAGTCCCTCACAGGCGCCGTCTACGCTCCGCGTCACCCCCTCAGGACTCGATAAGACCAAGGCACAGCGAAATCGAGCCTGCCGATTCGTCACACCGGTCATCGCCTTCAATAGTTTACGATTGTTCGCATCATCATCCCCATCAACACCCGCATATCGAGCAGAGTAGATCCCTGGCGCACCCTCTAAGGCATCCACCTCAAGGCCAGAATCGTCAGCAAGCGACCAGCAACCCGAGGCTTGAGCAAGAGTAACTGCTTTTTTTGCTGCGTTAGCCTCAAACGTGTCACCGTCTTCATCCACCTCTGGCAACTCACCAAAGTCATCCACGGATACCAACTCCAAGCCAGGGAACACGAGCATATCTCGAATTTCATCCAACTTATGCTCATTCCGCGTCGCGACCAATATCTTCATGACTTTCCCTTTCTCAACTGAATCTTATGCTTGCAGACAACCCATCCACCGGATAGAGTCTCATTCCTAAATTCACTAACTCATGCTCGGGTGGTGGAATGGTAGACACGCCAGCTTGAGGGGCTGGTGGGCGCTTAGCCCGTGAAGGTTCGAGTCCTTTCCCGAGCACCACTTACTGTACGTGCAGCCTCACCTGCGCACCGTCCGGCTCACTCAAGACCTCCAGGACGCATGCCTCGTATTGACCGAAAGAGTTTAGCACCCGCTTCACTATCGATTGCGTCTCCGCTGATGTTCTCAGCAATCCCATCATACGCGCACAGGCCATGACATCACGAAATGGTTTCGGATTCTGGGTATTGATCCATACACCTGCCCGACACCGATCATCAGTCCACGCATCTAACCACGCAACAGAGTCGCTCGTAGGTGCTTCAGGACGAGAGGACAAAAGAGCATGCAAGGGCTTAAGGTGAGCGCTGATAATCAACCAACCGTCGATCTCTACCAGAGAAATTCGATAATCCGGATGCTGCCTTGAATAGCCAGAATCCACCACGGGGTCGATCACGGTGTAGCTCACACCGTCAATCTCCTCTTGCCTAGGAATAACCCCAAACTGATAACGCGCGTTAAGTAGATCAAGGATGCTCGGGATCAATGCTGCCACATCTTCTCGGCCTTTCATATAAACACCCCCGACAAACGTCGGTACCTGCAGCTCCCGGAGTTGGCGTTCCTGGCCCCCTGCCGACGCAGTCATCATACCAATCCGACCCGACCGGTCCTCGCCCGACATCATCGAAAGAAACGCCAGTCGATCCTGTCGGTCCGAACCAAAAAGTCGGTTAAATACGATAAGCCCCCACTGTGGCATGTTTTCGTCACCCAATAGATCCCGCAGGGTCGACAAGCCGCCAAGGTAGACGGCATCCGGTGAGTTCCCGAGAATTCGCCCCAGAGCTTCCAATTCCGGGCTGTCACGATCAACGACAACACTGCGACTCAATCCCCAACGCACCCGCGCATCAATCAACAGGCGACTCGGGTCCTCCAACTCGACGGAGGCTGAGATGTAGTCCGGCGAGTAGCTCTGGCCTAGACGAGTGAATCGAGCGCGATCAAACGAAACCGTCGTAGCGCTCTCGGAGTGTATCGCTTCGGGTGCCAAGGTCACAATCGTGGGCTGATCCCGCGCAAAATCGCTTCGACGCAGCATCGCCTTCAGCCCAGCCCCCGCATCGCCCCGACTCACATAGCCCAATAACACACCTGCTTCTACCGAAAAAGCCACTCGATATCCATTTTGTAAACCAGGCAGACGATAAACCAAGTGCCCCACACCAAACCGCTCGCTAGACACAGCCTCGTCGTTCGCAAACGACAGACCCACTCCTAGAACCGTACTATACCCACCAATCCACGAACCGAACATCCACCCTTCAGGAACCCGGAGTGAGCCCGCGCTTCGCGGAACATAGGCCAGAACCGACGCATCAGAACAAAGTCTCTCTAACCAACTACCCAGCCTAGTATCGGAACTCAGGGAATCGAAAACAGCACGATCAATCACGCCCGTAGCAATCAACCCCTGCACGAGACTGTGACTGGGCAAAGTGCTCAACTGACCGTAAGCATCATCCAGCTGCAACACTGCCACTGCGCTAGTCGGGATATAATGCGTCAGGCGTTCAGGCTCATAAGGAACCGTAAAACACCAAGCCGCACAACAAACGACAAACACGATCGCCACCAATCGGTGCACGCGTTCGCCCCATGGTGTCGACTTAACGAGGATCATTTCTCAGTGGCGTCCGGATCTGCCGGGTTGCGGCGACGCAGGTCGAGAACGACGGGAGCGCCCTCCAAACCAAATTTTTTCCGAAAGCAACGAATCAAGTATTTTTCATAGTTGGGCTCAATACGCCGGGTGTCATTCACAAATAGGGACACGGTAATTGGCTTAGTACCCGTCTGAGTCGCATAAAAAATCTTCAAGCGTTTGCCCCGAACGAGATTGGGCTGAACACGATCGTACGATTCCATCAACACACGATTCAATACACCCGTAGGCAAGGTGGCTCCAATTTGCCCGCCTACATAATCGATTCCCTCAATTGTTTTACGGATATTGAAACCCGTCATGGCGGAGGCGTAGACGACAGGCACAGAATCCAAGAACGGCATCGTCATCTTCAATTCTGGACCAAACGACCGCTGAGTTTCCTCCGCTAAGTCCCACTTGTTGATCAAAATCAAATGGCCCTTCTTCTCTTTATGAATCAGAGACGCAATTTTCTTATCCTGCGACGTTGGGCCCGTGTCCGCCGGTATCACTTGAATCACAACGTCCGCACGCTTGATACTGCTCTCAGCCCGCATGAAACTGAATTCTTCAACAGAGGAATCACGCTTGCCACGTCGACGCATCCCCGCGGTATCGGTAAGGATATAATGACGAGCATACTCACCCGTCCCAACAGAAAACGGGACATCAATACTGTCCCGCGTCGTCCCTGCAATATCGGAAACAATCACTCGGTCATCGCGAAGGAGCCGATTGATGTACGACGATTTACCCACGTTCGGACGACCCACAATGGCAACCTTCAACGGGTCCACCAGGGTCACATTCTGACCACGAGGAAGTTCAGCGACAACCGCTGACATCAAGCCGTCCAAACCCCGACCATGCAGAGCCGAAACCGCAAACGACTCCATCCCGAAAGCATCGAAATCAGATAAGCGCTGATCTTTGCTCCCGTCATCAGCCTTATTCGCCGCTAAGAAAACCTTAATATTGCTCTGTCTCAAAATTTGGGCAACCTCAAGATCAAGGGGCGCCACACCGTTCTCGATGTCGACAACGAACACCACCACAGATGCATCCTGCAACGCAGCCTGCGCTTGCACATGAATGCCTTCTTCAATGACCGCGATGTCAGAGTTCTTATCCAAATCTCCGATACCACCCGTATCCACGACATTAAAGGCTTGGTCACCCCAGAGAACTTCTGACACTAATCGGTCACGAGTAACGCCGCTCTGCGCATGCACAATGGATAGCCGGCGACCGACTAAGCGATTAAAAAGAGCCGATTTGCCCACATTAGGCCGGCCAACAATAGCAACCACACGTCCTACACCCTCAGTCATTCCCCTGCTCCTTGGTATGTGGCAACCGTCTTTCCAATGCGCGAAACTACCTGTTCTTGACCAAGTGCCAGAAGCAAGGAGTGAAAATCAGGGCCCCGGCCAATGCCAGATACCGCCAATCGAACCAAAGGGAACAACTGCCCCGTCTTCACCTCGCGCTCAACAGCAACCGATTCCAAGCACCCATCAATCGACTCGCTATCAAACGTGTTCAATGCAGATAAGCCGTGCCCAACAGATGCCAACGAGTCTAAGGCACCGGTTTTAAGAAGACGTTTTTTCACAATCTTCTCATCATAGGAATAGGTATCCGTGAAGAAGTAGGACGTCAGCTCAGGTAGCTCGTTAAACCGAGTCGTCCGCTCGTGCATCATCGTGGCAACACGATCCACATGCTCGTCATCGACTTGAGACAAATCGATGCCCGCACTTTCGAGCTGACTCACAAAACGTTTGCGATACTCATCAAACGGGAGCAAACGGATGTGCTGACCATTCAACCAATCAAATTTCTTCATATCCATCTGAGCCGCCGAAGATTTGACCTTCGCCAAATCAAAGTGCTCCACCATCTCAGCACGTGTCATAACCTCTCGATCGTCTCCCGGCGACCAACCCAACAGGGCAAGAAAATTAAAGAGGGCGTCGCCTAAATAATCCTCGCGGAAATCGCCCACAAACGCCGATCCATCTCGCTTTGAGTAAGGCTTACCTTGTGCGTTGACGATCATAGGCAGATGCGCAAAGCGCGGAACACTTGCCTCTAACGCTTCGTAAAGAGCAACGTGTCGATAGGTGTTCTCAATATGGTCATCCCCACGAATCACATGCGTGATCCCCATTTCGATATCGTCCACGACGTTTGCCAAATGAAATACCGGACTGCCATCCGATCGCACAATCACAAGATCCTTCATATCTGCGGCGTTTTTGGTCAACTCACCCTTCAGTTCATCCTGAAACCGAACCGGGCCCGTCGGCATGCGAAACACCACGCATTCTCCTTTGCCTCCGACATTTTCGCGATAGGCGTACCCGCGATCTAACAATCGTTCGGCGGCATCCAAGTGAGACTGCGCGCGATCCGACTGATACATGACCTCTTCATCAATATCCATCCCCATCCAATCCAGCGCATCCAAAACGGAGCGAATCGCGTCTGGTGTCGAGCGTTCACGGTCCGTATCTTCGATCCGGACCAGAAAATGCCCCCCGTGATGACGGGCAAATAGCCAATTAAAGATCGCTGCACGCATATTCCCTATATGGACTTGGCCAGTGGGACTCGGTGCGAATCTAACTCGAACGCTCATTTTGTTACTCTCCAATACAGCTGCCGGCGAATCGACGGCTCAACCGCGACCAGTGATTGAGCCAGACAAAGGGCCCGAATGCAAGACCATAGAGACATCTCAAGCCCCTGAATCAGCTTGAACCCCGATTCGGAGTGAGATATGGTCAAAACCGGTATTTTTCTAGGATTCAAGACGCCCCACTAAGGAGAATCATGGCTAGCATTTTCAAGGCATACGACATTCGCGGCATATATGGCAGCGATCTAACAGACGAAACCGCATATGAGATCGGAAAAGCCTTCGCCACTTTTCTGAAATGCAAAAAAGTCGTGGTCGGCATGGACATGCGCCCGCATTCCACCCCTCTATACGAGAACCTCGCCCGCGGACTCACCGAACTGGGTGCAGATGTCATCAATGTCGGGCTATGCTCCACACCTATGTCATACTTTGCGAATGGTAAACTTGGCGCCGATGCCAGCATTATGATCACCGCCTCCCATAATCCGGGAGAATGGAATGGATTCAAGTTATGTCGCGAAGACGCCACGCCGATTAGTGGCGCAACCGGCATCAAGGATATCGAAACGATCGTTATAGACAAATCGTTCGATCCACCCGCTGCCACGCCTGGCTCCATCAGCGACCACACTACAATCGTCGACGAATACTCTGCCTACATCCAAACACTCGTCACACTCAAACGACCCGTACGAGTCGCGGTCGATTTTGCTAACGCAATGGGACTCTTCGAACACAAAGCCACTGTCGGCCTACTCGAAACAGTTCCTCTTTTCGACGAACTGGATGGGACCTTCCCCAGCCATGAGGCGAACCCTCTCAAACTTGATACACTTGAACCCCTCCAAGCTCTGGTCCGAGAAACCGGAGTTGAATTCGGAATTGCCTACGACGGCGATGCTGACCGCGCAGGCTTCGTTGATGAACAAGGCACGGTCGTCCCTATGGACATTATCACGGCCCTCATCGCTCAAAGTATTCTACAGAACGAGAAAGGCGTCGTATTCTACGACCTTCGTAGTAGCTGGTCCGTCAAGGAGGTCATCGAAGAAAATGGCGGCACACCGATGATGAGTCGCGTCGGACACGCATTCATTAAGGCACAAATGCGCGAGGCTAACGCCATCTTTGCAGGGGAGCTATCGGGTCATTATTATTTTCGCGCCAACCACTTCACTGAGAGCTCGTCTCTCGCAGCACTACTCGTCGCACAAATGATCGCCGACACGGGCAAGCCCCTCTCCGAACTGGTAAAACCGATCCAGCGCTACTCTGCCAGCGGCGAGATCAACTCCGAAGTCGCCGACCCGACGGCCATCTTAGAGGGAATGCTCACTCGCTTTTCCGACGCAACAATCACAAAACTCGATGGCGTCAGCATTGAATATGAAGACTGGTGGTTCAACGTCCGCATGTCCAATACAGAGCCGCTAGTTCGTTTGAACCTCGAAGCAAAAACGCCCGAACTGATGGCCGAAAAGCGCGATGAAATCCTCGCGCTTATCCGCAGCTAACCCAGTTCCATGACTCCGTCTCCAAGAGACCAAGCCAAGGAGTTGTTCGTTAAGGCCTATGGCTGCAACCCTGACGTCCAAACCTGGGCCCCCGGTCGCGTAGAGGTCCTCGGCAACCACACGGACTATAACGAAGGTCTCGTCTTATCCGCCGCCATTCAGTACGGCATCAGCGTCGCCATATCCCCACAGGTCGGAACGCAATGCGAGGTCGCCGCGACCCTCGACGGGAAACACATCACCTTTGATCTAGCGGATACCAAAGCCCAGCCCAACGGACACTGGATTGACTACGTCAGAGGCATCACCACCGGTATTCAAGACCGCACCCCCCTACAATCAGGATATCGCGCGACTATCGCCGGCGACGTTCCGCCCGGCGCGGGTCTCTCAAGCTCCGCGGCGCTTGAGATCGCGATGGCACAAGCCATCCTTAGCATCTTCCCCATTGAACGGTCACCACTCCAGATAGCCCGCCTCGCACAGAAAGCGGAGAAGGATTTCGCGGGAGTAAACTGCGGCCTACTGGATCAGATCTCAAGCCTCTACGGCCGGAAACAATCGCTCATTCACACCGACTTTCGCTCATTGGATATTCAGTTGATTCCGTTGCCCAGTGATGCGGCCTTCTTGGTCGCCAACAGCGGCGTCCCCCATCAACTTTCAACGTCGGAGTACAATGAACGACGCGAAAGCTGCGAATCCGCTTCCGGATGGTTTGCCAAAACCCTCACACACCCAGTCGCCAGCCTACGCGATGTGAGCTGGCAAGAATGGGAAACCCACCACATGAACATGCCCGGAAAAACAGCCAAGCGCGCGGCGCATATCATTGGGGAAATTGACCGAGTCTCAAACGTCACAAAAACGCTGACCACCGGCGGGATCAACGCCTTGGGCCGATGCATGTTTGAGTCCCATGAAAGCTCACAAGTCTATTTTGAAAACTCATGCCCCGAACTCGACTTCATTGTAGATGCGTGCAGGTCCATCCCCGGCGCCAAGGGTGCCCGGCTTACTGGCGGTGGATTCGGTGGCGGCGCGCTAATCCTTACCACCAGCCGCGAGCTCTCTGAGACAAGCACCGCACTTCAGAAAAAGTGGCGCGAACACTACAACACCGACCTCTCAATGATTGAGGTCTTAGCCTCCGACGGCGCAATCAATCCCACGTCTTAACCCGCACTTTTTATCAGAATTCGTAGCGAGGTAACCCCGCGTTATCGCAGCAGGAGTTTGAGCAGGTTGCGGCTTAGCGTTTTTCGGGAATCTTCCGCGCAATCCGCAAGCCTAAGTAAGTAAACTTGGTCGTCGCAGCAGCTTTGTCACGATTGGACGAGCGACACTTCACGCCGCCACTCAGCCAACCTCCTCCTCGCAACACTTGCTCTTCCGCTGTGAGCGCAAGCGGGTCTGTTGCAGCACCCGCAGGATAGGCCGCGTAACCATCTGCTACCCACTCGGCAACATTTCCATGCATATCATAGATACCCCACGCATTTGGGTAGAACGAGGCCACGGCAACCGGTGTTTTGCGATTCTTCTTAACTCCGGCATTTCCATACGGCTGACTCCCATCAAAATTCGCACGTGTAGAGTCCAGACTCGCACCATAACAGAACGAATGTGCCACACCGGCCCGAGACACATACTCCCACTCCGCTTCAGTCAACAATCGGTACGTTCCCGCAGGAACTTGCTCAAACTCGTGAAGCTTCGCAACAAACTGCTGCGCATCTTCCCAGCTGATATTATTCGCGGGGATGCTGCCAGAGTCCTGAAACGCTGAGGGATTGCTCCCCATCACACGACGCCATTGATCTTGAGTCACTTCAACTTTCCCCACATACAAACCATGCGTAAAGGTGACCTGATGAGGAATCTCGTCGGGGTTAACCAGCTTCGCCTCACCAACGGATTGTCCCATCCGAAATGTTCCGGGCGGGATCAACCGAAATTCGATCCCAGCAAGAAGGGTCCGCACTTCAAGCGCTGACCCAGACTGAGACGCGTACTCATTCTGTTTACTCTGTGCAGCCTTTGAGCCCTCACCTAGCAGTTTCATCGGAGCGTTCGACGCGTTCTCAACCGCCTTGATCTCCGAACTCGGCCAACGAGCTTTATCCGTATTCATTCCTGAGACCAACTGGGTTAACGATTCTTTGGCGTCTGCCGGCAGCAAGTCGTGGTCCGCACCACCCGCCCATCCAGTCAGAACACCGAGCTGCTTGTCTAGTGCATCCATCTTCGGGCGTTGTTGTGACTGAGAGTCATTCAAAACACCGCGTGCAACCTCTATCAACCCATCAAATTTCTTAGTAACTTTTCGAAGATAGGCAGCTGCCATCGCTATCTCTATGCCAGCCCCCGCTTTTTCGAACTCGGCTCTACTCTCGACCCAGTTGAATCCAGTCTCCTGATATTCGATGGCCTCATGCTCGGCCGCAATGACAGCCTGCCACTCAGCCCCGCCGAATTCGTCGAGCAACGGTTTGTCAATAGCCTCCTTCAAGACCATATAGGCGTCATACGCCTCCGTTGAAACCTGTGATCCTAGAGCGGCCTTCTCTGCTGCTGCAAAGCGCTTCGATGCTTCAGCCCAAATTTCACCGGCCTTTTTAAATTTCAAATTGTCAAAAGCCGCCTGTGCATGAGACGCATATTCATCGGCTACTCGATAGAGAAGCGTTGCGTCAACAGCCGCATTCGCTGCGTCGGCCTTTGCAAGCGCTACAGTGAAAACATCGCGATGCTTCTGCGCAACAGTACGTTCGTTGTAGGCAAACCAACCGCCTGCACCAGCACCACCAAGAATCACGAGAATCACAACTATCCATGTGATAATTTTGCCAACACTGACCGGCTCCGGCTCCCAGTCGTCGTCATCGTACTCGTCTTCTTCCGGCTCTTCGCGCTTGAGTTGACGAGCCTTCGACTTCGACTTCCGGATGGTAGCGCGACTGCTCGTCTTAGATGACGCTTGCCCACTGCTGGCTTTCCCGCCGCCTTTTTGAATCTTGATGCCCATGTATCCCCCTGATGATTTGAAGGTGACATCGTAATAAAACCTCGCCAAATATCAACGAAAACCCTTCTGAAGCGCGTGATTGCGGTATCAGGTCAGGACTTTCGCTTTTTGGGAGCCTTTTTTCGACTACTAGGCCCCGCCGGCCTCGGTTTAGAGGCCTTTTCGTACTCAGCAGCCATCTGGACGGCCAACGCAGGAACGGCCGCCGAGGCAGAGGCGATCCGCTTTCGCAAGGATTTGAGCTTTTTCAAGTCCGGCGCAACCGGTTGCCGGATGGCTCCACTCGACGTCACCGAAGATTGCATGGTCAATTCCAAGCGCTGCATGAGACCGCCCAGTGCGGCAAGAGTCTCACTAGACAGCGTCGTTTCGGTGACGTCAGGCAGGTTCACCACCGGAGCAGGCATCGTGACAGGCTCCATCACTGGCGGTTTCAATTGCTCGAGCATGCTCCTCAAATGCGTCAAGGTGTCCGGAGAGAACTCTGTTTGAACACAGTCGGGCTTTCCGTCATCTACGCCTTCAGAGAGGGTCACAACCCCTTGAGCCACAGCGTCACGAATATCAGTCAAGCCGTCCGTAAAAGTCCCTAGCTGAGCAATCATTTGCCCCATCTTATCGTCCCCGTCGGTCCCTTTGAATACCTGATGACGCTTGAACGCCCGCGTGATTTCACGCCATCGATCCTCATCTTCCGCGGTCGCCATTCCCGTCATCAAGCGGAACTTGATAATGTTCGACTCAGCGCCCGAGGTCAACGTCTGTGCGTCATTCTGATAATGAGACAGGATCAGGGAATCTAATTCGGCGTCGTTCATAATAGGAAGGACCTTTTCCGCCAAGCGATTCATATTTCGGTATGATCCTTGTAGTTTAAATGCGGGTTCCTTTCTAAATTCATCTTTCATCGCTGCTGACTGAATGTACTGCAAGTTCACGGCCAAAATGACATCCCGAACGCGAATGAGTTTTTTCATGACGGTGATCATATCGTTCAGCTCTTCGGACGTATACTGTCCCTCGAGATCCACACCGTCTCGTGTACCCGTTTCGGCGATCTGAATAATCGCATGAACATCCGACTGACTGCGAGACCCCAACGTGTTCAGGGTCGAGTTCGATGTGAGCGAATTCTCAAGGTAACTCATCTTAAAGACATCCTCGCTGTCGCCGATGATATCACCCAAGTTGTAAGTGTCCGCTCGGTTAGCCAACATATCTGGCACCTTAAACATCTCTCCACTCTCAGTATATGGATTCC
>CAXMRT010000287.1:0-10327 GCA_964196025.1 uncultured Gemmatimonadales bacterium | reverse complement strand
GACCATGAATGTGGTGATGGCGCCGGTGATTCTGAGTTGGTTGATGCGCTGTGGTGGTATGAAGAGGAATATATCTTCGAATTCGCGCGAGGTACTCTCGTTGAATTCGTCGCCATAGGCGTCAGCGCCAGATTGCAGCGCGGTGACTAATACATAGGCTAGGCTGCCGAAGCAAAGCATGTAAAGAACTGGGATAATCAATTGGAGGGTTTGCCACATGATAAACCCTAGAGGCCCGGTTGTTTAGGGGTGAACATTCCGTCCGGAAGAGTCATGCCGCGTGTCCGCATCTCTTCCATGAAAGTGGGGACTGACCCCGTGGGGACGTAGTCGCCGAAGACTTTTCCGTCTTCATCGATATAGCTTTGTCGAAATTCGAAGATATCTTGCATGGTGATTTTGTCGCCCTCTAACCCGACGATTTCTGTTATGTAGACCACTTTTCGAGTTCCGTCACTGAATCGGTTGATGTGGACGATCAAGTCGACGGCTGAGGCAACCTGCTCGCGAATAGCGCGGACAGGTAAGTCCATGCCGGACATTAAGACGAGTGTTTCGAGGCGAGAGAGGACGTCGCGCGGCGTGTTTGCGTGAATGGTCGTCAAGGATCCGTCGTGTCCTGTGTTCATTGCCTGCAACATGTCGAGTGCTTCGCCGCCGCGACACTCTCCGACCACAATTCGATCTGGACGCATTCGGAGGGAGTTTTTGACAAGGTCGCGAATGGTGATCGCGCCTTTTCCCTCGATATTGGGAGGACGTGATTCGAGACGGACAACGTGTTTTTGGGAGAGACGTAGCTCTGCGGCATCTTCGATGGTGACAATACGCTCATCGTCCGGCAGGAAGCTGCTGACAACGTTAAGAAGAGATGTTTTGCCTGAGCCGGTACCACCGGCGACGATGATGTTTTTGCGAAGTTTTACGCAGACGGAGATGAGTTCGACCATCTCATCGGTCAATGAACCAAAGTTTACTAGGTCACTTGCGGTGAACGGGATTTTCGAAAATTTACGAATTGTCACCGATGGACCATCGAGCGCGAGAGGGGGGATGACGGCGTTGACACGCGAGCCGTCTGCGAGTCGAGCATCCACATAAGGAGAGCTCTCGTCAATGCGCCGGCCGAGCGGTGAGACGATCCGTTCTATGATCGCTAAAACAGAGGTGTCGTTGACAAACGTTTTCTCTGACAGCGTGAGTTTACCTTTGCACTCTGTATATATTTGATCGTGGCCGTTTACCATGATTTCGGTGATGTCGTCATCTTCGAGCAGCTCTTCGAGCGGGCCAAGCTTAATGGCCTCGTTGTAGATCTCCGTTGCCAAGTACGATGGGTCGATATGCTCGGGTAGTTTCGACGAGATATCTTTGACGATACTATCGATTGTCTCCTGGGCTTGCACCTGGAGCTCTTCCTCGCCAGTGCGTGAGGCCGTTAAACGTTTGAGATCAAGCCGTTCCAGAAGTTCGGCGTGGATCTGTTGCTTGATATGGGTGTACCGCTCTCGTTCCTGTTTGCTAAGTTTGAGTGATTCGTCTTCCACTGCTGGTTTCGGTGGTGGTGTCGGAGGTACTGGAGGTGTGGTTTGAGGCGGTGTCGGATGTTGTGACTGGGGGCTTGTTTTGGCTTGGCTGGGGGGAGGAGGTGACGTGCCGTTCGCATTTGAGCTGCCGTCTTGGATGATGATAGAGAAGTCACCGATGCGAATCGTTTGTCCCGCGTGAAACGGGACTCGTCCATTTACGAGAGTCTCGTCTACGAAGGTACCGTTTGTGCTATTGAGATCTTCGATGAGGTATTGATCATTTCGGAGAACAAGGATCGCGTGCTGGCTGGAGACACCACCCTCAGGGAGGATTATTTTATTCCGACTGTCGGATCCGATCGTATAGATACCTGCGACAATCGGGCTGACCGCCGGTGGTTTGCCAGGACGGATGACTTGGATTTTGAGGTCAGCGCTCATTAACGATTGCGTTTTAGGACCTGTTTCTGACGGGTATCGTTGTATTCTGGAATCTTCGTTTTGAGATGGTCGAAGTTAACAGAATCGAGAGCGCTCTCGTTGAGATATCCGGTGTCCAGTGGGTTGCGGAGTGTGAGGGTTAGCCGCCCTTGCGAGTTCTCTGAAAACACGAGTAACTCGGCCTCCCGAGGGGTGACTTCTAGTGTCACTGTGCTGTAGCCTTGAGACCGATTCATTTGCGCGACTCGACGTCGGTCGTTGGCAAGTTGTTGGCCGGTTGCAAGGACGCCAACGTCTTGCAGGATTGTCATAGTGATCGCTTCCACCTCGCCAGGGGTCGTCTTTGATGGAAAGGAGAAGGTGCCGAGAACGTCAACGCGATCGTTTGGCGCGATGAGGCTGGAGACGGCATTGTTTCCGCCGACATTGATCGATACTGCACGGAGCTGGTTGTTGACCATGCCGGCGAGTTGTGAGCCACGGCTGTACGGCAGGTCGAGGCTGTCCCACTCGACGGGTTCCTTGGATTTGATATTGAACCGAATTTTTTTCTGGAGAATGTCTTTGAAGTCGCTCGTGGGGATATGTTGGCCCGTCTGCATGGATTTGAGAATCCTCTTTGTGCCAAGCTTATCTTGCGAGAGTTTTTCACCAGCGATGAGGTCGCGGCTTGCCACGATCACCTTCACTGTCTGATATTCTTCTGCGAGACGTTGTCTTTCGGCGTCGATTTCGTTGTTCACTTTTACGATGTATAAGTGGGTCAGAAAAAAAGCGATCACGCCGACAATGGCGGACATTATCGGTACCAACATCTGTTTCATTTTTCTCTCCCTTTATAAACTGCTCGCATTATCGCAATGCGGGCGTTTTATGCAATAACGTAATGGTTGATTGGCGGGTATTCGTGTCTGTTGTTACAGAGACCATCGCGATCTCGCGACCCTTGACATAGATCATCAGTCCGGGTGACTGGGGCATGCGTTCCAGGGGCACCATTGGGACCCAGCCTTGTTGTCTAAGGCTGCTCGACATAGTGGACTGTGCGGAGGCAGAGTCGCTGGGAGTGGTGGACACCTCTAGGCTGAGTTGGGTGCCGTTGTCTTTCATGAAAAAATTTGGACGGCTGCCTGGTAGGTGAGGGATGCGTGTAAGTAAGTGGTGTGTGGGGGAGGTTTCGGAGCGCGAATAATCGACGATGCTCTGGTTGAGGGTAAAGACGAGGCAGCGATTTTCTGGTCGTAATTCAAGTACGAGAAGCCGGGTGATTGTATGGGCTTGGTGAACGATGCCGATGCCGATGGAGTCGCCATTCATGAATAGGCCACCGGAGCGTTTTGCGTACTGATTGTCGAGACCCTTCATCACGCTGCGTAAGTTCGCAGAGTAGCTGAGGACCTTTAGGTCTGCATCTCCGCCATTGATAGTGACGCGGCTGGAGTATGCGGTGATGGCATCGCGAGCATTTACCGTTGCGTCGCCAGGCAGACGTTGCCAGACCTCTGCGGATGTTGGTGCGCCATCTAGAAAGACGAATATTACGAGGAACAAGAGTGGACGCATCAGTAGTAGCCGGTTGTCCAGACCATCCATACTTCGGCTTCGACGTCCAGCGTGGGACTGTCATATAGCAGATGTTGCACGGCGGGGAGGAGGTCGACCTCATCGGATTCATATCCTCGTACCAACCCGAAACTCGCACTCGGGATCGGTGAACTTCTGAGAAGCGAAATGCCGTTATTGGGTACATAAGTGGATAGACCGTCAGGATCTCCGTAGTCGACGACGTTGGATAGGAAGCCGCCTTCGGTTGAGGTTGTTACCTCGTCGTCGCGGGAGTAGGAGCGCCCATCAGGACCGTCCTCTATGGAGCCGATGAATTCAGGGGAGTCTATTGAGCTGGAAGCAAATGCGGCCTCGTCTGCTTCTGTTCGTGCATCCATCAGGGCATCCGTGTGCTTGTCTGCCATCAAGGCGATTTGGAAGAGGGTTGCGACGATGACGACTGTCGCCACTAAGCCGATGGTAAACTCTGTCATGGCTTGGCCGCTGCGATGCATCCAACGGCGGTTCAGGTGTGGAAGGGTTGTCATGGTTAGTGCCCTCTCCGAGTTCCGCCACTACCACCGCCACCACTGCCGCTAGTGGTCACGCAGAATTGACTATTGGTACGCAGCCACGCAATCCCGTAGTTACGGTAATTGGCCGGCTCCCATTTTCTCAATTGGTTGCAGTAGTAGCAGCCGGGTTGGCCTTGTCCCGTGTTGATGTACTCGGGCAGGTGAACTTCGACATGTTCGCGCCAATACAGGTTGTAGCCACCACCAGCGGGGGCTGAGCTGGCATCGATGGGGATAAGTCGTACGTCGTGAAAGGCCGGCAGCACGAGTGTGTATGCATTGGGGCGAACGTCACCTTCGAGTGTGCCGAAGGGTTTGGCTGCTGCGGTCCACGTAATAGGGCTGCTCGGAGTGTCTGGTGAGACGCGGTCGGCGACGGCTTCGACGCGTACGGCGGCATCGGCACCAGCATAGTTATATTTGTCTTTTACGGGCCCCATGATAGGGAAGCCATCGGAGCCTGTCATGATGGTCCATTCTTGCCAGCCACCTCCATAGCAGTACCAGTTGGCAGAGAGGTTGAAAACATTGCTGATGGTGATGTCGGAGAGTTGGCGGTCATCCCGCAAGTCGGACACGACCTCCGTTAGGTCATCGTTGATGAAGCGTTTGCTGAGTCCAAGCCCGTAGATTTCACTATTGATTGGCCGGGTGGGAGTGGGTGGTGGTAGGGGCGCCCACCAGGTCCATCCCGTATAGTTGGTCAGTAGCTCGGTCGCATTGTGATGAAACCAGCACCAGCTATCACCTGCGACCGCATCATAGAAGCCGACGTTGAGTAGCCAGTGGCCACCATCACCGTCTGAGTATAGGGACATGTTGTCTGGACCGGCAGCGATCCCTTCGTTTGCAATGTACCCTAGCATGCTGGAGTAGTCTGCCCATGCGTTCGGGTAGGGTTCTGGAAATAGAATATCGCCGGCGGCATTGACTTCGGCCGGATAGGCGGTCGCAACTTCTTCTGCGTGTTCGAGCATATAGTCGGTAAACTGATCGTTGTTATGCATGCCGTTGTTTTTTGCGGCCTGTTGCGAGGCCAGAAGGGCGACCATAGGCCCCACGTAAGCGACCTTCGCTTGTAGGAGTGCGATGGCGCTCGCGGCATTGGTGTTTCCCGTGGAAAGAGCAACGGCTTGCATGATGTTTAGGTCGCCTACGAGATTGAGTGTGATGCCTTGGTAACGGGCAGCGGCGAGTGCCGCTGCATCGCCTGCATTCTGTGCCTTGTATTTGACCGAGTAGATTTTGTGAAGATCAAAGTTCCAGATCACGATCACGGCCATAATGAGTAGGGCCATGATGAAGAATGGAAGCGTCTGTCCGCGTCGCTGATCGGAACCGGTTGTGTGTTGAGTCGTTACCATTGCGCGTCATCTAGATACAGGTTAGCGTGATTCATAAGCTCTGCTCTGCCGCGCATATTGACGTTGTCGCTTGCGTAGTAGCTCCCATGAAAGGGGTCTGTGAGCGTGTATACTTGATTTACTCTCATCTCGATCATAGGGCCGTCACCGCTCATGCTGCCGTCAAGACGGATGCTTGGCCAATTTGAGTAATTAAGAATGGCGTCGAGTTCGCCCCAGCGCATTGCGCCGAGATAGAGCGGGACGCGGGCCATTTCGACCGCACTCTGTTCGAGTGGGCCTGTGAACTGGGTGTCAGGCGTGATCATTCGTCCCGCATTGGGGATGGTTGCTACCCGTACGACCTTATGCACCATAAAGTCGTTGAACCCGACGGTTTTTGCTCGAGCGGCTTTTGTTGCCGCGTAGTTTAGAACCTCTTGGGCAGCGAACAGTTGAGATATTTGTAGGACACCGAACAGTAGAAAGGTGATCATGACCATGACGATACATGATTCAATCAGCGACTGCCCAGAGCGTGACGCTTGATTGCGGTCGCGCTTCCGGCCGTGCACGGTTAGACCTTCATGGCATCGATTAGCCATGTGGTTGACTCCTCTTTTCGATTAGGACGCGGCGCTTATTGAGCGCCGTCTTCGTCCATATCTCTTAGGAAGTCTTCTGAGCTGGTCGACAAGGCGGCATCTTTCTCGCTGTCGTCTCCACCTAGTTCTGCGACGGCTCCACCCATTTTCATGCGGACGGTGTCACCGAACACGCCGAAAATAGCGATGGCTGCAAGTGCGATAACGACAACGATGATCAAGTACTCGACCATTCCTTGTCCGTTTTTTTTGTTCTGCTGTGCTTTTTTCATAGTCTTACACTCCTATAAGCTATCAAATCTGTTTCAGGGATATTCTGAACCAGCCAAGTTGATGACGCGATCTCCATGTTGGCCCACGGTATCAAGCAGAAGTGACATGATTCCAAGTGAAGCCAATACGATTATCGCGACAATCATGAACTCTGTCATGGCTTGGCCGTTCCGCAACCTAGATCGGTTTCGGTACTGCACTCGCTTAGACGTCGTCCTAATCATTAAGAAAAATTTACCATGCTTGACTCTCAAATGTAAATACCTAAAATCTTAGCATGAGACAGAAATCCTTATGTTTTTTGGCAGTTACTGCGCTTATCGCGACCTTTTCCGGTCTTGTTTGCGCAAAAGTGGTCATTTGTAGTAAGTGTGGATGGGAGATCATGGATGCCGCGCCCGTGTGTGATCATTGCAAAGCCCCGGTTTCTGGAACGAAAAGGCCATTAAAACCTCTGACTGCCACATCTATTGATAGTCCGACTGCTGGAGGATTAGATGATCAGGGCGCTGTCTCCGGAGTGGATGTAAAGCGGCCACGTCCAGAGAGTGGTCGGGAAGAAGGGGTTGTCTTGGAGGAGATGGAGAGGGCTGTGACGTCGTTTAAGGCCGGCGACGGTGGTTTAACTCTCTTGTTTTGCAGGAATGCGCTGGCGTTGAACCTACTGACGGAGGTGGGCCGCGAAAAGCGGTCCAAGATGATACAAAATTTGTATGGGCGCTCAGGGGATGTGATGTCGCGGTCGAAGCATGACTGTCTGACGTGTGACGGCGGTGGAAAGCGTATTCTTCGACGCGAAGGGTTGGACGGCGAGACGATAAAGTTGACGAGTAACCTGAAATGCAAAGTGTGTTTTGGAAAAGGGTTTAGTTGGGGCAAAGCCTCAATGGCTGACAGGGCCTTTGCACAAGGAGCTGCGCTTAAGCGGTATAATCAGCTTCAGAATGCTAGGCGGTATGTTCCTGTCGGTCTGGCACGGATCCCTAGCGAGTGGGACGGGACGCTCGATACGCGGGAAGTGGTATTGTTGAAGCGAGCGATTGTTCGGCCATGCGATGGGTGTCACGGTTTTGGTCGGATAGCATGTAAGGAGTGTAAAAATAGCGGCTATGTCCGTTGCGATGCAGAGGGCTGTGAAGGCGGCATTGTTGAAATCGAGCGATCCAAAGGGTTGGGTGGTAGTGATCGAACAAGTCGTGTTGAGTGTAAGGTGTGTAAGGGCAGCGCACGTATGCATTGCGAAGAGTGTCGCGGTCAAGGTAGTGGAGTGTGTGACGAGTGTGATGGGTCAGGGGAGCCTTCACTATGTAAGACCTGTAACGGTCAAGGCATGAGTGATTGCAAATATTGTCGGGGAACAGGTGTGTATAAAGGTGACCTGTGTGAGCGATGTCAAGGGAAGCGGCGATCGCTGTGTTCGAAGTGTGATGGTAGTGGGCACGACGAGTAATCAAGGGTAGTAATGTCTTTATTAAGTGTACCAGGGTTTGAGGTTTTAGAGAAATTGGGCGAGGGCGGAATGGCTTCCGTATGGAAGGCTCGTCAGGTCACTCTGGATCGTATTGTAGCCATTAAAGTGCTGTCTCCCGGACTCATTCAGGATGAGTCTGATATCGACCGGTTTAAGCAGGAAGCGCAATCGGCGGCCAAGCTCAAGCATCCAGGCATTGTTCAGGTATATGACGCCAACACTCTGGATGAGATGTATTACTTTGTGATGGAGTTTGTTGCCGGCTATAGCGTGGGTGACTGGATTCGGCGAAAAGGCATTCTAGAAGAAGAAGACGCGATTTCTATTGCAGAATGTGTTGGCGACGCGCTCGCTTACGCATGGGACCTGGAGCGCATCGTCCACTGTGATATCAAGCCGGACAACGTGGTGATCGATGCAGACGGGACGGTGAAAGTTGTGGATCTTGGGCTTGCACGATCCATTCAAGGTTTAGGGTCGACCGTCGTCGACGAAATTATGGGTACACCGGCCTACATCTCGCCGGAGCAGGCTATGGGCTCTGAGGGTTTGGATTTTCGAGCAGACATGTATTCTGTTGGGGCCATGATGTACCATATGGTGACCGGTGAGACCTTGTTTAGTGGATCCACGGATACCGAGGTGCTGAGTGCGCAGGTGTCTGCCTCGGTTGAAGACGCTGCCACTATTAATCCGAATCTTTCTCCTGGATTCTGTTGGTTTTTGGAAAAAGTTTTGATGAAGGACCAGGCGGATCGCTTTGAAAGTTGGGAGGACTTTCTCGCTGATCTTGATCGGGTTAAAGATGGACATATGCCGTCATTTGATATTCCTGAAGCCGGCTTTAGCACACTTGATCGTAGCGAGGATCGGACTGAATCTGATTTTGATGAGGACGTTGAGGGTGTAGGTCCGGAGTGGCGGGATGGTCATCACGAAGGCAGTGGGTCAAAGTCGTTACCATTGATGATTGGTGGCGTTGTTGTGTTGTTGGTCTCACTCGTCATTGTTATTGCGCTTGCAAGTGGTGGTCGACCTAAGGCGGGGGGTGCGACTGTAGCCTCTCCTGCGACGCGAGTGGCGGGTACGCCTGCGCGGCCGACTGGGCCTTCTGCGGACGAACGTGCACGCGATGTATATCAGTATGTTTCAGATTGGCAGGTTGAGCATCCGTTTGATTTTTCTACTGCGATAGAGAAGTACGAAGATGTGCGTCGGCAGGCGAAAGGGACGAAATATGCGTTGATGGCCGCTGACCAAATACGAACACTCACGAAAGCTCGTGAAGACGCCATCCAAGGCGTAATGGCTGGTTTAGGGGATCGGTCTTCGCGGATGTGGAACCTGAAGAACTTTGATGGTGCGATTGGCGTGTTTGCGAATTATAAAGGGGATTACTCTGTTGAGACCGATGGCTTGCGGGGAGAGTCCGTTGAGGAGTTAGTCAAGTTGCGTGAGGCTACCGAGGCTGGAATACTTGCTGCACAGGTCGCTGCCAAAACGCGGATCGATGGGATTGTTGGCGCAGCCGCGAAGTGCGTGTCGGAAGGGGATGTCAAATCCGCTCTGTCCGAAGTTAAGTCAGGTCTCGCTGATGCGAGAGCACCAGCAGCGCGGCGCCGCCTGACTCATGTGATGGATGTCTTGAATGGCGCCATGCGTACGGACGCGCTCATTGGTAGTTCGTATCTTAAAGATCGAGGAAAAAGGATCACCGTTGACTTCGTTAAGCCACGTGCCAAACGTCTTCGGGTGAAGATTTTGGAGGTTCGGGGAGACCCCTTCACTGTAGAGTATGAAGTTCAACTTTCTGGCAGGTCCTCTGTTCGTCAGACGTTTCAGGTCGGTGATATCTCTATTGGAGAGAAGGTCACTCGGCTTCGACGCGTTGCGGATGTTGATCAACCCGATGTAGCGCTCACGATGGGTGTGCTTGCTGTCAAGGCGGCACCTGATCGGGCGGCAGAGTATTTTGAGAAGGTTCCGGGTTTTGGCCAGATGATTATTGATGCGCTCGAGTCAGCTGGGGGTTCCGGAGTGAGTGTGCCACCAGCGGGTGCTGCAGAGTTGACCGACGAAGAGGCCGAACGGGGCTTGCGTTCAATCATGGCGTCAATGGGCTTGTCGGTGGGGGAATTCGATGCCGCTGCGTGGTCGCATGCGGTGAAGGCGCAGCCTATGAATAAGTTGAAGGCTGTGAGCGTGCAAGTCGCGATTGAGGCTTATATCAAACGTTTTAGAGGCACTGCTTTCTATGATTCCGCAAGTGGCGTCGTTTCAACTCTTCGCGATCATGCAGCTGAAGCGAGTCGTGGTGGACCGGACACGCGTCCTGTTTACACGGGTAAGGTTTACTCGGAGAGTGAACTGCGCAGTAAATTGATCGAGGCAAATCCGGGGCTCCTAGAGGGGGAGTTGCGTATTTCTGGCAGGGAAGGGGTCGTCACGGCGGTGTTCGCATCTAGCTGGAAATTTGAAGATTTGTCGGCCTTGTCACATGTGCCGGAGCTTGAAGAGCTTTCGTTGGAGGCGGCAGCTCGGGTAA
>CAXMRT010000286.1:0-5326 GCA_964196025.1 uncultured Gemmatimonadales bacterium | reverse complement strand
CTCGGTGCCCCAGTCGATTCCAGAAAACAACGCATCCAGCCCACGATCTCCAGCCCGCTTAGTTACCCCCACCAAGTAGTAACCACCATCAAGCGCCGGACCGATAGCGACGTCATGCGTCTCTAATGCTGAAAATGCATCCGCATAGACGTCCGGAGTAATTGTCGGACAATCGATGCCCACAACAACGCACGCCTTTGCCCCCTTCTCAAATGCTCGCACGCAGGCCGCACGCATCTTTTCGCCTAGATCGCTTCCTACCTGCTCGCAAAAAACAACATCTCTACCGAGCCAGTTTCGAAAACCGGCCGGTGTGCCACCAGAGACCGCGACACTTAATCGATATCCTGACATACGAGAGGCTTCCTTAGCATGATCGAGCGCATGCTCAGTCATTCGCCGTTGCAGCTTCGCTGCCGCGAGCGCCCCCACCCCAGGGATAAGACGGGTCTTAGTCTTCCCAGGCTCGGGATAACGCGTAAAGACGACGATCTGTCGCATGGCAGAGCTCACACGAAAAGACACTGGCGAACCAGTCGGCGCCGCATCACTGGAACGTGCCTTCCCACAAGCCCTCAGTGAGCTCAACAAGAATCTCATCCCACTCACCGCGTATCTCGGCAGTCCGAATAAGTTCAATTGTTGTGGGGCCGAATATGGGTTTGTGGCGACCTAGACATTCGTGGAGCGCTTCGCCATTGATCATGCTTTCACGGAGAGAGTGAATGATCCGCAAGAACAACTCATCCTCTTCTTCCTCAGCGATGACCTGAAGAGCACGCAAAACAGGAACACCCGCGCGCGCAAGCCGCATATATTTCCGCCAGAATCGCGCCTGTTGTACCTGCTTCACCGTCAACGGTATTCCAAACTTATCACTCATAACACCCCTTGTTCAGTCCGCAACAGACAATACCAGTGAGCGCAAGACATGACAAGACGGAGCTTTGGAATCAACCAAACGCGACGGTATGAAAATGTCCAAAATCGCTAGTCGACGTCACCGAAACTGATCCGCCGGTTAACAAAGATTGAATCTCACCGGTGCTTAACGTCGCACTATGAGTATGTCCACCGCCAGTCGAAAGACCGACGGTAACACCCACGCCCGCAACCAACACCGCGCTGGTCACAACGCTTGTGTGCCCATGATTTGGTGAATCGGGACCGGTAATGGACCCCGATATATCCGAGGGGACACTCGGCGGAGGAGTGACGGGAGGGTCACTTACTGCGACGTCTAGGTCATTGGTCTGGTTCGACTCGAGCTCAGGCTCACGGGACTCGCGTGGCTCACGGCTAGACTGCTGGACCACTGGGGCTTCCTCAGCTAATACACCCAACTCCTCGTCACTCCCACCATCAGAAAAGTCCCGCTCAGTTTCACAGGCAGAAAAAGTAACGGAAATCCCAGAAAGAAACGTGAAGATTGCAGAATCACGCAAAAAATTCCTTCGCGACTCCGGTGAGCCTGTTTCGAATTCCTCTTGGTGATCCATACCCATATAGTCCATGATTAGAGTAATCGATGTCAACCATTCCCTTTTTTTACAAAAAACGACATAATACCCTTACTGGGAGAATATATTGAGATCAGCCATGCGACTCACCCCTATAACCATAGCCATCACTCTCCTTCTAGGATCAAGAGTCCTCACCTATAGCAGTGAGGACATATCGTGGACTGACAAGCCTTTCAGGAACGTCGACAGAGCCTTTGCTACCGACTTTGCGCGCACAGTCTCAAAAGGTGCATGGATGTTCAGTATCGACCATCGAGCATCCGAGGCCCTCGATGACGAACCACTCCAAAACTTCCTTGGGTTTGATTCCGGGAATCTGAAAATCGGCATGGGCTTACGTTACGGCGTCGAGGATAGGATCGACCTAGGGATCGCGCGCTACAATGGGACCTTCGACGCATTCGATGTTTATCAATTTGACACTCGCGTCCGCATGCTCAATGAGGAAGACGCGGCCTTTGATCTGGGTTTTCGAAGCGGCCTCAGCTGGTACGACGAAACCGAAAAGTCCGACTTCAGTGGATTTTTCGGGGGCTTCACATTGGGAAAGACACTCCGTTCACGAATTCACCTCACCCTCGGAATCCTGCACCACACAGAATCAACCGGACAAGGAAAGACAGAAGCAGACCCAGATCACAGTACCGCGCTTTCTGGCAGCATCAACATCCTCTTGGGAGAGCGCTGGACTCTGACAGCAGAAGCGAGTGGTTCGATTGATGGCTACGACGCGGGCCGCACCATGTGGGCGGCAGGCCCCCGACTCATTACGAAAGGCCACTCCTTCGCCATCGTCGTATCCAACTCACAGAATATCTCGCTCGACGGATTGGCTGCCGGCAGCGACGTTGATAGCGACCCACTGTTCGGATTCACAATAACCCGGCGCATGTAACCGGACACTTTACACACGGCCTAAGCAGCCCCTTACGTAGGATCCTGCCGCAAAAAACGCATCCTCAACGGAGTCCCCAACCGCGAGTCTAGCCGCCATCATCGATGCATACATACACCCAGTCCCTCTCAAAGAGACACCTTCGATCCGGGGAGCCACGTCTCGAAAAATACCCTCTGCATATAAGGTATCCACAACCGTTGCGCGCTCAAAATGCCCGCCTTTGATCACGCAAGCAGCCCCCCAGCGATCCGAAATCGACCGAACGAGTTCCTCCGCATCGGCCTCCGACACAAGTGAACAACCAGAGAGGATTACAGCTTCGTCGCGATTGGGGGTCAGCACGGTAACAAATCCCGACAACACATCCATCAATTGGTTTTGGACGTCTATAGACGCAAGGCGCGATCCGGAACTTGATATAAAAACGGGGTCTAGAACGACATGCTCACAGGCAACAGATTCAAGAAAGCGACTGATAACGTGCAAGACCGCAAGATCCGGAATCATACCAATTTTTACGGCCGACAACGCACAGTTTTCAGATAGAGCCAAAAGTTCCGCCGCCATCACAAGTGGATCCGAGGGCTCAATCGAGTGGACGCGCTCCGAACTCTGAACCGTCCGCGCTGTCGCGACCGAGTGAGGACTCACAGGCTGGGTGTCAAACGTCTGGAGATCAATCCGCATCCCCGCATGTCCCGAGTCGTCAACGCCAGACAAACATAAGACATCAGGACGCTGCATCATCTACACCCCTGCGTTCACTTCGCCTTGATTTGACCGCTCTTCGCGAGTGCCCGCGCTTCGACACCCTGAACTTCTGCGTAGCCCTGTGAACTAACGGGATTCAATCCATCGCTTGCTTCCATCGATGAATCTTCTTCGAAATACAATGAATGCGGACACTCGGCAAGAGAGTGGAAATAGATGTTCCCTTTATACAGCCCCAGCTCCACGACTCCTGTCGCACACTCAGCCAACTCGTCAATTGCAGCCAAAGCCGCGCGAGTGGCGGGATCGAAATACCGTCCGTCATACACCTGCCCTGCCACCAACCGCGAGCAGTCTTCAAACAGTGACGCTGCCGTCCTGTCCAAAGTCGCCTGATAAACCTGCTGCAATCCAACGGCAAGAAGCTCCATGCCCGGCGCTTCGTACACGCCGCGACTTTTAGTGCCTATGATGCGGTTTTCAAGAGCATTCTTCATCCAAATACCGTTACGGCCACCAATGTCGTTCGCCAAGACCATCGCTTCCAGCGCTGTTACCGTCGACCCATTGATCTCTACCGCAACTCCAGACTCATACCGAACACGTACGGACTCCACTTCATCAGGTGCATCCTGAGGCCACACCCCCATAGTCGGTTCAACTATGGTGCAGGGAGTTTCCATACTTTCTAAATCCTCTGCCTCATGCGACAGACCAGCCAAGTTGGAATCCGTCGAATACTTCTTTTTTCCACCCGCAAAAGCCTCGATATCAAACCGGCTCAAATAATCAACCATTTCTGTTCTGCCAGGGAACTCCTGCAGTAATCCAGGGTCCCGCCATGGGGCGTACACACTCATTTCAGGTGCGAGGACATTCGTATATCGTTCGAACCGCATTTGGTCATTTCCCCGACCCGTAGCACCGTGACCAAGAACCGTAACGCCACGAGCTTTCATCGCGGGAATCAATCCTTGGACCGTAACTGCACGGGCCAAGCCCGTAGAATTCCAATATCCTCCATCGTACGTTCCCTGCGCCTTAATCAGGACAAAGCAAGCCTCTGCCATCGCGTCCTTCAGGTCCACAATTTCCGTATCAACACCGCACGGCGCCATTTTCGCCCGAACATTGTCAATATCTTCTTCATCCGGCTGACCAAGGTCTGCAGAAAAGCAATGCACTTTCACGCCAGTCTCAACAAGCCGTTTCGCGATGGTCTTGCTATCCAAACCGCCCGACACACACAGGCCCAAAGTCTCTCCATCCAATTCGTCTAGCGTCATTTTATTACCCTTTCATCTCGGCCATAGCCGGGGTCCATTCAGCTAAGGCCTTTTCAATAATTTTCAAGGCCCGTTCAAACTCGTCATCACTAGTAGTCAAAGGTGGAAGAAACCGCACCACAGTCCCAGCTGTAGCCAAGGCAATCAACCCGTGCTTTAACAGCAAATTCACAAAGTCCGCGGCGGGTTGATTCAACACGACTCCCACCATCAATCCGCATCCCCTAACCTCTTCAAATTCATCAACATCCGCAAAGATCTCCGTTAAGCGTTTTCGAAAGTAAGCACCCTTGCTGAGCGCTCGCGCGCACAAATCCTCATTCTCTATCACATCCAACACCGCGAGTCCTGCCGCGCATGCCAGAGGAGTGCCACCGAAGGTGCTGGCGTGAGTCCCCGGCTGAAGCACATCAGAAACATGCGGAGCCGCCACTAGCGCGCCAATCGGAAACCCGCCTCCCAATCCTTTTGCAACAGTAATGAGGTCCGGTGTAAAATCATACGCCTGATATCCAAAAAGATGGCCTGTCCGTCCCATGCCAGTCTGTACTTCGTCCACACAGAGAAGAATACCCGCATTATCACAAAGCTTCCGCAGTCCATTGAGAAACGTTGGATCACCTGGAATAATCCCGCCTTCACCCTGAATCACTTCAACCAGAACAGCTGCGGTGTCTTCAGAAATCAAAGCCTCAACAGACGCCAAATCATTGAAGTCCGCGTAATCAAACCCCTCAGGCATCGGGTCAAAGCCCTTGTGATACTGCGGTTGACCTGTCGCAGCCAATGCGGCCAAGGTCCGTCCATGAAAGGAGTTGGTCATCGAAATAATTCGATGACGTCCCTTGTCGTGCCCCCAGTAACGAATCAACTTTATCGCTGCTTCATTTGCCTCTGCACCTGAGTTA
>CAXMRT010000285.1:0-18710 GCA_964196025.1 uncultured Gemmatimonadales bacterium | reverse complement strand
GAATCGGGTTGTGCCCAGTCGACCTTGAGTTACGGCTTGTGTGACGAGTCGCAGGTGAAGGCTGTTGATCTCGAGATGACAATTAGCGGGAGTCGATTCTTGGTGGTCACACCGTGGGGGCAAGCAGTTGTGGAGACCCCTCTTTTGGGGCGGTTTAATGTCTACAATTTGCTTGCCGCAATTGCGACAGGGGGCGGCTTGGGATTTTCTCTCGAATCTGTTGTATCCAGCGTGTCGAATGTGTCTGCTATTCCGGGTCGATTAGAGCGTGTGGGATTGGATCATCACTTTGATGTATTTGTTGATTACGCACATACAGCGGAGGCGTTGGAGCAGGTGCTGATTACGCTTCGAGAAGTCGCCGTCGGGAAACTGATCGTTGTATTTGGGTGCGGAGGAGATCGAGATCGATCGAAACGACCTGCGATGGGTTTGGTGGCTGGTCGATTGGCAGACGTGAGTATTTTGACGGCAGACAATCCGCGATCGGAAGATCCGTTGGAAATCATCGCGGAGATCCAGGCGGGGTTCGAAAGTCTGGCGGATGTGACCGTTGAGGTGGATAGGGAACGTGCGATTGAGACTGCCATGGACCTTGCTGAGCGGGGTGATTTGGTGTTGATCGCAGGGAAGGGGCATGAGACGTCGCAGGCAACGGCCAACCGTAGCGTTCCGTTCGATGATCGAGTTGTTGTGAGGAGGTTCTTGTGAGTTCTAGGTTTTCCTCGTCTGAGTTGGCGGATTGGAGTGGGGGTTCTTGGGCGTCGGTTGCGCCAGACTATTGTTCTGGGGTTTCTAAGGACACACGTACGATCGAGAGAGGGAATCTTTATGTGGCGTTGCGCGGTGAAAACTTTGATGGCCACGACTACGTTGCGGAGGCGTTTAAACGTGGCGCAGCGGCTTGTTTGGTTGACCGGTTCGTTCCTGTCCAAGATATGGAGGGGTCGCAGCTTATTGTTGGTGACACACTGGATGGCTTACAGGCGACTGCGGTGGGTTATCGTCGAACGTTAAATGCGACGGTTGTAGGAGTTACCGGTACCTCGGGCAAATCGACTGTCAAAGAACTGACGGCGTGCTTATTGGGCGGATTGGGAAATACAGCGAAGACGCTGGGTAACTACAATAATCACATCGGTGTGCCCATGAGTATTCTGGCTGCGGCGCGGGACGTGTCTTCGGCTGTCTTCGAACTTGGAATGAATAATCCTGGTGAGCTCGCCCCTCTCTGTGAGTTGGTGCGGCCGGACATCGCGATTGTCACGAATGTAGGCGCGGGGCATTTGGGTCAATTTAGCGGAGTCGAGGAGATTGCAGACGAGAAGAGTTCCCTTTTGAAGGCGGTATCACCTGACGGATTCTCGGTTCTTCATCGAGATGATCCGTACATCGGCGTATTACGAGAGGCGTTGATTGGAGAGGTCTTCGAGGTTGGCATGGGTGAAGGGGCGGCTTTGAGCTGTCCGGAGTATGATTTTGAATCCGCGGTTCTCGTAGAGCGTATCAGTGGAGATCGAGAGGTCTTGCCGCTGCCGCAGCCTGGTAGGCACAATGTGTTGAATTTGATGATGGCTGTGGTCGTCGCTCGCTCTCAGGGCGCGACGTGGGCGGGGATGCGGCGGTCATTGTCCACTTATAGCCCCATGGACATGCGTTGGCAGAAACATGAAATCAACGGTGTAACCGTGATCAATGATGCGTATAATGCAAATCCAGACAGTATGAGGGCTGCGATCTCCACGTTTCTAGAGATGCCGGAGATCGAGAGTAAGTGGCTCGTGTTGGGCGGGATGTTGGAATTAGGGTCGAGCTCTGAAGGTGAGCACAAAGCGCTTGGAGAGTGGTTGGCCGAACTGCCGTTTGGTGGGATCATTGCAGTGGGAGACTGCGGCTCATGGATTGCCGATGGGCTCTCTGGGTTTTGCGGGAAAACCTTCCGTTGCGGATCTGTTGAGGAGGCAGGAGCGCAGATTTTGGATAGCGTGGTTTCGGGTGATGGAATCCTTCTTAAAGGTTCTCGTAGTGTGGGTTTGGAGCGGGTGTTGGTGCAGTTGATGCCAAAAGCAACAGAGTTATAGGTATTAAGAGGACGTATGTTTTACTTTTTACATGAATGGCAAGGAGGCGCGGACTGGATGTCTGTGTTTCGTGTGTTTGAATATATTACCGTGAGGACGTTTGCTGGAGCGGGCACTGCGTTTTTCTTAAGCCTGTTGTTCGGGGCGCCTGTGATTCGATGGCTTCGTCATTTCAAGATCGGCCAGCATGTGCGTAGTGAAGAGGAGGCGCAGGCTCTATACGAGTTGCATGAGAATAAGGAAGGAACTCCGACGATGGGCGGTGTCCTCATCATCGCGTCTATTGTGATCTCAACTCTCTTATGGGCGATCCCCACAAATTTTTATGTTTGGCTCGCTGTGTCGACTCTAGTGTATTTGGGCCTAGTGGGGTTCTGGGATGATTACAGTAAGATTCGGCGCAAGCAATCCAAGGGCTTGAGTGGGCGAGGGAAGCTGGTGTTGCAAGTTAGTTGGGGTGTTGTGGTCGGCGCCGTGTTGTACATGCGCCCTGAGACCAGAACCATGGCAGAAACGTTGATGATGCCGTTTATGAAGGACCCGTTCCTGATGGAGATGCCGATGGTGCTCGGTATCGCCGTGGTGGTTCTCGTGATCGTGGGTACGAGTAACGCGGTCAATCTGACTGACGGATTGGACGGACTCGCGATTGGATGTACAGGGACCGTGGCATTTGCCTATCTCGTCATGGCTTATGTGGCGGGCCATGCGATATTTGCAGATTACTTGCTTGTCCAGTATGTCGAAGGAAGTGGTGAGCTTGCCGTATTTTGTGGCTGTATGCTGGGTGCCAGTTTGGGTTTCTTATGGCACAACTGTCATCCTGCTCAAGTGTTTATGGGGGATACGGGAAGTTTGGCTTTAGGAGGCGCGATTGGTGTTGTTGCTATCCTCGTGGAACAGGAGTTGTTGTTGGTTATTGTCGGCGGTGTGTTTGTGATGGAAGCAGTGAGCGTCATCCTCCAAGTCATGTCATTTCGACTTACTGGTAAGCGTTTGTTCGCCTGTGCGCCGATACATCATCATTTCGAGCTGAAAAAGTGGAGTGAGACGCAAGTGACGATTCGCTTCTGGATACTGTCTATCATTTTTGCCCTGTTGGGTGTGTTGTCATTGAAGATTAGGTAGGGTTATGGTCGAACACGTACTTGTTTGTGGTCTGGGTGTTAGTGGGGATGCTGCGGCACGCCTGTTGGTCTCGCATGGGCACTCGGTTCAGGTGGTTGATGGCGGCGACACGCCCGTTTTGCAAGAGCGCGCTGATCAACTTCGACAACTCGGGGTTGGCGTTCAACTCCGCGCTGAGTCGGCGTCACCTTGTGGCTATCAATTATGCGTACTGAGCCCGGGAATTTCCCTTCACTCCCCTTGGTTGGATCGTTCCGGTGCAGAAGATGTGCCGGTCGTGTCTGAACTGGAGTTGGGGTCTAGATACGTGAAGGCTCCAATGCTCGCAATTACAGGGTCCAACGGAAAAAGCACGTTTGCAAAGCTGTGTGCCGAGTCGTTGGCGTTAGCGGGCAAGAAGGTTGCTCTCGTCGGTAACTATGGCGATCCTTTGTGCTCAGTGGCGAATGCATCCTCAGAATTGGATTGGGTCGTTGTGGAAGTAAGCTCTTTTCAATTGGAGGCCGTAGAGACCTTTCGGCCGTCGGTGGCTGTTTGGCTGAACCTTTTCCCTAATCATCTAGACAGGCACGAGACTATGACTCATTACCGAGAGTTGAAGTTGAGGTTGTTTGCGAATCAATCAGACCAGGACCGTGCAATTATCTTTGATGAACTAGGGGATGACACTCGTTTATGGACTCGATTTGGCGCGATGACTGATTCTGACTATCGGATCTCGAATAGTGTGATATCGACACCGGCTGGAGACTGTTATGACTTAACAGGGACGGTATTTTCGAGCGGAGTTTTGGGTCTTTCTGCCGCAGGTGTGGTTGCAGCTGTTGAAGCTTGTGGGGTCGATGCCGAGTGTGTGGTCGGCGCGGCGCATGGTTTTGAGAGGTTGCCGCACCGGATGCAGCCTGTTGGCACGATCGGAGGCGTGGAGTTTGTGGACGATTCGAAGGCCACGAATTTGGCTGCCATGGCGGCAGCTGTGGATATGCAGCGTCGGCCTGTGCGATTGATCGCAGGCGGAGTCTTGAAGGAAAAAGAACTGCAATCGGTGAAAGAATTACTGGCCAAGAAAGTAGCTGCGGTCTATCTTATTGGTAACGCGATGGACGAAATGGCGGATGCGTGGGGTGATTCGGTTGTGTGTCGTCGGTGTCAGGACTTAGAGTCAGCCGTCGAGTTGGCATGGCGGGAGTCAGAAACGGGTGATACCGTTTTGCTTTCACCGGCCTGCGCCAGTTTTGATCAGTTTAAGAGCTACGCTATGCGTGGGGATGTTTTTTTGGAGTGTGTGAAGATACTTAGGAAGGAGAAGTCGGGATGAAGACACCGTTTGTGATATCAGTGGTAATCGGGCTGCATGTAGCGGCGTTCGGTTCGTTGTTTTTGATGCAGGGTTGCGGGACCACGACAAAGGTGGCGTTGACCTCAAATACGGAGATGCCTCCGGAGCGTAGCACGGATGAAATAGCGCCTGTCGTGCTGACAGCGGTCATTCCGTCTACCCAGGCGGTAACGCCGGTTGAGTGGCCGTCCGAGACGAAGATCTATACGGTCCGTAAGGGGGACATGCTGTCGACTATTGGTCGTCGTTTCGGCGTCAAGCAGGCGGAGCTCATGCGCTTGAATGGGATCACGAATCCAAACCGACTTTTCGTTGGTCAGTCCTTGGTGTTACCGGGGTATGTGAAGTTGTCGGACTCACCGAGCGTTGCACCCGCAGGTCGCCCTGCAGTGGAAGATTCCGCGCCTGTCGTATCTGCCGGCGGTACATACACCATTCGCCGAGGGGATTCCCTGGGCCGTATCGCGAGCCGTTTGGGGACATCCGTCTCTGCGCTCAAGCGCTTAAACGGTTTATCATCCGATCGGATCATGGCGGGAAAGACTCTCAAAGTGCCAGTAGCTGGATCAACTGGTGCCGCAGCCGCGCCGATGGTGGCACCGACTGCACCGGTGGACGACGCTGATGTCGAGTCGCTTCTTTTGGATGTGCCCGTTGCTCCTGTGTCACAGCCGAGGGCTCCTGCATTGCGCCCCGAAACATCTCCACCAGCACTGGATGCTTCTGACGTTCTTGCCGTTCCCGATGTCGTGGATGATCCTGCAGATGCTCGTTTCGTTCCTGACGCCTCGGATATTCCGCCCTCTGATGCAGCTCCCGAAATCGGTGGAGCGGCGACCAATCACGTGGTGAAAGAAGGGGAGGATATCTTCAAAATTGCTCGACAGTACAATGTGCTTGTCGCCGAGTTGATTACAGCCAATGGGTTGACAGGTCAGGAGATTCAAGCCGGCCAGACACTCGTCATACCCTGACCTGGTCAGGGATGAGGCGAACCGCTAGCATCCTGATTTGCATTGTCTTGGCCCTAGTCTCTGTGGGCTTGGTGATGATCACGAGTGCTAGTGGGGAGATCGCTACTTCTCGGTTCAATCAGAACGAATTCTTCTTTCTCAAGCGGCAGTTAATCTGGCTGCCGGTTGCTCTCGTATCGGGGCTCGTGGTGGCTCTTGTCGACTACCGGCATTGGAAAAAGCTCTGCATACCTGCGTTTCTTGCGACCCTCGTCTTGCTTTCGTTGGTTTTTGTACCAGGTATTCGGGCAGAGAACTCTTCGGGCGAAGCGATTAATGGGAGTTGGCGCTGGCTGGAAGTTGCTGGGTTGCGGCTACAGCCTTCCGAGTTTGCGAAATTTACGTTCGTGGTGATTATTGCGTGGTGGGTGAGTGAGAACGTTCGATATATCCATCAGTTTGTGCGGGGTCTCGTTGTTCCGTTAGGGCTGATGGGGGCGGTCTTGCTGTTGGTGATTGCCGAGCCGGACTTTGGTACTACAATGCTCTTGGCGGTTGTTGGGATGTCCATTATGTATGTCGGCGGTACGCGCGTCTCTTATTTAGCGGTGACGGCAGTGCTGGGATTCTCGACGCTGTCGGTGCTGATCATGCAGAACGCGGAGCGGGCGTCTAGAATTTTGGCGTTTATTGATCCAGAGAAGCATCCAGACAAGGCGTTTCATCTGCAACAGTCTCTCGCTTCGTTTACGTTAGGTGGCCCTTGGGGTGTGGGGCTAGGCCAGAGCATTCAAAAGGCCTATTACTTGCCGGAAGCTCACACCGATTTCATTTTAGCTATTATTGCAGAAGAACTCGGGTTTGTGGGTACAGGTTGCATTTTGGTGTTGTTCCTAGGCCTCGCGGTATGTGGGATGCGAATCAGTCTTTATGCACCCGACTTGTTCGGTAAACTTCTTGGCTTCGGGTTTACATTCTTGGTTACGATGCAGGCCGCAATAAATGTAGGGGTAGTAACGGGCTGTTTGCCGACAAAAGGAATTGCGTTGCCGTTTATCAGCTATGGCGGGTCGAGTTTGGTTATGTCAGTGGTTTTCGTCTGCGTCTTGATCAATATTTCGAGATTTGCGGTTGTACCGAAAGCAAAAGAGACGAGTCAGATCAAAGACAGGGATCATCGTTTTTAAGGTGCGGTAGAGGGGTCTCTTAGGGGGTTCACCTTTGGTCATTACGATCGCAGTGAGGGTCCGTTTTGGCCTAGGGGTCGTTGGACGATGATGGTGGATAGCGGTCTAGGCTAGCCTCTTCCGACGATGAATGTGCTTCGTTTTTATCCTAGTCGTCCGTATAGTTGAAAGCTCATTGGATCATGTCAAAACGAATTTTACAATTGAAAGTAGGGACTCGAAACAGTCCTCTCGCGGTCACCCAGGCAAGGGACGCTCTTGACCGTTGGTCGACGGCGGTTCCTTTTGTGTCGTTCGATCTGCTGGAGTATTCCAGCCCCGGTGACCGTGACCAGAAGGGTGACCTTCAGACGGCGGCTGAAAATTTCTTTACCCAAGATTTGGATGAAGCGGTGCTGACGGGCGCGGTTGATTGCGCCATGCACAGTGCAAAGGATATGCCGTATCCCTCGGCCGAGGGCATTGACTGGTTTTGGTTGCCGTGGTCAGAGGATCGTCGTGACGTTCTTGTTGTTCGGAAGGGTGAGTCCGTTGCCGACTTAAGAGAGGGTGGGCGTATCGGCGTTAGTAGCGATCGCCGGGAAGCTTTTGCGCGTGCTCGTTTTCCGGGGTTCCAATTGGGAGCGGTTCGCGGACCGATCGGGGCGCGACTTGACCAGCTCGATGCGGGTGATTTTGATATATTGATTATTGCGGGTGCGGCTCTGCTTCGTCTGGGGTTGACGGAGCGTATCGCTGAGTGGATTCCGTTATCGGAATTGGAGCCTCCAGCCTCGCAGGGGACCCTTGGCGTGTCGTTTCGTGCTGGAGACGAGCGGATGGAGCGACTGCGCAACCAGTTTATGCATGCGGCCTACTTGGTTGGCGCGGGACCGGGTGACCCTGGGCTCTGCACGATTGCGGCTCAGGATGCGATTCGGGACTGTGATGTCTGTTTGCATGACGCGTTGGTTTCTGACCGGCTGCTAGAGAGTTTACCTACCCATGTGGAAATTATTAATGTCGGTAAACGAAGCGGCGCGCATTATATGGCGCAGGAGGAGATTTGTTCGCTGATGTTGAATATGATTCGGCAAGGAAATCGTGTCGTCAGGCTCAAAGGCGGGGATCCGGGAATATTCGGACGTTTGTCGGAAGAAATTGAGTCCTTAGAGTCTGGGCGTTTCGGGTATCAGGTTGTACCAGGCGTCAGCAGTTTGAACGCCGCGACCACGGGGACCGGCTTGTTAATGACTCGTCGAGGAGTGAGTCGAGGCATGACGATGATGACGCCGAGATCTGCGGGTGGTGCCTCGCAGCCGGTGGGACTTGAGGATCGGAATTGTTTGCCGTTGGCCTTTTTTATGTCTGTCAGTCGTGCCGCCGACATTGCGGATCAACTGATGGGGGATGGTCGCAATGCGGAAGAGTCCTGCGCGGTGGTTTTTGATGCGGGCATGACGAGTGAAGCGTATGTTTTTGGGACCTTGTCCACGATTGGGACGGAGCTGGCGAGAGTGCAGTGGGAGGGTGCCGGTTTGTTTTTGGTCGGGGATGCGGTCAATCGAGACTATCTGTATGATCGTGGCGCAGCGCCTTTGGAGGGAAAGCGCATCATTCTTGCGTGTAGCCAGGCGTTGCAGAGACGGGCAGCCGCAGCCGTCCGGGATCGGGGTGGCATCCCTGTTCTTCTTCCGATGATCCGCGTTGAAGCGGAACCGGCGAGCCGGGATGTTATTGCTCGAATTGCCGACTATGACTGGGTCGTCGTGACCTCTCCATCTGCGGTACGTGTTCTTTTTGAGCATTTGGACTATCTAGGGGTGGACTTACGCTGTCTTCCTAAGATCATGGTGTGTGGGTCTGGTACTGCGGAGAGTTTGAGCACGTATCAACTTCGTGCCGATGCGGTTCCTGACGAAAATTTCGGCAGGGAAGGCGTGGTAGCGTGTAGTCGTGAGGTAATCGACAGTGGTGCAAGGGTCTTGAGGGTCCGATCCGATCAAGCAGGTGAGCTGCTTACAGAGGAGCTACGAGAGCAGGCTGGACTGAGCGTTGATGATTGCGTGATCTATCGGACCGTCGCGTTGTCCTATGATCAGCGTCCGACTGCGGACGTCGTGTTTTTTGGGAGTGGGTCGTCTGTCACCTCCTATATAGATAACTTTGGGGTGGCGGGATTGGGCGGACTGCACGTTCTTGCAATTGGGCGTCCGACACTTAAAATATTGACGGATTATGGTGTCTCCGGCTGTATTGTGCCAGATGAAGCGACGGTTCGTGACGCGATGGATGCGCTAGGCCTGCATTTGTTACGAAGAGCGTTGGATAAAATGACGACTGATTTGAGAGAGGAGGCATAACGATGGATGGATTTCCAGATGTTCGGTTGAGGCGGTTAAGGCAGACTCCAGGGTTGCGTCGCATGCTTGGACAGGCAGACCCAGGTCCTGAAAAGTTTATGTGGCCCGTGTTTGTGGTAGATGGGGAGAATCAAATGCTCCCGATTGAAAGCATGCCTGGACAGAATCAGATGAGCGTGGATGTGCTTTGCTCGGAACTCGAAGCCGTTGTGGCGAGTGGGGTCAGGAGTATCTTGATTTTTGGTGTTTTAGACAAGCCTAAGGACAACGCCGGCAGCTACTCACATCGTGACGATGGGTTGGTTCAGCGCGCCATCCGTCAGGTTCGAAAGGCCTATCCAGACGTGTTGGTGTTCACGGATGTGTGTTTATGTGCCTATACTGATCACGGACATTGCGGCCCGCTTTCCGATACGGGCGAGGTGTTGAATGATGCTGCTAACGAGCAGTTGGCTATGGCTGCGGTGTCGCATGCTTCCGCGGGTGCTCACGGGGTTGCCCCGAGCGCCATGATGGACGGACAGGTTGAGGCTATACGGACTGAATTAGCGGCAGCAGGCTTTGATAATACACTAGTGATGAGCTACTCATCGAAATTTGCGTCTTCGATGTACGGCCCGTTCCGAGATGCTGCTCAATGTGCACCGGGGGAGGGCGACCGTGAGTCGTATCAAGCGGATTTTCGGGATCGCCGGCAGGCTTTACGTGAATCGGAATTTGATGAGGCCGAAGGCGCGGACATCCTGATGGTGAAGCCGTCGTTATTCTACTTGGATGTATTGGCGGAAATTCGGGAACGGTGCGATTTGCCACTTGCGGCCTACAATGTGAGTGGCGAATACTCCATGTTGCACGCTTCCGCCGAGCGCGGATGGGGTGATTTGGATGCTATGGCGCGTGAGTCACTTGGCGCCTTGGTCCGTGCTGGGAGTGATATCATTATTTCTTATTGGGCGAACCAATACGACCGCTTGTACCGGTCTTCACTTTAGGGGGGGCCGTTATGTCTGAGTCAGAGTCACTTTTCCAGCGCGCAAAAATCGTGATCCCTGGTGGGGTGAACAGTCCGGTACGTGCATTTGGGTCGGTGGGCGGGTCGCCGGTTTTCATGGAGTCTGGAGAGGGTAGCCGCATTCGGTCGGTCGACGGAGATGAGTATCTCGACTTTTGTGGCTCGTGGGGGCCGTTGATCCTTGGTCATGCTCACGAAGAGGTTGTGGCGGCGGTGACAGAGACCGCGCGTTCCGGTATGACATTTGGTGCGAGTACTGAGCGAGAGGTGCTGTTTGCCGAGATGATTTGTGACGCTGTCCCCAGTATGGATATGGTGCGCCTCGTTAGCTCGGGGACTGAAGCGACCATGTCGGCCCTTCGTCTTGCGCGTGGTGCGACTGGACGAAACCGAATATTGAAATTTGATGGGTGTTATCATGGTCACGCAGACTATCTGCTGGTGGCTGCTGGCAGTGGCTTACTCACCGGGGGCATTACGTCTTCTGCAGGGGTTCCAGAAGGCGTGGTAGAGGACGTTCTTGTTGCGCCCTACAACGATTTAGAGGCCGTTCGGCGGATTATGGTCGAACATGGAGAGAGCATTGCCGCCATCATTGTCGAGCCCATCGCAGGGAATATGGGGGTCGTGCCTCCAGAAGAAGGTTTTCTGGAGGGTTTGCGAGAGCTTACTCGGGAATCGGGGAGTTTATTGATTTTTGACGAGGTTATCACTGGGTTTCGATTGGGACCGACGACTTATAGTGCCTTGATAGGCATTGAGCCGGACCTCACGTGTCTGGGCAAAATAATCGGAGGCGGGCTACCCATAGGTGCCTTTGGTGGTCGTCGTGACTTGATGGAGCACCTTGCGCCCTGTGGGTCTGTGTATCAGGCCGGCACGTTGAGTGGTAATCCTGTGGCCGTCACCGCGGGGATGGCCACGCTTCAACTATTAAAAGAACTGGACCCGTATCCTGAGTTGGCGCTGGCGGGTGAACGGATTCGTGCAGCGATGACGAGCATTGCCGAAGATGCGGGTGTTGCAGCCCGTTGTCAGCATATGGGTGGAGCGTTTACCCTCTTTTTCACCGATGCTCCTGTTCGCAATCTGGACGATGCGCGCCGTTGTTCGACGGATTTGTTCGCAAAATATTTTCACGCGATGCTGGAACGTGGCATGTATCTCTCCCCTTCGCAGTTTGAGGCGGGCTTCGTTTCTGCAGCACACTCAGAGTCTGATGTTGACGCGTTCTTGTCAGCGCTTTCGGATGTGTTTACGCATGGTCTCTAGGGGTTGAAGCCTGTGTCTATGAAGGTCTATGATTGCGACTATCTGGTTGTGGGTAGTGGGAGTGCGGGTGTGATGTCTGCGATCCACCTGTCTGCTCACGGCCGGGTGATGGTGTTGACAAAGAAGACTAGCACTGAAAGCAACACGAATTATGCGCAAGGCGGCATTGCGTGCGTGGTTGATGATGAGGATAGTTTTCGGGAGCACATTCACGACACGATTGAATGCGGTGCCGGGCTTTGTAACGAAGAGGTTGTGAGTCAGATCATTCGTGGCGGGCCCGCGAGCATCCAGGAGCTAGAAGACTTAGGCTTGGCGTTCTGGAGGCGGGAAGATGACGCCTCGGCCTATGACTTGGGTCAGGAGGGTGGGCACTCCAAGCGACGAGTGCTGCATGCTGGAGATCGAACTGGGCATGCCATCGAGAAAACCTTGCTGGAACGCGCGACCAGTGTCGCGGATTTGGACGTCCGTGAACACAGCATGGTCATCGAACTGATTACCACTGAGCGACTGGGCTACCCGGGTAAGAATAGGTGTGTGGGCGTGTACGCCTTGGACCGACAGAGTGGCGAGATATTCGCGGTGCGAGCACCTGTCGTCGTATTAGCGACGGGTGGGGGCGGCAAGGTCTATCTCTATACAAGTAATCCAGATATTGCGACTGGGGATGGGGTTGCTATCGCGTGGCGTGCGGGTGTTCCGATTAGGAACATGGAATTTATCCAGTTTCACCCCACTTGTTTATTCCACCCCGACGCAAAATCATTTTTGGTTAGCGAAGCTGTGCGTGGCGAAGGCGGTCGCTTGATTAATATCGCTGGGGAAGCCTTCATGTTGCGATACGACGAGCGTGGAGAGTTGGCGCCCAGAGACGTCGTGGCTCGTGCGATTGACCAAGAGATGAAGGTGTCTGGCGCTCCACATGTCTTGTTGGATATTCGGCACAAAGATGCCGACTTTATTCGTGGCCGCTTTCCGGGGATTTATAAGGCGTGTCTGACGTTTGGTATCGACATCACCACGGATCCGATTCCTGTTGTCCCGGCCGCTCATTATTTCTGTGGTGGTATTGAAGCGGGTGTAGACGGCACGACCGAGTTGCCAGGGCTATATGCGGTAGGTGAGGTCGCGTGTACGGGCCTTCACGGAGCGAATCGTTTGGCTAGTAACTCGCTATTGGAGGCTTTAGTGAGCGCCGGACGTACGGCCTCAGCGATCTCTGAGGGGGTTCCCCTCGATGATGTGGTCGATATACAGATTCCAGCTTGGGAGGTCGGCGCAGCAGTTCCGAGCGATGAACAGGTTGTCATTGAGCACAATTGGAACGAGGTTAGGACGTGTATGTGGGATTATGTGGGTATCGTCAGGAGTAATAAGCGATTGGAGCGTGCACGGCGGCGGATATCCACCTTGCGGTCGGAGATTAGGGAGTACTATCTCGACTATCTGATTACCGATGACATGTTGGAGCTTCGAAATATTGCTGATGTAGCAGCCATTATTATTGAATCTGCCGAAAAACGGCTCGAAAGTCGGGGGCTGCATCATACTCTCGACTATCCAGCGTTCGCCGAGGACGGAGCTGTCGCGGACACTATTGTCCGTCAGGACCAGCGCTAGGGCCTTTTCGACCAGTTATCGCCTCTGCGCTAGTTACTATATGTTTTCATACAGTGTGAATCCATAAGGTGTAAAGATTGCCCCTGATTCCGCACATTATGTAAGTGTCGTTTTATAAGGATCTTATAGAAGTTTTAAATATCCGTTGGTCGCGAGGTGATAAAAAGTGGTGTTTTTGTGACTAATCGATTGACAGTTTTTTTTGGTTTTACTAAATTGCTAGCTCGTTTGGCAAAAATTGCTGAGCGATATGGGGCACAGGTGTCAGTGATTTTTATTGAGAAAGTCTGGTTCTCTCGCCGGTTGATTGGGTGCGAGATTTGGACTTCAGCTCATGGCTGATTGTTGTGTGTCAGCTCGTCGTGCAGAGTCCGGTTGCCCACGTAGCTCAGTTGGTAGAGCACATCCTTGGTAAGGATGAGGTCAGCGGTTCGACTCCGCTCGTGGGCTCCAAGTTTGATTTTGGTAGTAGAATATAACGAAGTGATAAATTAATAACGAGGGGGCAACCCCGGGAGGCAGTAAGATGGCTAAGGAAAAGTTTGAGCGGACAAAACCACATGTGAACGTGGGTACAATTGGTCACGTTGACCATGGCAAAACCTCATTGACTGCGGCTTTGACACATGTTCAGTCGCTCAAGGGCTTGGCTGATTCTATTCTGTATGATGAAGTCGCGAAGGCGTCTGAGTCGCAGGGTCGTCGTGACTCCACTAAAATCATGACTATTTCGACGTCTCACGTTGAGTATAGTACCGAGAACCGGCACTACGCTCACGTTGACTGCCCGGGCCATGCTGACTATGTCAAGAACATGATCACAGGTGCAGCGCAGATGGATGGTGCGATTCTTGTTGTGAGTGCTGCTGATGGTGCGATGCCTCAAACGCGTGAGCATATTCTACTTGCTCGCCAGGTGGGTGTGCCAGCTGTCGTTGTGTTTCTCAATAAGATTGATACGGTTGATGACCCGGACTTGATCGACTTGGTTGAGCTAGATATCCGTGAGCGTCTGTCTGAATACGATTACCCGGGTGATGACATTCCTATCATTCGCGGCAGTGCGTTGGCGGCTGCTCAAGCCACCTCTCCTGATGACGATGGCTGCAAGGCTATCGATGAATTGCTGAATGCTTTGGATACGTACATCCCTGAGCCTGTGCGTGACGTTGATCAGGATTTCCTGCTTCCTATCGAGGACGTGTTCTCGATCGAGGGTCGCGGTACTGTGGTGACGGGTCGTATTGAGCGCGGCAAGATCAATACTGGTGACGAAGTTGAAATCGTTGGTATCCGTGATACAACAAAGACAACTGCTACTGGCGTCGAAATGTTCCGCAAGGAGCTTGGCGAGGGTCAAGCAGGGGATAACGTCGGTATTCTTCTCCGTGGTACGAAGAAGGATGACGTTGAGCGTGGTCAAGTGTTGGCTAAGCCCGGTTCGATCACTCCGCATTCTGAGTTTAAGGCAGAAGTGTATGTTTTGAGTAAAGATGAAGGCGGTCGTCATACACCTTTCTTTAAGGGGTATCGCCCGCAGTTCTACTTCCGCACAACAGACGTGACGGGTGATGTGACCCTTCCTGACGGAGTTGATATGGTTATGCCGGGTGACAATGTGAGTGTCAATGTGACGCTGATTTGCCCGATTGCCATGGAAGAAAAGGTGCGTTTTGCGATCCGCGAAGGTGGCCGTACAGTGGGTGCTGGAACGGTTACTGAAATTACGAAATAAGTAGCGCGGAATTTTGAGTGGGGTCGTCGGCGACGACGACTGCCACCATTCTTGTATTGGAATAGATGGAGTGGGTTTGTTATGCCCCGAGAATTAGTAATTTTGGCCTGTACAGAGTGCAAGCGGCGTAATTACACGACAACAAAGAATAAGTCCCTTACGCCGAATCGTTTGGAGCTTAAGAAGTATTGTCGGTTTGAGCGCAAGCACACTGTGCATCGGGAAACACGGTAGCAGGTTTTGCGAACAGGGCAGTAGCTCAATTGGCAGAGCAGCGGTCTCCAAAACCGCAGGTTTAGGGTTCGATTCCCTACTGCCCTGCCAGAAACCCGGGGTGAAGACAGGTGAAACAGACGAAACAATCGTTTCCTCAGAAGCTGCAGTTGTTTGTGGATGAGGTGAAGGAAGAGATACAGAAGGCGACGTGGCCGGACCGAAAGTCCTTAACGCGTTCGACTTTTGTCGTGATGATTTCGGTGGTGATGATGGCCGCCTATGTAGGATTGAGTGACAACCTGTTGTCTCGGGTTATCAAGTTTTTGATTGAAGTCGGTAGTTGAGTCGATGAAGGGATCCTTTGATGAATAAAGATTGGTTTGTTATTCACACCCTGACGGGGCAAGAGTACAAGGTTAAGGATAGTATTGAGAAGCGCCTTAAGCTTGAAGCGATGAGTGATTACATCGAAGAGGTAGTGATACCTACGGAGAACGTTTCTGAGGTGAAGAAGGGAGTTCGCTCTACGTCGACTCGAAAATTCTTCCCTGGTTACGTCCTGGTGAATATGGCGCTTTACGGTGATGAACGTGAGTTGATTGAGGGGAGTTGGAGTTTTGTGCGCGACACGCCTGGAATTATCGGGTTTGTAGGTGGCGAAAAACCGGTCCCGCTTCGACAGTCTGAAGTGGACTCGTTGTTTAATCAGGTTGATGACCAGCAGGACAAGGTTCGTCCGAAGATTGAGTTTGAAACTGGCGAAGCGGTTAAGATTAATGACGGTCCGTTCTTGAACTTTAGTGGTGTTGTCGAGGAAGTGGATCCCGAGCGCGGACGCTTGAAAGTGTCTGTGGGTATTTTTGGTCGTTCAGCGCCAGTGGAGTTGGAGTACTGGCAAGTTGAACGCGAGACCTGATTTAGTGGAATAGAGGAACGATCAAATGGCAAAAAAAGAAATTGGAAAAATCCGGTTGCAGATTCCTGCCGGGCAGGCAAATCCTGCACCTCCTGTGGGTCCCGCGTTGGGGCAGCATGGCGTGAATATTATGGATTTCTGTAAGGCGTTTAATGCGGCTACGCAGGATAAGCCTGGAATGATTGTCCCTGTGGTGATTTCGGTCTATCAGGATCGTTCGTTCACGTTCATTACGAAAAGTTCACCTGCGTCGTCTCTCTTGAAGAAGGCTGCTGGCCTTGCAAAGGGGTCTCCGGAGCCACATATGGTTAAGGTCGGTACAGTGACTAAGGCGCAGTTGCTTGAAATCGTCGAGACGAAGAAAAAGGATTTGAATGCAACGGATCCTGAGATGGCGTGCCGCATCATTGCTGGTACAGCGCGGAGTATGGGAATTGAGGTGGTGGACTGATCATGGCAAAGCATGGAAAAAAACACAGCGCGGTGAGTGAGAAGCTTGAACAGCGTGTGTATGAATTTGAAGACGCGATTGCGTTCCTGAAGGAAAATCAGGTGGCCACGTTTGATGAGACGGCCGAGCTGGCGATTCGCTTGGGCGTTGACCCGCGTAAGTCTGATCAGACGGTCCGTGGAACGGTATCACTCCCGCATGGTTCTGGTAAGGACGTTTGCGTGCTGGTGATCGCTGAAGGTGCTGCGGCTGATTCTGCGCGTGCCGCGGGTGCTGACTTTGTCGGCAACGAAGACATGATTGAGAAGATCAAGGGTGGATGGGTTGATTTTGATGTTGTGATCGCCACGCCGGAGACGATGAAGGAAGTGCGTAAGTTGGGTCGAGTGTTGGGTCCCAGGGGTCTGATGCCTAATCCACGTACTGGAACGGTTACTGATGATACAGCGGAAGCGGTTAATTCGAGTAAATCTGGCCGAGTCGAGTTCCGCATGGATCGTAATGGTAATGTGCATGTCCCATTTGGAAAGTTGTCCTTTGAGGGTGACAAGTTACTAGAAAATGCTTATGCCGCGATCGCTGCGGTTCGGGCAGAAAAGCCAGCCGCGGCTCGCGGTGCTTATATTCGCCGGTGCTCTGTATCATCTACGATGGGTGTAGGGGTGCAGGTTGGCGTACGAGACGAGTGATTCGGGAGAAACGACTATGAGACCGGAAAAAAAGGCAATAATTGAAGAGATGCGCGGTCATATGACTGACGCGGACTATCTCTTTCTAACTGATTTCACGGGTATGACTGTCGAGCAGTTTGAGGGTTTGCGGGGCCAGCTTCGTGGGCAGCAGGCTCGGATGGCGGTTGTGAAGAATTCATTTATCAAGGTGGTCGCCGGCGAGAATGGCTGGAGTGATCTGAACGGAGTCTTGACCGGCTCAACGGCCTTGGTGACTGGGACTGGCGACGTTGTCGCCGTCGCCAAAATGTTGTCGAATTTTGCTAAAGAGCATGGCACGTCTGCAGTAAAAGCGGGTGTTATGGGAGATACGCCGATCAGCCAAGAGGAAGTGAAGGAACTGGCTGGTCTGCCTTCTCGTGAAGTGCTTTATGGTAAGTTGGTTGGTACGCTGGCCGCTCCGATGAGTCAGGTTGTGGGTGTGATGCATCAGAAGTTGAGCAGCGTGGTGTATGTTTTGAAAGCCGTCGAAGAAAAAAAGAGTGCGTAAGTCTAGGAGTTATACAGATGAGTGATGACGTGAAAGTTGAAGAAAAAGAAGCAGTGAAGCTCGAAGGTAAAGCGGCAGAGTTTGTCGATTGGATTGAGCAGATTAGTGTTCTTGAATTGTCTCAGTTGGTGAAGGCTTTGGAAGACCGCTTGGGCGTATCTGCTGCAGCTCCTGTTGCTATGGGCGTTGCGCCTGCAGCTGGTGGAGATGCTGGTGGTGCTGCCGCTGAAGAACAGACTGAGTTCGATGTTATGTTGACCGCTTGCGGTGACAACAAGATTCAGGTGATTAAGGAAGTTCGTAGTATTACAGGTCTCGGCCTGAAGGAATCGAAAGACCTCGTTGAGTCTGCTCCTAAGGCGGTCAAAGAGGGTGTTTCGCAGGACGAAGCAGACGAGCTTAAGACCAAACTCGAAGGTGTTGGCGCGACTGTCGAAATCAAATAAGGTTTCGATGTTGCGTGTAATGCGTTGAGTTTGTTTGTCGCTGGAGAATATTAGTCACGATACAAGGGGGCCACATGGCCGAGAGAACGAATTATGGTGTGCTCACAGAGGTTATTGAGCCGCCAGATCTGATACAGATTCAAACTGTTTCGTACCGCGAGTTCTTGCAATTGGATGTTGCGCCGTCAAAGCGCAAGTCTGTTGGTTTGCAGGCTGTCTTTCAGGAAGTCTTTCCTATTGACAGTTACGATGGTCGTTATCAGTTGGATTTTGCGAAATATGAGTTCTCTGCACTCAAGATGGATACACTCGAATGTATCCGTGAAGGGGTGACCTATTCTGCGCCTATGCACGCCACGTTCCGTCTGAAAGACGGGGACGAGGTGCGCGAGGAGCGGGTGTACATGGGGGAAATCCCTTTGATGACTCCTCAGGGGTCATTCGTTGTGAATGGTGCTGAGCGTGTGGTGGTGAGTCAGCTCCATCGTTCGCCGGGCATCTGCTTTGAATCTTCTGTTCATGCCAATGGGCGGACGCTTTATTCGTTCCGGATTATACCCGACCGGGGCTCTTGGATTGAAGTACAGTTTGATACCTCTGACCTCTTGTGGATCTATATGGACCGCCGTCGCCGTCGCCGTAAGTTTCTTGCTGTGACCTTCTTGCGTGCCTTGGGTTTCAGTACTGATGAAGAGTTGCTTGCGCTCTTTTACACCACCAAAAAGGTGAAGGTTTCAGCGAAGCTTACTGAGGATGATCTCCAGTATTTAGTGTTCAAGGATGATGTG
>CAXMRT010000284.1:0-25776 GCA_964196025.1 uncultured Gemmatimonadales bacterium | reverse complement strand
TGCCGCCGTCCTCGTGCTGTGTTTTGTGCTCTCCTTTCTAGCCATCCCCGCGACCGACCACCTGTTTACCGCAGCTTCGCCAGAAAGGTTTAAGTTGGGCGACGTGGTTTCCTCGGGACCTGTAGAGGCGGAGCTGTCTGCAGAATCTATGAATAATCTTCAACAGATCGAGAATAGCCCGCAGATGTGGAGCTTGGGTCTCGACGCCGACGAGCCCCGTCCGACGACTGACTCTTCTGTGATGCCTGATGATGTGACGGCGGTTCCGAAGGTGGCGAGTCCGATGATTATGGACCATAGAAGGACGGGGTCCACCCCCGTTAATGAGGATTTGGGCCGCCGGCTAGAAGGGCGGGATGGTGAGCGTAGGGAAGCCGAGAAACCTGCTTTTGCAGAGCTGGATCCGATGCCGGAATCCGCACCCGTCAGCAATTTTGGAAAGACCTCAGAGAAGGCTAGTGTGAGCGCCCTTTCGAGTCGGAAACAGAACGGCACGAGGGCCTTGACCCCAATCGCGCCGCAATCGGCTACCACGCGGGGCTTTGGAGGGGGTCTTCCGAAGATGCCTGACCCTGTGGGTAATCCCCCTGCAAATGACTCAAAGCCCGGCAATGGCTCGGACAAATGGTTTGCGGTGAACGGGCGGGTGACGGGTTTGCCTGTGAGAGGGGAACTATCGTTGGATGAAGTAAGTGCGGGTGAGAAGCGTGATGCTGCGTCCAACGCTCCGGGTAAGCCCCGTCCGACAAGCGAACGAGATAAGCCGCTCGTGCAGGGGAAACCCGCCGAGAAGAAGATTCATGTGGTTCGTCCAATGAAGAAAAAAAAGAAAATGGACTCCCGCGTGGATGCAGTGGCCACTCCGCCAGGTGATTCGACGCGAGCACGAGAGACTATAACGACTTTTTTCTCTGATGCTGACGATCGTGATGGGCGTGACAAGGGGGGTGAGTTTCTCGGAGATGTGAGCGGTTTGCAGTTCAGGGCCTCGTCTCCTAAAGCGGCTGCGAAGAAAAACTATAAGGGGGGCGGGAAACCTGTTGAAAGCTTTGAGTCCTTGGAAAAAAGCCGTGTAGTAGTATCTGGCGGGAACGTGATTTCTGGCAAGCTGGGACGGGGCGGGGCTTCCGCGGCCCACAAGTCCGCGGCTATAGCGGCGGCTCCTATGGCGGCTCCAGAGTCCACGGTGGCGTGGGCACGTTCGTCTAAGAAAGACAAGGAGCGTGCAGCGCCTGTACTTGATGGAAAGAAGTCGAGCGGAGGGATTCCGATTCTTGGCCGTTTGTTTAGTTCCAAAAAGTCGAAACAAGCGTCCGACTCAACTGTCGCAACTGACGGATACTACTCGTCAGAATTAGCCGTCGACGGTACAGAGGTTCGTCATAGCGGGTTCGTCTCAGGATCAGAGGATCACGATGCCTCCAAGGGGTGGATCAAAAACGCTTCAGGGAGCGAGACGTTTTACCGCCGTGTGCCCGATCGGTCTATCGAGATGAGCGATAAACTAGTCGAGGCCGTTGAGTTTGGGAGTGTTACCTTGGACGACTGGGAGGGCTTGGAGAATCAAGAGGCAAATATAGCGGTAGGAGGAAAGACTTACGGTTGGGAAAAGGAGGACGTTGGTTTGGATGGTGGTAGAGCCAGGCCTGTGTTGACGCCAGACACCTTGGCCGTGATCCCGAAGGAAGTAACGCCAAGCGATCAGAGTGCACCACGTGCGCGGTTTCTGACGAAGGCAGCCAGTAGTGAGTTCGCGACTAAAGCGTTGGAGGAGCGGACTATAGGAGAACAGGGTCCTGGCGGCGGTACTAGTTATGAGCGTGGTAAAGATGCGCGGGGTTCTGGCGACAATGAACTGAAGGGACTCAAGGATGTGAAGAAAGAGAGCGAACGTCTTAACGGTCAGTTCGGATTCGCGGAAAAAATGCAGGACCAACGCGAAAAGTTTGATGAAAAGAGCGTTGAGGATGGGGGATTCGACAATGGAGTGGCGATGTTGCGTGACTCTATCGATGACGAAAACGTCCCTCAGAGGATCACTAAGCGACTGCCGGAAGAGGTCGACAGGATTCAGTCAACTTCCGGGTCGATAGCGCTTAAGCAAAATATTGCGGAGCCGTTAAGGTCAGAAGAATTGGTTGTTCGTGAACTGGCGAAGGTGCAGAGCGTGATGCCTGAAAACAAAAAAGTCCTGTTGTCACGTGGAGAGTACACGGTGAAGCCTGGAGACACGCTGTCCGAAATCGCCCGGAAAAGTGGGGTGAGCATTAACGATCTCGTTGGAGCGAATGACATTAAGGATGCCAATAGCATCCAAGTCGGCCAAAGCTTGCAGATGCCGGACGACGGGGAAATGGCGGTTGAGCGTGATAGACCGACGGGTCTGAGCGCCGTAGTGCGGTCTCTGAGTGAAGTTGAGGAGGCTCTGGTGGATTTGTCTGATGATGTGGAAGATCAGGCTGGGAAAGAGGTGTTGGGTGGTACGACGTACGCGACGTACTGGACGGACGATGTAACGGTCATCACAAAAGGTCCAGTATCGGCCGAAGAGATGCGGCAACTCGTCGATACCGACGGAGATGGGCTCGCGACCGACTATGGGTATGATGCCCGTCTCGCACTGGATAGCCTCGACTCTATAGAAGAACTTGACGGGACTCAGTTAGAGTTGGAGGCGACCCGACTTGCGGCATTTGGTCCGAAGTTGGACGAGTCGCGTCGGCAGTTTGAGATCACTGCGCGGTCGGGAAAGAAGGGCGAGGAGCTGGATCGTTGGAAGGCGGGTTTGGAAAAGGATGAACGCGCCTTTGCCAATCGGCAAAATGAAGTGCTGAAGCGGCTGAAGACGGTTAATGAGTCTAAGCTGAAAGAGATGAGCCCCGATGGCCCGACTTTCAAGGCTGTGGGCGTGAATCCATTTGTGACTACCAAAGAAAACGCGTTTTCCACCTTTGCCATCGATGTGGATACCGCGTCCTACACCTTGGCTCGAAATTATATGTCGCGGGGTTTATTGCCGGCTGCGGAGTCCGTACGTACGGAAGAGTTCGTAAACTTCTTCGACTATGGGTACCGGGCGCCAAAGCAAAAAACGTTCTCTGTACATTTAGAAGTCGCCGAGACGCCGTTTGGCCGTGGTTTGCATGCCTTGAAGGTGGGTGTGAAGGGTAAGCATATTGGGCGTGAGCAGAAGCGGCAGGCCATTTTGACTTTCGCGATTGATACCTCTGGTTCGATGAATACCGCGGATCGTTTGGGCTTGGTTCAGAAGTCGCTCGAAATGTTGCTGGATCAGTTGGCGCCGAGCGATCAGATCGCGATCATTCAATACAATGATCATGCGCGCCTTGTCTTGCCGCATACGGAGGTGAAGGACCGCAAGGCGATTCTAGCGGCCATTCACGGCATGCAGACCTCGGGCTCCACGAATCTCGAAGAAGGGATGGGTTTGGCTTATGAAACGGCCGCGCGTGGATTCGACAGCAAGGCCTTTAACCGAGTGATGTTGTTGTCAGACGGCGTTGCGAATCTTGGTGCGGGTGATGCGGATAGCATTCTTCAGAGCGTAGAGGGCTATCGTAAGCAGGGCATCTACTGTTCGACCGTGGGTTTCGGGATTGGATCCTATGACGATAGCATGCTCGAAACGCTGGCGAATAAGGGTGACGGGACGTATGTCTTTATTGATTCCGAAAAGGAGGCTCGCCGAGTCTTTGTTGAGGAGTTGTCGGCCACACTGAATGTGATAGCGAGCGATGTGAAGATCCAAGTTGAGTTCAACAAGGATCGCGTGGAGCGCTATCGTCAACTCGGCTATGAAAACCGCCAGCTCACCAAGCAGCAATTTCGTGATGATACGGTGGATGCCGGTGAAGTCGGATCCGGTCAGAGTGTGACTGCTTTGTATGAAATGGAATTGATCGGACAGCGTCGCGATGACCTAGGTATTGTCCGAGTGAGATACCGCAACACCGACACTGGCGATGTCGAGGAAGAGACTTTCCCTATCACGCCAGACATGTTGCGAGGTGCCTTTAAAAAATCTTCGGATCGCTTCCAGCTGGCGGTGGGGGTTGCGGAATATGCAGAAATTCTCCGAAACAACCCGCATGCACAGGGAAGTAGCTTTAATGACGTGTCTCGTGTACTTGCCCCGGTTGGGTTGAATCTACACCTGGATGGACGTGTGCAAGAATTGATCCGTTTAGTGCAGGTATCGGGAGGCCTATCGAGGACGGCTGAGTAGAGTCGTGGCGTTACAGACTGGTTACACACAGATCGAACAGTGAATGGTATTTTAGGTATTCAAGAATGAGTGAACAACGAAGAGGGAACCCAATGAAAACAACACTATACGCGCTGATCTTCAGCATTCTGTCATTTTCTTTTCCGGCCGTGGCCGCGACGAGTGGCGTCAATGTCTCCGGACTTTCGGTCGATGGGCAAATTGATGGGGAGAACATCACGTTCACCCTGACCTTTAAGGCAGAGGTCTCGGGCCGATCAGCCAGCATCCCGTTGGTGGTGGGCGACGTTGCGTACATGGAGTCAGACTTTCCTCGGAACGCCGTTCTTAAACGAAGCGGTGGCAGTTTTATCCTCGAGGACGTCCCACGTGGGAAGCATGACATTGTCTTCAAATTTGCGAGCCGACCTGCGAAAGACGGGAGCTGGCGCCAAACGAAATTTGATATTCCGATGTCGAACATTCGCAAGCTGTCAGTCGAGTGTGATCGCAGCGATCTAGAAATCGTGTTTGCCGATGCCTTGAGCGTTAAGCGTAGCACGAACGAGCAGAAGAAGGCGGTTGTTACGGCCTTTTTGGGTCTAACCAAAAACTTCAACGTGCGTTGGAAGCCGGAAGTGAAGCAGTTGGAAGCCGAGCTTGTCGTTTCGTCAGACGCGAATTCCATCATTACCGCGAGCGTGGGCGTGATGCGGGTGGACTCTATCTTCAATTACCGGATTGTCCAGGGGCGCTTGCAGGCCATTCAGGTGACGATTCCCAAGGGCCTCAACGTTACGCAGGTGAAAGGCGCGGACATTCAGGAGTGGTCGATTGATGAGAAGGGCGAGAGTCGTGAATTGATGATTACCCTCAGCCGGGCGCAGGAGCAGAGCTATCGATTTCAGGTTGATAGTGAACAGATTTTGCCGAAGTTTCCGACTGATGTGAGTGTTCCTGTGTTGGTTCCGCGGGGCGTCATTCGTGCGAGCGGATTTGTGATGTTTGGGACGGACAACGCTATCAAGTTAGTTGTGAGTAAGGCCGGCGGCTTGACGCAGGTTGATCAGGCCGCATTCCCACAGGTTGCGTTGGATGCGAAAGTCAGCAAGGCGGTTCGGCGCCGGCCAAACCGTAGTCCCTTCGTCTACCAGTATGCGAACACGCCCTATTCGCTTCAATTAAGCGTCGACGACATTGTCCCTGAATTTAGTTGTGACGAACGTTTTGTATTGCGCCTTGGAGACGGCAACTTGGAATTTTCGGGTTCGATCGAACTTGATGTCCGAGACGCGCCAACTGCAGAAGTGACTCTTGTCACCGACGCCGACTGGACCGTTGCCAATGTTAGTGGTCCTAACTACGCGGATCACGACGTGAAAGAAGAGGGGGATAAGAAGCTTATCACCGTCTACTTCAAGAAAGCGCAACTTGGCCGAACACTCCTCTCCTTGCGGTTAGAAAACAGCCTTAAGGAGGGTGCCGATGCTTTTTCTGCGCCCATGCTTTCGGTGAAGGGCGCGAAGTCCGAACGCGGACATCTCGCGGCGACGACGGACAAAGGGTTGCGACTGGTTGAAGACAAGCGGAACGGACTTCGGGATGTGCACACCGGCGCGGTCCCCATGAAAGTTGTGGGGATCCAGCATGCATATCGTTATAAGAGTACAGGTTGGTCGGTCTCGTATCAAATCGTCACGACAGCTCCCGTTGTTCATGCGGATGTCTTTCACTTAGTCTCAATCGGAGACGGTGTATTGTACGGAAGTTCCCGGATCAACTACGTTGTTCGAAATGCTCCGGTTAAAGAGTTTCGTTTACGGATACCAGGAGCCCTGAAGCACGTCGAGTTCGTCGGCCAGGATATTTCAAGCTGGCGAAAAGAAAAGTCAGAATGGGTGATTGAGCTGCAAGAGAAGGTCAGCGGCGACTACACCTTGTTGGTCACCTATGACCAGCCCTATACCTACGAAGGCCAGGACGTTGAGGTCGGTGGCGTTCAGACCGTCGGAGCTGAGACGGAGGTCGGTTATATTGCGATGTCGAGTTCAGGCAGCCTCAAGCTGATTACGAAGAAAAAGAGTGACTCGGTGTTTGAAATTGATCGGGAAGAAATTCCGGTGGCGTTCGTTCAGCCGGTTACCGCGCCGATTCTCCGGTCGTATAAATATACGCGTACTCCTCATGACGCGACCGTCGAAATCCAACGCTATTCCTCGGCCCAGTTGATTTCGCAGGTGGTGGAATTTACGAATATCCGGACGCGGATCAGCAATGAGGGTGAGGCGGTGTCTACCGTGACCTACCGGCTCAAGAATTCTTCGCATCAGTATTTAAAGGTGAGTTTGCCGGAGAACGCCCGCTTGTGGACGACGCGGATGGGCGCTCAGACGGACTCGGCCTTGACTAAGGTAACATCGTTGAAAGGCAGTAAGGGGGAGATATTGGTTCCGATACAGCGTCCGGTGAATCCAGATGTCCCGATGGTGGTAGAAGTGGTGTATGCAGAAAGCTTCGGCGAGATTGAGGGTGCGGGACGACAGGTTGCCCTAGCAGCGCCGATGGTCAACTCGGATTCCTCCTTTGCCGAGTGGCATGTCGAGGTTCCCGATGACTTAGCGATTGCTGAGCCCGAGGCCAATATGACGTCTAACTTCCGGGTTGGAAGCACTGGGTTGGGCGGAGTGATGGAGGTGATGCGGGTGATCGCTCGAGTGTTTTGGGACTGGGGCTTGCGTTGGTTGCCATTGATGGTATTGGGTGTTCTCGTGGCGGTTGGTCAATATGTTCGGGGTCGTCAGAGAGGTGCAGTGGTACTCTGGGTTCTCGGTTGCATCGTGATGTTAGGCGCAGGAGGGCTCTCTGCGATTGATATGATGCAGTATCACCGTATGGGCCTATCGGGTCTGGCGCAGGATCCTATTACACACATCACATTTACGAAGAGCGTTAGCTTGATAGAGGGCTCGGCCCTGGGCGTGCAAATGAATATTGTGCCGCACTGGATGGGTAGCGGCGCGTCTCTGATGTGGATCGTTGTGCCTATCGTAATAGGGTTGGTTTTCTTTGTCCTAGGCATTCGGAAAAACCCTCGGGGCTTGGTGTTGATGGCGCTCGGGTTGAGTGGCATTTGCGGAGGGGTTGCGAATCTAACGAGTGGCCAAGCCCTTGTGGCGACTCTCATGATTTTGATGGCCGCCATTATTGCGCTTCGCTTGTATGTCAAGATTCTCGGGCACCTCTATCAACGCGGAGTAACGGGCTTCAAACGGCAGCCCGCGCGGGCGGCGTTTGTGGCAGAACCACCGGTACCTGCTGAACGTACAGAGCCTAGGGCCGCGGAAGCGGAGTTCGAACCGAGCGATGAGCATGTGCGGGCGAATGATGGCGAGGTGAGGATACCAGACCTGCCGTCGCTAGAGGATCCGCAGAGCAAGATACCGTCTGACGATGAGGATGAGTCCGAGTGGGGCTTGGACCTCGATGGCGAGGATGATGAGCCGGATACTAACAAAGGTGGCTTTGCCTCATTGCAGCAGCTTCTGTTTTGTGCTCTTTTGAGTGCGGGCGTTCTGTTGGGCGGAGCATTTGCGTCGGCGAAAACCGTGAAGGCGCCGTCGAAGGCCCCCGCCGCGGCACGCCGAGTCGTCGCGCCGCCGTCGATCGTGATGGATCGAGTGACGATTGATATTTCTGGCCCTTCTACGGCACGTGATGCTGAGCGAAGTGCGGAGGTAGTCAAGACGCTCGAATTCAAGACGGACAAGGAGTTGTCCTTCCCCGTATTGAACACTCGCAACGTCCTGTTGAAGTATGTGCTCGGGTCGAAATACTTGGAATTGAAGAGCAGTCCATCTGGCTATATCTTAAAAGTTCTGCGCAAAGGTTCTTACAAGGTGTCGCTAACTTACATGACTCCTGTCTCTGAAAAAGAGGGTGTGTGGTCAGTCGGAATGAGTATCCATGAGAACCTACGCAACACAGTGAATGTGACTCTCCCTGAAGTTGGCTTAGACATTTCGTCTCCCGAGGCCGTGTTGTTTAAGGCCACAGAAACGGGCCAGTCGAGCAAGGTCAGTGCTGTCTTTGGGTCAGCCGATGCCATCTCGTTTACGTGGCGTCCCCGAGTACGAAAGACCGAGAACGAGAAGGCCGTATTTTTCTGCGAGGTGAATACCTTGGCGGCCTTCAAGGCGGGCGTGGTGGACCTCACGAGCCTTGTGCATTACCAAATTGCTCAAGGCGAGTTGAAGCAAATCAAGATGAAGATCCCAAAGGGAATGAATGTGACGGCGGTACAAGCTCAGTCTCTCAGTACGTGGCGCTTTGACCCAGTGACGAGTTTCTTGGAAGCAGTATTGGAGAAGCCTGCGGTCGGCGAGCTTGATGTGCTGGTATTGATGCAGGTTCCTAGTGATGGGCTACCGTACCAAGCCGTGTTGGGTTGCCCGGATGTGGACGGAGCCAACAAGCAGCGCGGTGCAATTTCGATTTCTGCACCCGCAACGCTGCAGGTACAGGTTGGGGAACTAAAGGGCCTCACGGCGATGAATAATGACGACTTTTCTCGGACCACGATGAAGATCGCCGCTCAACATGCGCGAAGCAAGACTTTGACCGATATCAAACGAGCCTTTCGCTATCATGCACTGCCCGTGTCGCTCGCGGTGGAAGCCGACGCGGTCTTGCCGGAACTGCGCGTTATAGAAGAAGGAAATATTTCCATCTCGGATGAGCGCATCATGTTGTCGACGCGCTTGTCCGTCAGCGTCCTGAAGGCCGGCGTGTTTTCGATCAATCTGGATATCCCTGATGACTATGATATTGAGACCTTAACCGGCGAAGATATCTCTCACTGGGATGATTTGAAAGAGAGCGGGGGTGGCATTGTTGTCCATTTCAACAACCAGGCAACGGGACTGCGCGTCATTAATATGGCCATCTCACGTACCGAAAAGGGTCTCGAGTCCAAGATTAAAATTCCACGTGTCGTTATTGGAGGCGCTCGGAAGCATACGGGTCGCTTGGTAATCAACGGGGAACGGGGCGTGCGCATGACCGTCATCGACAAGGAGTCGGATGGCATCAGTCGTCCCAACTCAAATGAAGTGAAGCTCAAGTATCCGGGAGCCATGGTGTTTGACCTCTTGCGCCCGACTTGGAGTGTGACGCTTGCGACAGAGGTCATGCAGCCATCGATTAAGCCGCACATGCTGCATCGTGTGGATTTGGCCGAAGGCATGCTTAAGGGTCGCGTGCATATTCAGTATCAGATCGAGAACTCTGGGACGAAGACCTTTCTTCTCAAAGCCCCAGCAACAAATGTGACACTGCATGTGTCTGGTTCTTCCATTGCGAAGGTTCAGCTTGTTGATGCGGCCAAAGGCTTGTGGCAGGTGGATCTGCACAACAAGCAAGAGAAACGGTATGTGTTGCACGTGGCCTATCAGATGCCATTTGATTCCGACCGAGTTCAGGTTCGTCCTTTGTTGCCAGTCGGGACTGAGCCGCCAGAAGGGCATCTCATCGTCATGTCGAAGGGGCGTGTAGAAGTTGGCGCAAGGTTGACGCCGGCAGGATTGACACCAACCGATTCGCGTTCCATTACAGCGGATTTTGGGGAGAAGGATCTTTCTGATGCCATTATGTGTTACCGGACGGTTCGTCAGGACTACACCTTAGATTTGTCGGTCAACCGCCATGGATCGGCGGATGTGCTTCCCGCGACTGTCGATTCCTTGAGTTTGGTCTCCGTGGTCTCTGAGCTGGGGCATATGCTGACTGAGGTGGACTTGCGGATGCGCGTGGGTACCTTGCGTTTCCTTAAAATGACCTTGCCGAACAAGAACGATTTACTATGGACCGTTCTGGTAAACGATAAAGTGGCGATTCCTGCTCGAGACAAGAAGAGCAATGCATATCGAATTCCGTTGGAAGAGACGGGGGCTGACGAGGTCACGACTGTGAAGCTTGTTTATGCGAGTCGAGGCAGCAAAGGCGTCCATGCCTATAAAGGCCCGCGGTTTGATCTTCCTTTGACGGATATCACCTGGGAGTTCTACATGGCTTCGGGTCATCGCTACTATGACTTTGATGGGTCGATGAAATATCAGGAAGAGGCCATTCCGCAGACGATTTTGTATACTACAATGGACTATGATGATGGCAACCGTGGGCGGCAGAGTGAATTGCAGCAGCGGTTCAAAAGTGAAATGCGTGATGCCGAGGAGCTTCGTAAGTCAGGCAATCAGAAGTTAGCGAACAAGAAGCTTTCGAACGCACGCAACTGGGCGTTCAGTCAGGCTGACAATGAAGATGTTCGCATCCAGTACCGTAGCCAGCTCAAGCAACAATACATTGTGGGTAACTTGCAGCGTCGTGCTGCAGTGCGGGACGCGCAGAACATACAAGATGATGCCTTGGGCGATCAGCTTGCGGCCTATAATGACGGAAACTATTCCGACACGTGGGGGCGTGATGTGATTCGGAACAACGTTCTCAAAGAGGACTTGGAGACTCAGGCGGCACAGATCGAAAAGATCCTCGATCAGCAAGAATCCGCTCAAGCTGTGGGTCAAGCGATCAGTGTTGCCGTGCCGCGCCATGGTACGCGGCTGGTGTTTACGCGACAGAGTCAGGTGGATGAAACGGCGTTTATGCAGGTTGACTTCTCTGCCAGCAGCACGCATTTATTGAGCAAGGTGCTTAACTTCTGGCCGATCCTCATCGTACTCGTTCTTTTCCGGATGGTCTTGGGAGTACTCGTTCCAGCGTGCCGGATGGTCTAAGCGTTGGCCGGGTGTTGTTAGCCCTTGGGGACGGGTTTTCCGAGGTGCTTCAAGACTTCCTTGAGGTCGTCCCACGCATCCTTCTTTTTGCGAGGGTCACGCAGCAGATAGGCAGGGTGGAAGGTTGGCATGAGAGGGATGTCTTCGAATGTGTGCCATGTACCGCGGAGTTTCGAGATTCCGGTTTTGTTTCCGAGAAGTGCTTTCACCGACGTCGCGCCAAGCGCGACGATCACCTTAGGTTTGAGGATCGCGATCTGTTCCTTCAGGTAGGGCATGCAGGTATTCATCTCGTCGGGGGTAGGTGCGCGATTGTCTGGCGGTCGGCACTTGACGATATTGGCGATATGGATCTCTTCGCGCGGGTAGCCCATGGCGAGGATCATTTTTGTGAGCAGCTGGCCTGAGCGTCCGACAAAGGGGCGGCCCTGAGCGTCTTCATCTGCGCCGGGCCCTTCACCAACGAATAGGATGTCGGGGCTCACATTTCCTTCTCCAGGTACGCTGTTTGTACGTCCTTTATGGAGGGGGCATTTCGAGCAGCTAGCGACGGTCTTTGCGATCGCATCCATTTTGGATTGTGCGTCGGAGGAACTGGCGGAAGTGTTTGGTTTTTTAGTCATGGAGGGTTCCGGTTGTTCGGGTGATGAGTTGGCGTTGAGTTCGCTTAGTTCGCGGATGATGGAGGGTGAGATAGGGGTATCCCGTTCGCCAGATTCGATCTCATGGTTTACGTATGATTCGATCGAGTGGATGACGTCGGAGAGAGTGAGGTCGTCGGGTGCGGGGGACTCAGAACTCGTCATCGTCGTCCGGGATCTCGCGTCCACCTGCTTCGCGGCGGGCCAAGCGGCGTTCGCGACCGGCAACGACTGCGGGTCCGATCAAGATGTAGGTGGATCCTAGGAACAGCATGACGATCGCCGAGCGAACGGCCCAGCTGCTATCGATGATGTTCCCGATCGGGCCCCTGCCTGCAACGACAAACACCAGAACCAAGAAGACGCAAGGGATGAAGATCAGCATGTTTTTCGATGGCTTTGGATAACGAACGTTGGAGATCTGAAGAATGATCATCAGTAGTATCCCCGCTGCAAAGATGCGGGTGGACGTGAGCTGGCTCAGATCGAAGAGCATGGAGTGGTTTAGGCCGCCTTGACTGATGAAGACGACGACGGACACCCAGCAGGCGCAGACCGGAATAGGAAGGCCCGTGAAGCCCTTGCTGCTTTCGTTTGGGTCAGTCACAGAGAAACGTGCGAGACGAAGCATGCCGGACATGACCATGGCGACTGGGATGATCCACCAGATGGCTCCGGGGCCGGGGGCGTTTAGCATCACGCCATATGTCAATACTGCGGGAGCGACGCCAAAAGAAATGAGGTCTGCATGGGAGTCGAGCGCTGCACCAATTTCGCTTTCCACATTGAGTGCGCGTGCAAGATTTCCATCTAGGCCGTCTAGCATGGCGGCGAGCATGATGAGCTGAGCAGCGATGACGTGGAGGTGGAAGGGGCTTTCTGCTTGGAGGCTTTCGCAGACAACAAGGATGCTGATGAATCCGCAGGCCATCGCCAAGATCGTAATGATCGACGGTGTTGCTTGTCGCAGATTCATGTCTTTTCTCCTTTTCGGACTCGTCCTAGACAGCTGATGCCGGCGGTTACTTTCTCGCCGATTTTACACGTCAGTTCAACATCATCTTTCGGGAAGTAGATATCGAGTCTAGATCCGAATTTCATCATGCCGATTCGGTCTGACCGCGAGATGTCCTGTCCCAAGTCTAGCCAATAGACCACGCGTCTTGCTAAGGGCCCGACCAGTTGGTGGACGAGGCATGTGGTGTGTTGACCTTCAATAACGATAGCACTGTGCTGGTTGACATCCGAGCTTTTTTCCAAGAATGCAAAGTGGCATTTACCGGGATAATACTGGAGAAAACGGATGTTTCCGGAGATGGGGGCTCGGTTAACGTGAACATTGAATGCGCTGAGGAACACGCTGAGGCGGATGGCGGGCCCTTTGATGTGTTGCTCTTCGGTGACTTCTTTTATGCACGCGACGACGCCGTCGGCACCAGAGATGATGGCGCGCGGGTCGGACTCAGTGTCGGTGCGCTCGGGATCACGAAAAAAGTAGAAGGTGAATGCGATTGGAAGTGCGCATGCAGCGGACGTGATTCCGAAAGCCTTGAGATCCATCCATCCGGAGATCACGCCGACAGCGAGGACTAGGGCGTATACGGCTAGGCCGATAAGTACAAATGGTGTGGCTTCTTTTCTGAAATTCATAGGATCCCCAACGGAGGTGCGATTCTCTGCGACACCCGTCTTTTTGTCAAGATCGGAGCTTGTCGACAACGGTCTGCATGTCAGCGGGCAGCTCGGACTGGAAAGTCAGGGTCTCAGCGGTTGACGGATGGATGAGCTGAAGAGAGTGGGCGTGTAGCAGTTGCCTCGGGGCGAGCACATTTTCGGCCTCTTCCCGTTTTTGGGTCCACCCGTAGCTGCGGTCGCCGACGATCGGATGGTGGAGGGTAGTCATATGGACACGGATCTGGTGGGTGCGACCTGTATCGATCCGACATTCGACGAGGGTGCAGGGCCCGATAGCGTCTAGTGTCTGATAGTGGGTGATTGCCTGACGTCCAGTCGCAGGTTGTGCGCTCATTTTTTTTCGGTCGTGTATGCTGCGACCGATCAATGTGTCGAGTGTTCCAGATGCCGGCGAGGGGTGTCCCCAGACGAGCGCGTGATAGATTTTTTTGACGGTCCGATTTTTGAACTGATCGAGGAGGTGGGCCATCGCGCGGTCGTTCTTTGCGATAACCATGAGGCCGCTCGTGTCTTTATCGAGCCGGTGAACGATACCGGGGCGAGTCTTCCCACCGATTCCGGCGAGGTCTGTGCAGTGAAAGAGGAGGGCGTTAACGAGCGTTCCACTTTCGTGTCCGGCCGCGGGGTGGACGACCAAGTTGGGTTGTTTGCTAAGGACTAGGATGTCCGCGTCTTCGTGACGAATATCAAGAGGAATGTCTTCCGCGATCAGGTCGAGTGTTTCGGGGGGAGGGATTGTGACCGTGATGGCCATTCCTGTATGAACCTTCGTGCTGGCTTTGGAGGCCGTGTCGTTGACGGTGATATGCCCGGACTTCAGCAAGGCTTGTATGCGCGCGCGCGACAAACCGGGTAGTTGGTCGAATAGCCATGCGTCGAGGCGTTGACCGTCCGACTCAGGTGTTAGATGGGTTGGGTTCACGGGGTGTCCGGAGGAAGAACCAAATAGCCATGCCTGCGGAGAAGAGGATCAAACTGATCATCTGCGCCACGTCGAGATGTTCGAGTCCCATAAAGGTCTTGCCGGGAGCCAGGGCTGGATTGCGTGGATCGCCGCGGAAGTACTCCATGCTGAAGCGGATCACGCCGTAGGCCATCAGGTAGAGGGCAAGAATCGTTCCGTCCTTCTTGCGGCGCGGAAAAAGATGCCAGAAAAAGGCAAATAAGACGAGGTTGAGGGCGGCTTCGTAGAGTTGGACAGGGTGGACGAAGGCCGAACCGGACCCCAGCTGGCTGGGTGTTAGGATGTGTAGGTGGTCGCGATGATATTCGTATGGGTAGCTTTCGACGGGGTAGGAGACTGCGCAGAAGCCGTTCCAGGGAGAGCCAAAACAGCAGCCATTGAGATAGCAGCCGATGCGTCCGAGGGCGTGGCCGAAGGGGACGGCCGCGATGGCGAGGTCGAAGTAGGAGAGTAGTTTTTCTTTTCCGCGGAGTGCGACTGCTGTGATGGCGAGGCTTGCGCCGATGAGCCCCCCGTAGAAAATGAGTCCACCCTCCCAGATTTTAAAAACATCCATAGGGGCGTTTGCATAGACATCTTCCCAGCTGGAAATGATGAAGCCGACGCGGGCGCCGATGATGCCAGCGAGCATGACCCAGAAGGCGATGGTAGAGCCGGTGTCCTTCGGGCGGCCCTCTTTGACCGCCAACCAACTCCAGATGTACATGCAGGAGAGGAAGGCCGACGCCATCATCACGCCGTACCAGTAGATAGGTTTGGGTCCGATTTCTATGAAAATTCTGTCCATAACAAGTTGGGCGTTAGTGTCTATGAAAGTGCCCTTGTGGACAAACAAAATTCGCTGAAAACAAGGTCTTTATGGTAGACATCAACCCTAAACGCGATATTGTGAATCTGTGTGTAACCCCAAGCGGGTTGAGGACTAATTTTCGGAGCTTATACGGATGGCAGCCGCTTCCCAGAAGGTCAAAATTCTGACAGACCCGCTCACTCAGCTTGAGTGTGGCGAGTGTGAGCAGACCATTGACATCTCCGAGTCCCCTGCGTTTAGCCAGATTGAGTGTCCGATGTGTGGGTTCGAGCAAACCGTGCCGGCTCAACTCGGGCAATATCGCTTGACCAAGTTGTTGGGTACCGGCGGTATGGGTGGCGTCTTTTTGGCGACGGACGAGGCCTTGAATCGATCAGTTGCGATTAAGGTTATGTTGGCGGCGTTGGGGGATGACGCGGAGTTTGTCTCCACCTTTAAGCGTGAGGCGCAGTCGGCCGCGGCACTGAATCATCCGAATGTCGCGCAAATATATGCCTTTGGTCAGGAAAAAGGTCAGCCCTATATCGTCATGGAGCTGGTTTCTGGCCGAGAGTTCAAACAGATGGTCACGGATAATGCGCCCTTGGATCAGGCCATTGTGTTCAGCGTGGGGGTTGACATTGCCGAGGGCTTGAAGGCCGCAGCTGATTTGGGGCTGCTGCATGGTGATGTGAAGCCGGAAAATGTTTTGCTGGATGAAAAGAATACCGCCAAATTGGTGGATTTTGGATTGGCTGCAATGGCGGACAAGCAGGGTGCCGAAGGCGGCGGTGGCATCTGGGGAACGCCGTATTACATCGCACCGGAAAAGCTTACAGGGTCGAAGGGTGACGAGCGGGCAGATATCTATAGTCTAGGAGCGACTCTCTTCCATGCCTTGGCAGGGTTTCCCCCGTTCGATGGAGACAGCCCGATGGATGTGGTGAAGGCTAGACTTCACCAAGACCCGCCAGACATAATGAAGATAAACCCCCGCGTCAGTTCGAAGGTGGCAAGCGTCATCGACCGGATGCTTGAGCGTGATCCTTCCCGACGTTATCCAAATTACAGTTCGTGTATTCGTGACATGAAAAAAACGTTGAAAGAGGTTGGCCCCGCTCGTTTCGGAGTCGGCGGCCGAGTGGTTGTTGGAAAAGGGAAGAAGCGCCCGGCCACGATGGCAAAGAAAAAATCCCAAGAGCGGCCCAAGACGATGATCGTTTCAGGGAGTTCCAGCAGCACCTCTGGGCGGCGGGACCGACGAAGCGACAAGGGGTCGCCGCGAGAAAAGAAAGAGAAGAAGCCTGCGAAGTCTCCCATGCCTATCGTCTTGACCGTTTTAGCCGTGTTGGTTCTAGGAGGTATTATCGCTGGATTTTCAGCGTGGAGTACGAGCAATAAAAAGCAGCGGGCCGCGGTTGAGGCGAGCCTTCTTCGGACGGCGCATAGCGGGTTAGATACCCTTCTTGCGGCGATTCAACAGACGGGTAAAGATGCCAGCAAGATGGTCGCATCAGGGCGCACGGTTCGCAGCGCATCCGAAAAAATGAAACGCAGTTTTGATGAGTTGGCGCCGGACGCGGCTAAGTTGGGCAAGCTCGTCGAGAAGATGGAGGCCTTGGAGAAGGAGTCGAAGCGCCTTGTAAAGACAGCAGTGACTGAGCATGCACGTGGAAAAAACCAATCGTTATCGTTTAGCGTAAAAACGAATATGGACGAATTGAAGAAAGTAGAAACAGCGCTTGGGAAAACAAAAGGTAAGGTGCGAGACCAAGCCCTTCTTCTTAAAACGCAGTGGACCGCAATTGAGCGCAAGCATGGCGGGCTGGTAGCCGAGAAACAGAGTGCTGCAGACGCTGGTCGAAAAGCGAGTGCGGATGCCGCTCGCAAGAAGAAGGACGATGCCGTTCGCATGGCGGTGGAACAGAAGGCGCATGATTCCCAGGAGCAGGAGGTGGCGCGCGCGAAGGCCCAGTATGATGCAATGGGGAAGTATCTCGAAAAGAACGCCTATGAAGATGGATTAGCGGACCTTCAAAAATTGAAAGAAGGATTTAAGACAGACGCGGCCAAGGCTGAATTGGAGCTGCTGACAGGTCGATTCCGAGAATTGGTAGGATTGAAGTCATCGATCCGTAGACTCATTACCACCGGAGCGCCGATTGCGGGATTGTGGAAAGATAATGAGAGAGAAGCGGGTGTTGCGGGAGCCAACGAAGCCGGCCTTATTTTACAGGGCGGGGGCAATGTCAGTTGGGCCGATATTGGTGCGAGTTCCATGATGCGGATATGCCTCTTCTTTATGAAGCACGCGCAAGGCGAGGAAAAGGCGAGCCTTATGTTTAAGACGGGTGTGTATGCATACGTGAGCGGGCATCCCGCGAAGGGCGCTGAGCTCGGTGAAGGTGCTGGCAAACTGAATGCCAAGTACGTGGAAATGACTCGCGTGATGCTTCCTTACGCCGCGCCTCAGACTGAGCCTGCACCTGAGGCGCCGCCAGAGTAGACTTAGTCTGGTTGGCCTGGGTCAGGTTGCAGGGCCAGAGACCGTATCTTTTTTGCCCCGAACCGCGCCTGCAAATTTTTAAGCATCTGCCCCTGATTAAAGCGTTTGAGTTCGTTTAACCATGTTGCGCTATCGACAAAAACAATGAGCTTGCCGTTCTTGTACTGTCCTGGCCGTGTGTGTGCGGCGACGGTGCTGCCGACCAGCGCATCCCATTCCCGTTCCAGTATGCCGGTCCATTGTTCATTCTCGAGCCCGAGTTTTTTCATGATCGCTGGGATGACGTCGGAAATGGAGTCGGTAGTCGGCCGCAAATCCGGTGGCGTGAATGAGACGATGCCGCCACGTTCTCGCTCGATGGCCCAGCGTCCTCGATTATAGCGTTTTCTACGTGCCATTTGCGGTTTCTACTTGGATGATCCCTGCATGACTCGGCGCAACCATCGGAAGATGGTTTGTACCGTTTTAGTTTCAACGCTCGTGAATCCGTGGTCGCCACCGTGGATGGTTTGATAGCGAAACGGAGTGGCGCTGGTGATCGTTGTGAGAATTTCCCCCATCTCATCTACATCTAGGACGGCGAATTGTTCGTCGGAGCCGAATAGGGCGAAGGTCGGGGTTGTGATAGTACGGAAATGCTTCATTCGCCCTGAGTAGTCGAACACTGCGGCTTCCGCCTGTTTGGGGTCGGCGATACTAAGGAAGCGTCGGGCCGTGAATCCGTTGCACTTCTCGGGCAACACAGTGTGTTCCTCGCCGTTGGCAACATGCTCGCGTGCGCGTTTTACCCAAAATGAAAAGCGTGATCCTAGTTGACGTTTGGAGAGTGCGAGATCGTCTGCCGGAGCCGCGAGGATGAGGGCGACCACGCGAGGGTCTTGTCGACGGCTCTGCCAGTAGGTGATCTTTTGGCAGCCCGTGCTGTGGCCGATCAGGACGAAGCGGCGGTATCCGCGAGTGGTTGCAAAGTCAATCACCGCGTCCAGGTCGCGCATGCAGTGTGCGAAGCGTTCATCGGTTACACCGTCGAGAGCGCCACTGTTGTGACAGCTGATGACATCGATTCCGGCGCGAGGTCCTTGTAAGAGGAATTGTTTTTTGAACGGAGATCGAAAAAAATTGCCGCCCATCCCGTGCACAAAGATAGCAAGGGTGGACGATTGCTTCGTTCCGTGCGCCCAAAACCCGTCCAAATCCTTCGTCTTGCCGGGCATTGCCAGCGAAATGAAAGATCCTGGGATGGCGGTGTTTTTACTCATTTTATTTTTTTAACAGGCACGCCTTTGAATCGTCCGATTTTGGGTAGGGGTCCGACAATCGGGGTGACGTAATTGATAAATGCCTTCGTGACGTCGTTGCCCGCTTTGTTGATATAGCTTGCTGGAACGTGACGGGTGGCCTTAGACACCTTGCGCAATGCAACGCGTTCATAGCTCACCTTGTAGGCCTTGCCAGCCTTGCGCCGTATAGCGATGGATCCGGACGAGTGTTTTCCCTTAACAGACTCTATAACCGCCCGTTGTGCCACGGTGCGAGCCTCCTTCGCATCTCTCTCTGAGTAAACACCCGGGAACGAGCGCTGCAAGTATCCGAAGGTGTCAGCACGGACGCGTGTGATCGTGGTTTTGGTTTTGATCAATCCCGCGAGATAGTCGCCGAGACCGCCTGAGCCGCTCAGTTGAAGATTGCCGTGGGAATCCACTTCCTTGCTGAACTTCGCGGCGATAGCGATGCCCTTTTTGTCTGAAATACCTTCCGAAACGGCGATGACGCAGCGGCCGTATTTCTTGTAAACCCGTTTGACATCCGCGATGAATGAGCGCTCGTTGAACGCAGCTTCTGGGAGATAAATCAGGTGTGGGCCATCGTCTGGATAGACGCGTGCTAGTGCGGCGGCGGCTGTGAGGAAGCCGGCGTCTCGTCCCATGACAATGTTGATTTTCACACCGGGCAGAGCGCGGTTGTCGAGGTTGTCACCCATAAAGGCGCATGCGACGAATTTGGCCGCCGACCCGAAGCCCGGCGTATGGTCGTTTTCGAGCAGATCGTTGTCGATGGTTTTAGGAATGTGAAAGCATTGGAGATCGTGACCGCCCGCGCGTGCTTCTTCATTAATGATATGGGTGGTCTCGGCGGTGTCGTTTCCGCCAATATAGAAGAAATAGCGGACGTTGTATTTTTTAAGCACCTTAAAAATGGTGGCGCAATCTTTGGGCGTGGGTTTTTTTCGAACGGTCCCGAGAGCGGAAGACGGAGTGAAGGCGACGTCTTCGAGGGTCTTCATGCTTTCTTTTTTCAGGTCGATGAAGTCTTCGTTTAGAATGCCGGCGATGCCGTGGAGGGATCCAAAAATCTTTTTGATAGAGGCGTGTTTTTTGGCTTCGAGGACGGCACCGATCAGGCTTTGATTGATGACGACGGTGGGGCCGCCGCTCTGGGCGATGAGCATGTTTCCGTTAAGAGAGGGTTGTGTCATTGGGTATATCCTTGTCGTTGTTGATGAGCGCCAAGTGTGGCAAAAGAGGTCAGATCTTCAAGAAAAAAGCTACCCCCCTTGTTATGGGCGGGGGAACTCGCGGTTTAGTGCAATCACTTGCTCGCGGACCTCGGCGGCCACAGCGTCATTCTCTGTGTCGGCTAATACGCGATTGATGAAGTCCCCGAGCTGGTTCATCTCCGCTTCCTTCATACCGCGGCTTGTGATCGCAGGTGTTCCGATACGCACGCCAGAGGTCACAAACGGGCTGCGTGTATCGAATGGAATCGCATTCTTGTTTACCGTGATCGCTGCGTTGGTGAGGGCGGCGGCAGCGTCTTTCCCGGTGAGATCTTTGGGTGTCATATCGACAAGCATCAGGTGATTGTCGGTGCCGCCTGAGCAAATCCTAAAGCCGTGTTGGTCGAGCCGAGCAGCTAGGGCGCGCGCATTTGCCACGACCTGCTGTTGATAGGTCTTAAACGATGGCTGCAGGGCTTCGCCGAAGCAGACGGCCTTCGCGGCGATCACGTGCATGAGGGGGCCGCCTTGAATGCCGGGGAAGATCTGTTTGTCTATGTCTTTCGCGTAGGCTTCTCGGCAGAGGATCATTCCTCCGCGCGGACCCCGAAGCGTCTTGTGTGTCGTGGTGGTGACAAAATCACTGTAAGGCACAGGGTTGGGATGGACACCCGCGGCGACTAGTCCGGCGATGTGAGCCATATCGACCCAAAGCAGGGCTCCGACACTATCGGCAATCTGTCGCATACGTTCGAAGTCGAAGATCCGCGGGTAGGCACTAGCGCCTGCCACGATCATCTTGGGCTTGTTCTCTTCCGCCAGACGTGCGAGCTCTTCGTAATCGATTTGCTCTGTGTCTTTCGAGACGCCGTAAGGAACGATGTTGTAGTAACGGCCGGAGAAGTTCATTTTATGACCGTGTGTGAGGTGGCCGCCATCGGCCAGGCTCATGGCGAGGACTGTGTCGCCCGGTTCGAGCATGGAAAAGTAGACGGCCATATTCGCTCCGCTACCTGAGTGGGGTTGAACGTTTGCATGTTCTGCCCCGAAAAGTTCTTTCGCCCGGTCGATCGCTAACTGTTCGGCATCGTCAACGAATTCGCACCCGTCGTACCAACGTTTCCCGGGGTAGCCTTCGGCATACTTGTTTGTTAAAACGGAGCCCTGTGCGGCGCGTACGGCAGCGGAGACAAAATTCTCGGAAGCGATCAGTTCGACATGTTCCTGTTGGCGTTGTTCTTCCTTTTGAATGGATGCGTAGATCGCGGGGTCGCCCTCTTTGAGGGCCTGCATGTCGGTGTGTTCACGTGCGGAAATTTTGTCGACACGGCGTGCGTGCCGGCCGCCGTCGAAGGAATTCTCGAACCATTCTTTGACAATGGATAAGGAGTCTTCGTGACTGTTGAGCGCTTCGCCCAACGCTAGAATGTTTGCGTCGTTGTGGGTGCGAGCGGTTGTGGCCATGCTTGGAGTGGTGCAGAGCGCTGCACGGACATCGGCGACCTTATTGGTTGCGATAGACATGCCAAGACCGGTTTTGCAGATCACGATGCCGTTGTCTGCCTTGCCGTCTGCCACCTGCTCGGCAACCGCGATGCCGAAATCGGGGTAGTCGACAGAGTCTGTCGATGTGCAGCCGAGATCAATGACGTCATGTTGATTTTTAGCCAACCATGTTTTGACCTGTTCCTTGAGTTCAAATCCCCCGTGATCCGATCCGATAGCAATTTTCATCGTACGTAGTTTCTCTCTGTTACTGGTTAGTTAGTTTCTAAATCCGATAGTCGATTCAGCACACCTGCGAGGCCGGCCTCAATTGTGTTTCGGGTCTCAACATATACCTCAAGTGCTTGTCCGATGGGATCTGGGACGCTGCCGAAACCCTCCTCGCCTGAAAGGGCGCCTAAGGTATACACTTTGTTTTCCGTCGCAGGAAATTGCTCGACGATGGCTCGGCGGTGTCCCGCGGTCATGGTCACAATGAGTGTCGCAGCGTCAACCAATGATTGTGTGAGGGGTTGGCTCTTGTGGGAGGACATGTCGATTCCCTTATCTCGCATCGCGATGATTCCGGCCTTGCTCGCGGGGTATCCGATTGCGGCAGCTACTCCGGCGGACTGAACGACCCAGCTCGAGTCGTCGTCGAGCTTGGAGCGAAAAAGGAATTCGGCCATAGGGCTCCGACAGATGTTCCCTGTGCATACAAAAACGATTAAATATTCACTCACGAGTTGTTTCTCCATCACGCCCATTTAGGAGGGTCGCGTTCACGGACTCTATAGAAATAGCGCCTTCCCGCAAAACTTCAAGTTTTTCGTGGCTCACTTTTACAACCGTGCTTGCTTCGCCGAGCGGTGAAGGGCCCCCATCCAGTGCCAGACTGACATGTTCGGCGAGCGGTTGGAGAGCCTCCTCTGCCGTGGTGGCTGGTGCTTCACCGCTCTGATTGGCGCTGGTCACGCGAAGGGCGCCGCCACAGAGTTGGGCGAGATGGCGTATATCGGCGTGGTCTGGGACGCGAAAGCCTTCGAAGCGGTCGTTCACGCGAAGCACAAGAGTGAGGGGCCCCGGCCAGAAGGCCTTTGCTAGCGCCTCGGCTGCGGGCGGGAATTCGGCACCCATTTGGCTGGGGACCGTGGCGTCGGCCACCAGCAGCGGGATGGGTTTGTCGGCGGGACGCCCCTTGGCTTCATAGAGGGCGATTTCGGGCTGATTAACGTGAGCTGCTAGGCCGTAGACGGTATCGGTGGGCAGGATGATCAGCTCCCCGGCGCACAAGCACTCGGCAGCCCGTTTCAGGCTGTTGGGGTCAATTTGAAGCGTTGGGGCGGTCATGAGACGTGGGGGTTCCGAGAGCTCTAATACCTAGGAGAATATCGGTTGCTCGGCGCAACGTGGTGTCATCACCGATGCGAGCGAGGATTTTTTGATCGCGCTGGATCTCTTCGCGAACCCCAGCGCCGGCCTTTTCTGCGTGTAATTCGGTGGGGCGATGATCGTGCGATTGCGGATTTACCACAATATCAGGAGTAATTCCGGAGACGTCGTAGCTAGTATCATTAGCTAGGACCACCCGTTGGGTGGCGATATAGAGGCTATTTTTTTTGTCTAGCTCGAGAAACTCCCTCACGCGGTTGTCTCCGCTGGTGCGCGTGCCGATGAGTAGGGTGCTATTATAGTGGGAGAGAACCGCGGCCAGGAGCTCCGCGGCGCCGGTGGTGTTCTGGTCGACGAGGAGGATGCAGGGGACCGAGAGGCCGGATGTCCCTTTCGCTTTGTGTAAGTCAACTTGCTGTCCCCCTTCTGAGAGAACTTTGTAAAGGGGGCTGCCGTTCTTTACGAAGAGGTCGAGAAGTGTGTCCAGCGCTTGTAGGTTCGTTCCGCTGGCCTTCCTGGCATCCAGAATAATGCCGCTTTTTCCGGCCGACTCCCATTTTTTCAACGTGCGCGTAAGGCCTTTCGTATCCTTATAAATACCGCGGAGTTTGACATAGCAGAGTTTATCGGGCCACTCCTCTGGGGCGTCATAACTGAGGTGTGGGTCGACGTGTTCTTCGCGCAAGGATTCACCGTTGAGCATTTTTTGAAATTTGGCCCGAGCCGGGATGTCCAACACGCGAGCCTTGGGGTCGAGCGCTGTCGCCATCCCTTGTATCGCGGCGCGTTCGAGTGACGACCGATCGATTTCGTAGCCGATCTGCTCAAGTTGATTCAGGATGTCAGTGGGGGTTGAGGCGGTCGCTGAGAAGGCCGTCAGGCTCATGACGAGGGTCAGTAGAGCGGCAAAAAAGGATGGGAAAGTCGGCATGAGGTGAGTATGCCCACTGGCTGCTGAGGGGGGAAGGGAAAAGTGGTCTGAGCCTTGAACTTTTCAACGGTTTTGGGGGCCTGCATGACGGGGACGATGTCGCGGTGGGTTCGGGAACCTAGGATTGACTCAAGAGGGGATTGGGGTATGCTGATCCGCATGAAAATTTTAGTGGTTGGAAGTGGGGGCCGGGAGCACGCATTGACGTGGAAACTGGCGAGTGATAGCACGCGTCCGGAGATCTTTTGTGCTCCGGGAAATGCGGGAACATCGGCCTTGGCTACCAATCTAGATATTGGCGCCGATGATTTAGAGCGCTTGCTGGCATGGGCAATTGAAAACCGACCTGACTTAACAGTGGTCGGGCCCGAGGTGCCTCTTTGCTTAGGGCTCGTGGATAGACTTGAGGAGGCGGGCCTAGCGGCGTTTGGTCCATGCAAAGCCGCCGCGCACATCGAAGGGTCGAAAGTCTTCGCGAAAGATGTCATGGAAGCCGGTGGCGTACCGACTGCCCGCTCAGGTGCGTTCAGCAATCCGGGTGACGCGCGAGCGTACGCCCGTGAGCTGGGGGCTCCGTTGGTGGTTAAGGCGGAAGGGTTGGCCGCGGGTAAGGGCGTCTTGATTTGCGAGACGATAGAAGAGGCGGATGCCGCTATTGACACCGCGATGGTAGACCGAGCGTTTGGTGATGCCGGCGAGCAGATTCTAATTGAAGAGTTTTTGGTGGGCGAAGAAGCGTCTATCTTTGCCATGGTAGATGGTGAAACTGTTGTCTTGCTGGCGTCGTCCCAGGACCATAAGCGTGCTTTCGATGGCGATGCCGGGCCCAACACAGGGGGTATGGGCGCGTATTCGCCGGCGCCGATCGTGACGGACGATCTCTGGCCGACGATCCGTGAGCAAGTCTTTGGCCGAACCTTGGCGGAATTGCGTAAGCGCGGGATTACCTATAAAGGGATCCTCTACGCAGGCTTGATGATTCATGAGGGGGCTCTCAAGGTCTTGGAATTTAATTGTCGTTTCGGAGATCCAGAAACACAGTGTGTCCTCGCGCGCATCAAGGGTGACCTGCTACCGTCCTTGCAGGCGAGCGCAGCGGGATCCTTATCGGATGAGCTTATTGAGTGGCACGATGAGCCGGCAGTCGTTGTTGTGATGGCCTCCGGCGGTTACCCCGGGGCTTACGATAAAGGAGAAGTGATTTCTGGGATTGAGGCGGCGGATTCGGGTGATGGGGTCACTGTTTTTCATGCGGGCACCGCACGTTCAGGGGATGATGTTGTGACCTCTGGCGGCCGAGTTCTTGGCGTCACGGCTAGAGGTGCCGATATTGAGCAGGCGGTTGCGGCGGCGTATGCGGCTGTCGAAAAAATTTCGTTCACCGGTGCGCATTTCCGACGGGATATTGCGGGCCGTGCGTTGACGCGCCCGCTTGCGGACGCTTAATTAATCAACTTGGAGGATCGATGGCTAAGAAAACGAAAACGATTGATGTTGCGATCATTATGGGAAGCGATTCTGATTGGTCGACGATGGAGCATGCGGCGGCACAACTAGATGAGTTTGGAATCGCCTATGAGGTCCGCGTGATGTCCGCCCACCGCACGCCGATTGCGGCGACGGAATATGCATCCACCGCGCAGAAACGTGGGACAAAGGTGTTGATCTGTGCGGCAGGGGGCGCTGCTCATCTAGCTGGAGTGGTCGCGGGCCATACGATTTTACCGGTTATCGGTGTTCCAATGAAGGGCTGGGCCTTGGACGGACTCGATTCGTTGCTGTCCACCGTGCAGATGCCATCAGGGGTTCCGGTCGCGACAACCGCAATTGGGAAAGCAGGCGCTATAAACGCGGCGATTTTG
>CAXMRT010000283.1:0-14207 GCA_964196025.1 uncultured Gemmatimonadales bacterium | reverse complement strand
GTCACGACGCAACAATTACCATCGCTGGTCAATCGGGGAACTTCGAGCTCAATGTAATGATGCCACTCATTGCCCACAACCTGCTTGAATCAATCTCCCTACTAGCCAATGTTTCTACTGTATTCAAGACCCACTGCATCGACGGCCTCGTCGCCGATCGCGCCACGTGCAAAGAAACCGTTGAAAAGAGTCTTATGCTGGGTACCGCCCTCGTCCCCTACATCGGCTATGATGCAGCTGCTGCGCTAGCAAAGGAAGCATATGCTGACGGCAAAACCATCCGAGAGCTGGCGACAGAAAAGAAGCTCCTCTCGCCGCAGGACCTCAACAAAGCCCTTGATGTCCGAAACTTGATCTAGGCTCCTCCATGGCACAATGGTCGAGCGATCTACTAACCTGGTATCACGCACATAAGCGTGCGATGCCATGGCGGACAACACCGTCGCCCTATCGCATCTGGGTCAGCGAAATCATGCTTCAACAGACCCAAGTCGATACCGTCATCCCCTATTTCAACCGATTTTTACGTACCTTCCCCAGCATTAAAAAACTGGCTCAGGCGGACACCCAAGACGTTTTAAAAGCCTGGGAAGGTCTTGGCTACTACAGCAGAGCACGTAACCTCCAAAAAGCCGCTCTGCAGATCACTCAGACGGGAGGGCGCATTCCTCGTAACTTTGAAGACTTACAAACTCTCCCGGGAATCGGACCGTACTGCGCAGCTGCGATCGCAAGCATCGCATTTGGCGAGCCCGTTCCGGTTGTAGACGGAAACGTATTCCGTGTCTTCACCCGATTCTGGGGCATACATGATGACATCACAAAGCCCGCAACCAGAAGCGTTTTGTTCTCCAGACTGAGCCCCCATGTCAAGAACCACAACCCCGCCGACTTCAACCAAGCGATTATGGAACTCGGCGCACTTGTCTGCCGACCCACGAATCCAGACTGCACGAACTGCCCGCTAAAACCACGTTGCATCGCACGCAAGAACAAACTCACGGGCATACTCCCCGTCAAAAAAAAGAAAGCTTCAACCCCTCACCATGCCATTGGAGTCGGGATCATCTGGAAAAAAGACACACTCTTGATCGCACGACGCGCTGACAATAAAATGCTCGGCGGACTATGGGAGTTCCCTGGTGGAAAACAAGAACCTCGCGAAACACTCCGCGAGACAGTCCTACGGGAAGTCCGAGAAGAAACCGCGCTGGAAGTCTCAATAGGAGACTGTTACCAACCGATAAAACACACATACAGCCACTTCTCAATCACGATGACCGCCTATGACTGCACGTATACCGCGGGACGTATCAGCCGAAAGGGCCGACCGCCGTGCAAATGGGTTCACGCCAAAAAACTCAGCGACTTCCCCTTCCCCACAGCCAACAAGAAGCTCATCGACCAGATATGGTCTCGCCATCTCTCCGCCGTGGGGTCATAGGCTACTCTTCCGAATCCTGCATACGCAGCCGACGATTCAGAGCCTGACGGGATATACGAAGGGTACGCGCAGCAACCGCCTGATTGTCATGAGACCGCTGCATGGCTTCATCGATCAATTGTAGTTGGATTTCCTTCAGACTAGGCAACTTTTCGCTGAATGTGACCTTGGATGACACGCCCGCAGGCGCTTGACCCGCAGACTCTTTCCAACCAATGGCGTCCTTAAAGAGACCGAGAGACATAATCCGCGACTCGTGCTTACTCACTGCCTCCACAAACATCCCTTCTAACTCACGAATGTTACCGGGAAAATGATAACTCCCCAATAACGCTTCCAGTTCTTTCGGTGCCGTCGGAACCTTTTTCCCTAGCGCCTCTGCACTGGTGTGAAGAAAGTGATCAATTAGGCACGGCAAATCATCCAACCGCGCACGCAGAGAAGGCACATGGAAGTGATGAGAATTCAGCCGGTAATAAAAGTCTTTCCGAAAGCCACCAGTGTCTATCAATTTTTCAAGATCGTAGCGAGTGGACAAAACAAGCCGTGCCTCAAACCGTTTTCGGCCATCGCCCGAATCATACTCCCTATCCTGAATCAGCTGGAGCACTGATGCTTGACTCGCTTTCGACAGCTCGCCAATTTCATCTAGATACAAAACCCCTCCTGACGCTCGTTCCGCAAGCGATCTCTCCGACATCGTTGTCCCGTCCGGCAGTCGCCCGAATACTAGCCGATTGAACTCTTCGTCACCTACGCCCGCGAGATTGACTGCGACGAAATCACCCGTCACTCCGCTCACGTCGTACAACGCACGTGAAATAAGCTCTTTGCCAACTCCTGTTTCCCCAGAGATAAGAATCGGTTCCGACGATTCAGCCACGCTTTCCACTTGAGCAAACAGCGCGAGCATCTTTTCATTCTGCGTCACTATGTGAGCAAACATCTCTGGTCGCCGAAGCGTGAACGACGACATATAGTCCACAAGCCGGCGATTTTCGCGCTGAAGCTGCCCGTACTCCACAGCTCGGCGAATACTGGACACCAAACGATTCGCATCTACCGGCTTCACCAAGTAGTCATAGGCTTTGGACTTCATACACTCCACGGCTGTCGTCACCTCATCCAACGCGGTGATCACGAGAACCGGAACGTCGGGGTAAAGCTCGGAGAGTTGGTCAAGAAGTTCACGCCCGTCAACGTGGGGCATAACCAAGTCAAGCAACACCGCTTCAACAGGTGATTCCCGCATAATTTGAGCAACATCACGGCTATCGTTACATAGACGCACGTTGGTAATCCCCTTGGACTCCAAGGTGACCCCGATGACGTCGAGCACAGCACGGTCGTCGTCGACGACAAGAATCGGTCGCGAGGGGTACAATGCATTACTCATAGTGGAGTTGCTCCATGTCGCAGGCTACCCCGATAGGCCCAGTTAAGTCAAAACTCTTCGACTCACCCCTCAACCCAAGTCACCTACGGGTAACGACACCCTCACTGTGGTGAACACTCCCTTTTCGCCAGAGAATTCCAGTCGACCACCGTGTCCCTTTACAATTTCATTTGAAACGAAAAGGCCTAGACCAACGCCCCCGGACTCACCGCGAGTTGTAAAGAATGCTGTCGTGAGCTGCGCCGCGGCATCTTCACCAAGGCCAATACCCGTGTCATGAAACTCAATCACGATCCGATCACAGCCTGCTTCCTTCCAGGTGCGGACCTGAATAGTATCGTCCAAGCTCTCCATTGCAAAACAAGAGTTTTGCAACAAATTGACAACTACCTGCTCTAATCGATGCTCTATTCCCATAATAGCGGGAAGAGAAGGATCAAGTTCCATCGTGAAATTGGATGTCGCTTTCTCTATTTGGAAATCCATCATTTCGGCCACACCGCGAATCATAGAATTCACATCTACCGCGACAGGATCCTCCCGTTCCTGCCGCCGACTGTACCGCTTCAGGTCATCGATGATTTTAGTAATGCGTGCGCTGCCACCCTTTATCCGGTCCAGCATACGTGGCACCTCGACGCGCATCTTTGCGTAAGGCAACGTGCCAGAGGACGGTTCTCCCGACATATCAACATATCGATCTAAGATTTCTCCAACATCCGTTCGCCAGAGATCTATTAGCAACGTCGCACTCAAATTAATGTAATGGTTCGGATTGTTGATTTCATGCACAAGCCCTGCAGTTAGAAATCCGATTGTCTCCATTCGATGCTTATCCACCAACAGCCTCTCGTTCTCCTGCAACTCTCCCGCCATCGCATTAAACGCCTCTCCCAAGGATTCAAACTCATCACCGGTCTGAATGTGGACTCTATGCTTAAACTGTCGGTCTGCAATCTTCGCTGTCGCGATCAACAAGGTATCTAAATGAACCATATACAAACGAATAACAATCGCTCCCATAAGGATGATCACAACCATAATCAAACCGGCGAGTGTCAAGCTGAGTCGACGATACATCCCCGCAGTTGACATAAACAGCTCTTCATCGACCATCAGGCGAGTCATCCAGGGCGCTGCAGTCAGCGATTCCGGCATCACCAACGGCTGCTCAACCCCGCAGAACGACCGACCATCGTCCTGTCTGTATTCATACAAGACCAATTGAGGCCCCAGCACCTTAGGGTGCATGGATGTAGTCTTCACAGGACTCGTAAAACTATCCACGACAATCCCTCCCCTAGGACCAAACAAGGTCAGGTAGGACTTGAATATCAAACTATTACGGACCACCTGCTCCTGCAAAACCCCTGATCTCAGATAAGCAACCAGAACCCATTCGTCCGAACGCCTAACAAAGACCGGACCGACGTCCGCCAACAAGTGTAACGCGGTCTGGTCATTAACCGACTCCTCAACCCATCGCTCGACACCGTTCAGCGCCCGTAGGTCATTCGTCCCCATTGACCAAAACTGAGTCCCCTTATATAGGGTCGCCTCGAAGATATCTGCGGGCATAGACTCGGCGAGTAACTCGCGCACATTCAAATCCGAAACGTCCAACTCTAGGATCGTGTCTAATCCGGTCCGCACCTCCTTCTCTACCAGCTCTAACTCGCGACTGATGCCGTATCCGTAAGAGCGGGCCACCCGCGTAAGCTCCTCCGTAGAGCTACGACGGGCATCCGTCCAAATTAAAAAATCCGACAGAATCGTGATAAAGACAACGGGCATAATCACGAAGAAGAAGAATGCACGGAGCAGGCGCGCGCCAATTTTTCGGCGAAAAGGGAGCACGCTAAGCCGTGAATGTGAATCGGGATCCATTACAAGTCGACGCCTCCCCGCACGATCAAGCTGACAAGAGGAAATGGATCACGAAAGAGTGAAACCGCTTATAGTCCGGCTGCAGAAATAGTCTTAATTGCATCAGACGCTTTGCCAATGATCCGACCGTCCGCTGCACGCAGTACATCATCCAGACTGCTCTCGGACGCAACCCACGGGTCGGACTCATGGTTAGGGCCTTCGCTAAACAAATCATATACCGAGTTAAGCGGAGTTCCCGCGTCATAATACCGGAGCTTACCTATATTCGGACCTCTGGCATTGTTATACACATAGGGCCCATTCCAAGGATCCAACACCTCGCGGTCAATGACGCTCATGAGGTTTGTAGGTGCAATACCGCGATGATCATCCTCGTAGATGGTGATCAACTGCATCAGTGAGCGAATATCCGTAATAGCAATGGTCACCCGGGCTTTATGACGTGCTTGAGTGACGACAGGTCCTAACATAGTCACTAGCAGAGCGATAATAGTCAGCACTAACATCATTTCGATGAGAGTGAAGCCGCGAACTTTTAAAGGTGTACGTATCATGACTACCCGAATTATGCGCCCGGTTTTGCCCTGTTGTTACCGGCTCAGAACCATCGCCAGAGCCCCTATCCTACGCTGAAATTATAGCAAATTATGGGGAAACAAAAACCAAATACCTCACAATCATCTGTAAAAGTGTCGTTTTCAGAGGGTAAGCGGTGCTTTTGTATCCAAACCGTCACCTCGTACACTATCTAAGTGCGCGTGTTCTCAACGTCCGTAGCCAGAGGCTAACCTCTTTGGCATCAATACTTTTAGGCTCCAGTTCCAAGAATTGAACATAGTGATGACGGGCTTTATCCGGGTGATCCAGAAAATCATCATAAAGAATCCCCAGATTATAATGCGTCGCCGAGTCATTGGGAGAAAGTGCTAGTACCTGGAGAAAGGCCACTTCCGCTTGGCTATACTCCTTCAACCTCATATGCAAGGTGCCCAAATTATACTGTAGGCGAACCTGTGTTGCCCTTAGCATATTTCCTAGCGCTTGAAGTTCAAGCTTGAGGGCAGGAACCTGATCCGCGCTGTCTAGCAACTTATCGACGGACACGGACACGGTATCGCGACTCTCCAGTGATTTAAGCCGCTTTTTAAGCGCAGTGATTTCTTCGGCCTGAGCTGCTACCAATTGCGCGAGTTTCTTTTCGCCTTGTGAGCTGGCGACGCCAGATGTGGCGGAAGGGACATCCAATACGAGGTCATCACTAATGGACGTTTCGTCCGCTGAGGCAACAAGACAAAAACTAAGCACGAACAAGGATCGCAACGAAATCCCGCCGCATCCCCACATCCGTAACCTCACGTTCATCACGTCCAGCATCTCAACGTCGTCCTCCATGGCCCTGCCGAATCTGCCGGCAGGTTGACCTCTCTGAGTAAAGCGTGGTGGGCGATACAGGACTTGAACCTGTAACATCCAGCGTGTAAAGCTGGCGCTCTGCCAATTGAGCTAATCGCCCGGATGCGCAAGACAGTAGCGAATTCCCTGATATTGTCAAGGCAGCTATCAGCCCACGTTCTCCGAACGCGTACTCTTCAGACGGCGATTCAAGGCCTGCCGCGAAATTCCCAGTATTCGGGCAGCAGCAGTCTGATTCCCGTCTGCACGATCCAACGCTTCCGACAATAATTGCTGCTCAGAACTCTTCAACGTAGGCAAGCGCGAGGGATATCGAATGCTGTCATCGTAGTCCGCCGAACCCAGCTGACGGTCAAGTCCATGAGCATCCATAACCGCCTTAAACGCATCCATCGACATGAGATACGAATCGTGCTGGCTGACGGCGTCAAAACACATAGACTCGCGCTCGCGAACGTTTCCTGGAAAGTGGTGAGAAGAAAGTAATGGAACCAATTCTTTTGGTGGGGTCGGCTTTTTCACCCCCAACTCGGCCGCGGCTCGCCCCAAAAAACAGTCCACTAAAAGCGGGAGATCATCGAGACGATCCACAAGGGGCGGAATGCGGACATGGTGGCGCGTCAGTCTAAAAAATAAATCCTGGCGATACCCCCCACCCTCCACCAGAGACCGGATATCGCGATTGGTAGAAGCGATAATGCGAACTTCAGCTTTTCGGGGCACCTCGCTCCCAACAGGAAAATACTCACGCGTTTGAAGCATCCGCATTAGACGTGTCTGGGTTTCGGCCGGAATTTCACCAATTTCGTCTAAGAACAACGTCCCGCCAATCGCGAGTTCCATCATCCCCTTCCGTCCTCCTTCTCCGGCTCGACCGAAAAGAACCTCTGCACACGCGCCGTCATCCAAACCGGCGAGGTTTACCGGCACGAGCGGACCCGGAACACCGCTTACTTTATGAACAACACGTGCAAACAGTTCCTTCCCGACACCCGTATCGCCTGACAAAAGCACTGGCGCCGTCGAGCGCGCAATACTTTCTACATAATGGAATAGGTGCAGCATGTCCTCGTTCCGAGTAATGATCGGCGCAAAGGCTTCTGGAGACTGCAACTCTCCAGACAGCACACTCGTCAACAATCTCTCATGAGCTCGCTGCAACTCCACATACTCAAGCGCTTGACGAACACTTGAAAGCAAACGAGAGGCATCGACTGGCTTGACCAAAAAATCACGGGCACCGTACTTCATACACTCGACCGCTGTATCCAACTCGTCCACTCCAGTAATCACAATCACGGGTAATCCTGGAAAACGTTCAGAGAAGGTCTTTAATAAATCATAGCCAGAGATATGCGGCATCGTGAGGTCCAACAGAACCAAATCCAGATCCTGCGCGGCGACCATGCTCTCCGCCTCACGGCTGTCCAGGCAGGCCAACACATTTTGTATACCATCAAACTCGAGGGTGTTTTGTACAGAACTCAAGGTCGGTCGTTCGTCATCAATGATGAGAATTGGGTTTTCCGGATATTTATCAGTATTGGATGAGGTCATGGCTACCCAGTGTGCTCTGCATCAGTTAAGCTGTCAATCCGTCTCGCTCTTCGGAGAATGCAAACTTGTACCCAAATATATGGGCAAACGGAGTCGAGCGACGACCCCGCCCAACTCACGATTTTCATACTCCAAGGTTCCCGAATGTTCCTGAATAATACGCACGCAGATAGACAAACCGAGACCCGTCCCTCCAGCGTCTTGCCGAGTCGTCATAAAAGGCGCCGTTACCGCGTGCAACTGCTCCGCCGGAATCCCCACACCATCATCGATAACCTCAATTTGAACGAAGGCTTCATCGACCAATTCTTCGGCTCGAATCGTAATGGCCCCTCCATCCGAAGGCAACGCTTGGCATGCGTTCTGGACGAGGTTAATGATGACCTGCTTCAACTTCTGCTCATGGCCCCTGATCAACGGCAGATCAGCGGGGATCTCAAGCAATAACTCAGCATGAGATTGACGAAGTTGATAATGAATCAACTGCAACGCCGACGAAACGACTTCAGAAAGGTTTACAGGAACTTTTTCCTGTCCAGGATCTTGGCGAACAAAACTCTTAAGGTCGTTCACGATCTTGACAATCGACGCTGAACTCTCACTGGTCTCATCCAGTATCGCACGCACCTTTTCCTTGAGTCGCGGAAACGGCATGCCAGAGATACGAAGACTAGGATCGGCTGCGGCGGACAATTCAAGTACCGGCTCAACCCCTTCCCATACGGTCTTTAATAATCGAATATTCAACCCAATCGCAGAATTGGGGTTACTAACCTCATGAATAACACCGGCGGATAACTGCCCGATCGATTCCATCTTGTGAGCCTGTAGCAACATCGTTTCACTAAGGACTAAATCCTCAGCCATCTGATTAAACGCATGTCCCAATCGCTCAAACTCATCCTTAGACCGAATTTCCAAGTGGATATCAAAATCCCGACGAGCCACCTGTTGCGTCGCCTCCAGCAACGCATTCAGATGCAATCCATGACGCCGAATAAAAATCACCCCTAGCAAGGTTACTAACAAAACAGTTGCACCGATCAGCGGATAGAAGCTTTGACGAAATGCCAACAACGGTAAATACAGGTCCTCTTTAGGTCGCATAACCAGGACCGTCCAAAAAGGTGCACCAAGGTCGTCATGAAAGTACTCGGGCTGCGTAACCCCCATATACGCGTCACCATTAATCTGTTGGTAAAAAAGCGTATTCCGATGCTCTATTGTTGTCGCAGTTATATTTCGAAACGCAGGCAACATGGACCGAGCGAGGCTACTTGCCAGAACCGTGTCATTCTCGGCAGCAATCACGACCTCCGCCCGCCAGGCAAGACTGTTCCCCTCAACGATTTCCTCAAACACGCTGCGGCGAGCCCTGGCAACCAAAACACTCGCCCCCTTCTGGACTAGCAACAAGACGCGCGAGTCAGTCGACGACACTTTTAACAAGATAGAGCCGGATGCTAGATAGTGCTCATCCGCTTCGCCTAACTCCGGAAAAGTGAAGTCACCTCCCCAACTCTGGGAGGCGCCCTTCGACCGCAAGGCCAAGCCATCGAATACGGACGACCACTCGGAGCCATCAGAGCCAACGATAGTGTGAAAATCAGGAGCATCAAATACTACGGCGGCCAGGACATTAAGGTAATCGGCCAAAAGCGAGACCCGACGGTGAACGCTATCCCGAATCATACGGTCAATTTCAACAAGGTCTCTATTCGCTTGAGCTTCCAAGTTACGCTGCACGTAGAGATCCGAGTAAACGGTGATACACACAACCGGCACCACCGCACCCAAAAAGAAGAGCAGAAACATCCGGCGCGCAACTTTGCTTGTCAGTGAAAAACGCTTCAACATCGATAGCCCCAAAAAAATTCCATAACGTGACATTTACATCCTTTCGGATTACTATAAGACAAATGCCGCAAAACACAGCCAGAAAAAGACTATCGATCCTGCTCCTAGTCACCATCGTCGCAGCAATCAGTCTGCTACTTAGTAAAACCCCTCAACAACTGCCGGGGGTCGTCCAGCAGGACAACCAGACGTACCTTATCGAGAACAATAGCACGACCTACTTAGTCTGGCACCAACAACGAGCACGAGGGAAAACGCTCGTTCACCTCGACACCCATGACGACTGCCGGTATCTATCTGACGACAAGCTCAACACTCTAGGCAAACTGACGACGGATCGGCGTTATCAGGAAATATTCGACCGCAGCGACATCACCAAAATGATTCAATACGAATTGAAGGAAGAAGACTTCATCTATGACCTTGGAAACTTCATCTACCCATGTCTCTTGGACGGCACCGTTTCAAAATTCTACTGGGTAATTCCAGACAAACGGCTTAGCCCAGAAAATAGCGATCGCCTCCAACGCCACATGCGTGGAATTCTGCAACTCGATGTCCTCCCAGAGTTCGTCGACAACGGGCAGCAGGGTTTTCAATTCGTTTTCGCAGAAGTTCCGATCATTCTGACTACCCTAGATGCACTACCCACTCAGCCCGATGGAGCTCTACTGGACTTCGATTGCGACTTCTTTGCCTTTCCGAACGCCATGACAGATAGTCATCTGGCCGACAAACTTCAATGGAACCCGCGGGAGGTATGCGAGATACTATCCCGTAAAGTACCACAACCCAGCATTGTCACCGTCTGCGCCTCCGTGACGGGCGGATACCTGCCACTCATCTTCCGGTTCGTCCCTGATGCATGTTACGCATTCTACACAGAGGGCGAGTACCCCTCCGAGGCTGACCACTACCTGACAACCGCCTACGCCCTGCGCCGAGGAGAGACACATATTGAGCCACTCTCAACACCGTCGTCTCTGGCAATGACGGATAGTGCCAACTATCTGAACGGTGCGATCCATTTGGTGAATGGGCAGGAGCAGAAAGCGTATCCTCTATTCCAACAAGCTAGCAAAAGAACTTATATCTATAGGCGCGCATATCTTGATGCCGCCGAGGGTGAAACTCGATTCGGCCACTATGATCGCGCGCACGCCCTTCTTGATCGCTTCGAGACCGCCAACAAAAAGCCCACAATGGACTCCACACGTATTCGAGCACGTTTATACCTTCTAGAAGAACGTTTACCCGAAGCACAGCAACTCGTAACACACATGCTGGCTTGGAATCGCGACCACCTCGCGCTCAACCTCCAAGGAAACATTCGTGTGCAACAGAACCAAGTCACAAACGCCATTCCATTATACAGAGAAGCGCTCACCGCGTTTCCGGGCTCAGCAGACATACACTACAACCTCGGCGTAGCACTTGACAAAGCGAACGACTTGGAGGCCGTAAAACACTATCAGGCCGCATTGTCACTAAATCCCACGATGACGCTCGCGTACGAAAACCTCGGTAGCGCCCTACTTCGCTGGAAGCGCTTTGCGCATGCGCTACGCGTACTCGAGACAGCAACAAAGAATGATCCAACTTACGCTAGTCACTGGCACAACCTAGGGCTAGCACAGTTGGCGACGCACAAACGGGAGAACGCACGTGACTCCTTTATCAAATCGCTAGGCCTCGATCCTAGCAGACTGAACACCCACCTACAGCTCGCGAACCTCTATGCCGCCAATGCACAAAACATTCAGGCCATCAGGAAATATGCGACCTGCCTAGAATTACAACCCGACCTGCTAGATGCTCATCGCGGCCTCGCGTATATACTCGCGAAGTCTGAACAAACAGTACCGGCACTAAAACACATTGAGTATTGTCTACGAATCGCACCTCGTGATCCGCGGAACCACTATACCCACGCGACAATTCTGTTGGCTGCAAAGAGGATCCCTGAAGCAATTTCCGCTCTCAAAAAGAATCTCGCACTATCCGAAACAGAAACTGCCACTATTGCGCTAGCCAACGCTTACATCAGTCTGGGGCAGACCACGAAGGGTATCGATCAGTACCAGAGCGCCATCATCCGGCACCCGGAATGGCAACGGGTGCGGGAAGGGCTCGAGAAGCTTCAGTCGCCTTGACTATTTGATCCAAGCGCCAAACACAACATCTGGGTCCGCATTGGTAAGAGCCGGATCCCACACCGGCGCCGAGGCCTGAGCATTGACCTCCAGCCGGTTTCGAATGTTAATGGGGCCGCTTGAAATGAGCGACCCGTTCACAATCCGATTGTTATAGGTGTCGATCCCAATCATACCGTATACCGTACCATTGAAAACATTTCGATTATGAAGGTAAACAGTCCCTTGGCTCAAAACAGCTGGGTACCCATTGACTTGATTTTGCGTCAACCGATTCGCGATCGTAACATCTCCGTTCGCAACAATGACGCCATTCACCGTCGTATTATTACTAAAACTCACGTTACCATTCACGTACAAGACGCCGTTGGCAGGGGTGATAACTCCGCTAAGGTTCACATCACCCGAGTGATAGATCCCGCCAGATTGAGCAAGACTCAAATAGGTATCAAATGCAAAACCCGGGATCGTCACCGGCTCAGTAGTAGAGGTTACCGTCCCACTCACGGTGCCACCAGTTTGATTTACCGTCGCTGCTGAGGATAAATCCCCGTTAATCACCCCGTTCACCAAATTGAAGTCGCCATTCGAATGCGCACCACCGTTCACCGTTGGAGCGCCTGTCTCCATAATCACGATTCCGTCAGAGAGCAGACCACTGCCCTGGCCCCATGCCACGTCACGTGGATCCACCGTTGTCCCCAAAGTCTCCATCACCGTGGTCTGCGCGACGTCCCCTACCCAGCCAGTACTAGAGAGCAATATATTGCCATTCGTCTGAACCGTTGCGGACACACTATTGGACCCCGTACTGAACGCAGAAAGATTGGTCGATCCTATCCACATCGTATAGTTTGTACGTAGTTTGGCTACCATATCAGCAATGCCAGCTTCAGCAATCGACAGAGCCTGCCCACGATCTCTGTAATGGATCACACTATGACTCATATTCGCCGTCATGAAAGATATCGCAGCGCCAGATATCATCAACACCGTCGCCATACCCATAACGACAAGCAGTGTCGATCCACGACGCTTCTCAAACCCAGTCCTAGTGATACGTATCTTCATAGCTAACCCCTGGTTACTACTGACTGCTGTTTAACGGATACATCTCTACCACTCCAGCCACACGCTGAGTCACCGACTGAGATGTCACCTTGTAGATCTCCATATCAATTTCTAAACCCTTGATAAATTCCTGGCCATCGACAGAGACCGTCACCATCCCATAATCGGGTCCCTTTCCAAAATCCACAATGAGGTCGACAACGCTCGCTGGCACGGTCCAACTAGCCGTCACATCGCGCAAAATGGCAGAACTTTCATGCGTACCGGCACTAGTGAATAGGGCTTCATATTGAAGATAGCGTCCCGCTTGCAGCGAGCTGATGGAATTCGCTACGTTCGCCTGGAAATAACCGACTGCTATCCATCCACTCGAATCACTCAGGTCCGACGAATCCCCAGCCCGCACGCGAATGTCCACGTCCCCATTTGGAAAATCCTGAACCTCGGTCCAGTTCAACGCTCCATAGGATGGGTTCGCGGTTTGCGTATCAAAAATCCCCGACCGAAAAACGCCGTTCGACGGGAAACGCCCCTCGATTTCCGATAGCACATAAGAATAGCCGTTCAGCGTTCCGTTCGAATACGACAGCATCGCCCCATCGGAACGAATGCCACTCACTAGCGACCCAGGGTTACCAATACCATTATCCTTAGCATCGAACTCAACCAAATAACTTTTTTGGTCATCAAAAACAAAGTTTGCAACCCAATCACTCCACACATCGGTCCCAGCAGGGATAACCGTGCTCCCGGATCCCCCGAAGTAGATATCTTCATCCGTTCCGCCAACCATTACACTAGTCGATCCATCACGCTCACCAACCTCTAGGCTTTCAAGCTTGATCAGCCTGGACCCTCCCGTGAACTTGAAACGAGCATAACACCCATCTCGAATGATAGCGGCCGCGGCGGGTTCCGGCGAATCGGTGCCATGTATAATATTGATAATTTCGATTGTTTCATTCATAACCGGCATTTCGCTAGTGACGTCTGTTGTGGAATCGACTGTCCAAATTGACCCAGCGTCCATCGTGACAACCGCATCCGGAATAAACGGATTCACCGTCACAAAATTAGTATCAGTGATGACGACAATATTGCTCCGCAACGTCGGAACGGGCGAATTAAAGTTTGCATCATGCCACACGTCATTGGGAACCGTCAGCGATAAGGTCTGACCAGACGCTGTTGGCGTAAACGTCATTTGGGAGTTACCACTCCAAGACGCACCATAACCCGCCATATACTCGGCTCCGACCGCACCCCCAGAAATCGCATATCCGTAGTACGGCGAGGCTGGATGTCCGTTGGCAGGGAGATAACTTTCGCCCTCGATCCCGCCACCTGAGAGACTCAAGCTAACCTTGTCGATCCCGATCTTGTACCCAGACCTCGACGCGTTTTTATTCGTCGCCGTGAAAAGCAA
>CAXMRT010000282.1:0-12016 GCA_964196025.1 uncultured Gemmatimonadales bacterium | reverse complement strand
AACAGACGCTTTTCGCAGAGCGTGATCGCCGAGCAGCCTGCCGTATACCCTGTCCAAACCCCGCCTCCTCCGGACAACGAACCCGTCCAGTTCCAGTCTTCAGCAATCACTCAATCAATGGATGCTTGTCTAGAGCGTGTGGCCCGAAGAGCACGCCCCTATCTAGTTTTCAACTGGGCAAATCAAAACCCATAGACGCCAGCATCCCCAAAGCTCGCTCGCCAAACAAGGCAAGAGCGCCGCACCTATGTTGTATCCGCCCAAAGGGCGAGTGCAATTGGTGCCCCCATGGTAGGCGCTTCGGTTCCCGCAGGGATTTATATTTTGGAGAGCTGTGTTGCGTCGGGTCCAAGGCTAGCCAGCCCTAAACAGCAGCACCCCCATCGCTCGCCAAAAAAAGGCGAGAGCGCCACCAGTGTTTTACGTCCGCCCAAAAGGCGAGCGTAAATCGTGGCCCCTACAGCAGGCGCTTCGCTTCCCGTAGGGATTTATATTTTTGAGGGCGGTGTTGCGTCAGATCCAAGGCGCAAGCAGAGTCGTTGCGCCTATGCGCACGGATCTGTTTGGAACGCAGGAGGTGATGTGACACCGCCCTCAAAAATATAAACGAAGCGCATGCTGTCCATGACCCGAGCCCAACCAGATTCCAACGCCCAGTCCCCAGCGCCCCACTCTATCGCGCGAACCGCTCCTCTACCCATGCGTATACGGCTGGTATAACGAACAGCGTCAACAACGTCGAACTCGTCAACCCAAACACGACAACCACCGCCAACGGCCGCTGGACGTCAGACCCAACCCCCGCGGCTAACAACAGCGGCATCAGCCCCAACACCGTCGTCAACGCCGTCATCAACACCGGACGCAACCGCAGCGCGGCTCCCTGACTCACCGCTTCCCGCACACTCAGTCCCTGCGCACGCAAGTCATTGAAGGTCGTCACCAAAACCATGCCGTTCTGAACGGCAATACCAAACAACGCAATAAACCCCACCGACGCTGGTACGGACAAGTATTCACCCATAACGAACAACCCCACAATCCCACCAATAAGCGCAAGCGGTACATTCACGATAATAATCAAGGCATGACGCATGGACCCAAACGACATCCAAAGCATGATCAAGACAAGACCAATGACGATGGTGACAATGACGGACAAACGCTTCATCGCACGCTGCTGATTCTTGAACTGACCACCAATCTCGATGGCGTAACCAGAACCCGGCACGGGATCCAATCCCGCCTTGGTGATCTCGCTCTGGATATCCGCCACCACACTCCCAAGATCCCGTCCCCGAACATTACCCTGCACAGTCCAACGACGCTGGTTTTGTTCACGGTTAATCTGGATCGGCCCAGTCACGGACTTCACCTCGGCGACTTGGGACAAGGGCACTACGGTTCCACGCGATGTCGGAACCATGATGTTACGAATAGCCTCCGGATCCGACCGATACTCTTCCTGTAAGCGTACGTGGATGCCGAAGCGGCGGGTGTTAAGATAGATGCTGTCAATCACTTCGCCGCCGATTGCCAATTCAACAACCTCCATGATCTCGCCAACGGAAACACCGGAACGCGCACACTCGTCGCGCTTGGCAATGATTTGGATTTGGGGCTGACCAAAATTTTGCTCGGCCGACACGTCTTCCAAACCAGGCACGACATCAATCGCCCCGCTGATGGCCTCTGCCACCGATCGCAATACAGCAAGGTCCTCGCCATACACCTTGATCGCCAAGTCCGCACGGATTCCCGACAAGAGCTCGCCAAACAGGGACTGAATCGGCTGCGAAAAATTCAACTGAATCCCAGGAAACGGCTTTAACGCTTCCTGCATATCTGCAATCAAAACATCTTTGTCCTGATACTCGCCCCACTGATCAAGCGGCTTTAGCTTCACAAACACCTCCGCCAGATTAACCGGGTGCGGGTGACTCCCAGCTTCAGGACGACCGATACGCGCAACAGTTTCGGCAACAGGCGCGAAAGTGAGCAGCTCGCGCTCAATCTCCATGACCAACTCTGTTCCCTCCTCCAAAGAAATCGATGGCGCCATGGTAACGACGACCTCCATGGACCCCTCTTCAAGGGTAGGGATAAACTCCGTGCCTAAACGAGGAACCAACGCTAAGCTACCCATCAAGCCAACAACAGCCACAAAGATAACTGCACCCCTATGTCGAAGCGCCCCATCCAGAAAGGGCTGATACAGTGCTTTCAATCCCCTCACCAGGGCCTGTTCCTTCTGCTCCTCTTTTTTCAATAGAAAGAGCGACAAGACAGGCGCCACAATGACGGCAACCAACAAGGATCCCAATAGGGCAAAGGAGATCGTAAACGCCATGGGCGCAAACATCTTTCCCTCTATCCCTTCCAAGGTGAAGAGCGGCAGGAATACCAAGACAATAATGGCGATGGAAAACGCAATCGGCCGACTCACCTCCCGTGCGGCGGCAGTGATCACATCCACCTTGGACACCGACTGGTTCTTCTTCTCGCCCAAATGCCGAAACAAGTTTTCGACCATCACGATCGCCCCATCTCCCAACATCCCTATGGCAATCGCAATCCCGCCGAGCGACATCAGGTTAGCGGAAATTCCCTGAACCCCCATGCACAACACGGCCACTAAGGCACAGACCGGAAGGGCAAGAGCGACGATAAAGGCCGTGCGAACGTTTCCAAGAAACACCAAGAGAGTCAACGCAACCAACACTCCGCCCGTCATCAAGGATTTCTTAACGGTCATCGTGGCGCTGCTGATCAACTCCGCCTGCTCATAATACGGCACGAGTTCAACGCCTTCGGGCAAGCCTTTTTTCACTTCGGCCACTTTGGCGTACAAACGCTCGATGACCTCCGAGGTGTTTTCGCCGTAGAGCTTCATCACGATTCCGGCCACAACTTCGCCTTCGCCGTTATGCGTCACAACGCCGCGTCGAATCTCATTACCGAAATCCACCTCAGCCACATCCGACAAAAATACCGGCCGACCATCCACGACTTTGATGGCAATGGTTCGGATATCATCCAAATCCTCAACAAGCCCCAAGCCGCGAACCAAATGCTCCTCCGCGCCCATGACAAGAAACTGGCCGCCAACATTACGATTGTTTGCATTAACCGCTTCTACAAGATCATGCAGTGTGAGCTTATACTTGAGCAGAGCGTTCGGATTCACCCGAATCTGATACTGAAGAATGTGTCCACCCATCGACAGAATCTCTGTGACCCCACGAACAGACTGCAGCTGAAACTTCACATTCCAGTCATTCACCTCGCGCAACCACGTGTCTAGCGGCTTGCCTCCGGTATCGACTTTTTCCGGATCTGCCGTCAGATTATACAAGAAGATCTGACCCAAACCCGTGGAGATCGGCCCCAAGGCAGGCGCCTCGTCCATCTCTGGCAATTCAGAAATGACACCCGCGAGACGCTCACCCACCAACTGTCGCGCGAAATATATATCGGTGCTGTCCTCGAAATACACATAGATCACGGCCATGCCAAAGGCTGACGTAGACTTGATCAACCTCACATCCGGCAATCCATTCATGGCCGATTCAATCGGATAGGTGATCAGTCGCTCAATTTCCTCTGGTGCCATGCCATGCCCTTCGGCATATACAGGGACCATCACTGGCGAGATATCTGGGAAGGCATCAACGGGCATGCGCTGATATTGAACGACTCCCGCACTAAGAATGGCGAGCACGGCCAGAACCACAAGCCCCGGCATTCGTAAGGCAGTTGCTGTAATGCGATTAATCATCGACGATCTCCCTTAGTGTCCATGTCCAGCATGACCACCCAAACTACTCGTCACGACGGTGGTCTTCAGCTGGAACGCCCCTTCCACCACATAAGCCGCGCCCGCCTTCAAGCCCGCAACAATCTCAACGTGGGTACGATCGCGCCGCCCCAAAACAACGGTCTTCTCAGAAAACAGGCCCTTGTTCTCAACAAACACAACATCCTTGCCCTTCAAATGCTGAACGGCATCGAGCGGGACCACGACAGTGGCCTTGTCGGTGGACACCCCGATATAGCCAGTCACAAAGGTCCCCGGCAGCCATTCACCCGTCTGGTTCGACAACACAACACGCGCCGTCGCAGATCGTGTGGCCTCGTCCACAAAGGGCGTAACCATGGACACCTTACCAGAGGCCTCGACTCCACTATGGTCAATCTTCAGCACGACGTCAGAGCCAGCCTTCACCGCCGAGAGATTCTTGGTGTACACCGCAAGATTCACCCACACACTACGTGTATCGACGATCGTGAAAATCTCAGCATCAAACGCGAGACTCTCGCCCGTGGCCACATGCTTCTTGGTCACCACGCCATCAATCGGCGAGCGGATCTCAAAACGCGTCAAATCATCATCGCTCTCTTTCGCCAAACCCTTGACAGTCTTTCGGGATAGCCCAAGCGCATGCAACTTCTGCTCCGACGATCGCAACTCAATGCCCGCCTCGATCAAGCGCTGCTCCGCCTCTAAGAAGTCCTGCTCAGAGGATACCTTCTTGGCCCGCAAGGCCTTTTCCCTCGCGAACACCTTCTCCGCTAAGCCAGCACGAGCGAGCGAAGCCCCGTAACCGGATTTGGCATCTGCCAGCTCCCGGCTCTCCAGCACCACCATGACCTCGCCGGCTTTGACGCGATCACCCACAGTCTTCTTGACGGCACGCGCAACACCCGACACCCGCGGCACCAGATGCACCAAGCGGTCTTCATCAAACACAATCTCGCCCGGCAAACTAACCTCGATGCGCAATCGCCCCGCGCCCGCAACACCCATCACGATTCCGTAACGGAGTTTCTGGTCCAGACTCAAACGCAAGCCATCTTCATGCTCATCGTGCGTGTCGCCATCTGGTTTCCCGTGCCCATGCCCTTCATGATCAATATGCTTCCCCACCTCAGGCGCCCCGTGATCATCGCCTTTATGAGCATCCGCCTCGGCCACACCAGTCTCACCACTCAAGGCCCAGATCCCTACAGCCACCACCATGAGTGCACTAAAAAGTTGGCTTCGTCGTTGTCTCATCGTTATTTCCTCTTTTTCGAATTTTCACGCATAAGTTCATTCAAACTGATTCCAATCACTCGCTCCACCTCAGCAGCAGCCTTACTATAGTCAAGCAGGGCGTCAACCGATCGCTCCTGAACATCGAACAGCGTCCGCTGTGCATCCAGAAGATCCAATACACTAAACTTTCCGTGTCGATACCCTTCTTGTGCACCGTCAACGAGGGTCGTCATGGCGGGCAACACGTCACCTCGCAGAACCGACACCTTTTTGTGTGCCGTCACGAGCGACGTAGTCCCAGCCAACAAGTCAGAGCGCAGGTCCAGTTGCTCGGCTCTCACTCTCGCGGATAGCCCTCGAAGGTCATTTCGTGCTGCAGCAATATTCCCTTTGTTGCGATCACGCAAGGGCAGCTCGATACCCACACCAAACGTAAGCGCATCGCTGCCATCCTCTTCGAACGATTGGAATCCCACTTGGGCTTCAAGATCTGGTACCGCGGCCGACTGTTCGGCCTCCAAGGCAGCCTCCTTGACCGCTCGCGTCGCCTCTAAGCGTTTCCATTCAGGACTATTATTTAGCCGGCTCATGATCAGGTCGACCGGAATTTTCTTGAGCACACCCTGCTCACCTTCGGCTAGTCCAGAAAAAGCCGGACTACTCGCACCCCATACCGCCGCCAGCTTCTGTCTAGACAAGTCTCTCGCCGCAGACGCATCAAGCAAATCTAATCCTGCCAGCTCACGTTCCGCCTCTGCCTTGGCCGCCTGTAAGTCCGGCTCTTTTCCGGCCTTGACTCGCTCAGCAACAGCGTTCGCCGTTTGACGCGCCAACGCGACTGCAGCCATGGACAGGTCATAACGACTCTGCGCAGCTACGCACTCAGCGAAACGACGGCTGGATGCGGCAAACACCTCGAGACGCTGACACTCATAGTCCCAGACGGCCAACACGGCTTCATTAGCCGCCAGCCTACGTCTCGCGCTACGCTTGCCGCCAAGCTCAATGACTTGCCCTAAACTCACAACACGCTCAGCGGAATCCATCCCGGCCCCATCGCGATCAAACTCTTCCAACTCCAAGCCCAACTGAGGGTTGGGTCCGCGATCGGCCTGCATGGCACGTGCATCAGCTGCCCGCACATCATAAGCAAATCCCTCAAGCTCCGGATTCTGAAGCAAGGCCAAGGTCAGCACATCGTTCAAGTTAATAACTCCAGTCAAAGTCGCCTGCTTCGACTTAGACAACGGATCCCCCTCACCCGTCGCGCTCAGTACCGAGGAATAGCCACGCCCTAAGGCACTAACCTCTGGCATCGTCGCCACCTTCGGCCCCGACGCACAGCCACTTACGATTCCACCGACTAATCCGGCAACCACCCATCTTCTACATTGTGAATACACCATATTGATCTAATACTCCTGTCTAGAGGCACGCAGTTTTCGCGTGCATGATTCAAAGGAAAGGGTCAGTCCTGTCGACCGAATAGCATCGACGGACGGAGACTCGCGGAAGCGAGCGAGCGAATCAGATTCGCAATAGGATAGATCGGCGCGCAGACAAATGAGCGTTGAGCACGAGTCGGCGTTGAAGGGCGGTGACGGGGGACGCAATCTGAATGGCGGCAGTCGACACAGGCACTATCAACGCGACGCGTTGACACTGCACCAAATCAAGGGAGGTCTGGATATGAGGCCGAAACATCGATCCGCTCACGAAAAAAGATATGTCTACACACCCGCCACAGCAGTCCGCATCAATATGCGACTCACACAAGGACACGTCAGCATCATGCTCATGTTCCGCTTCGGTGGCATCAGATGCACATTGTCCATCCTGCGCCAATTCATAGGAAACATGCCCATCTTCACCCACGCACCAGATGCCATCGCTGGAGCCGCTGATACCCATCAGCAACAGACACATACCTGACAGGATAAGCTTTTGAACTGTTCCAAGTTTCGTCATAGACACCTCATAAATGCACGCTAGGCTCTTTATTGTCAAGCTTGAGCTTGACCTCCTGAACCCAACAATAGAGGACTGGCACCACTAAAACCGTAACGACCGCAACAATCATTCCCCCAAAACAAGGGATCGCCATCGGGATCATAATATCCGCTCCACGTCCCGCACTCGTCAAAATAGGCAAGAGCGCCAGAATCGTTGTGGCAGACGTCATCAAGGCAGGACGCACCCGAAGCTGAGCCCCCTCAAGAACGCAGCTGCGTATCTTCTGAACATCCGCCGGTTTGTCACGATCAAACACTTGGGTCAGCATCGTTCCCATCAAAACCCCGTCATCCGAAGCAATACCAAACAGGGCCAAGAACCCCACCATGACGGCGGTACTCAAACTGATCTCCTGAACGCGGAAAAGATCACGCATGTTTGTCCCGAACAATGAAAAATCCATAAACCACGGCTGTCCATACAACCAAAGCAACAAGAACCCTCCCGTCCAAGCGACGATAATCCCGCTAAAAACCAGAGTCGCAGTCGTCTTGGATCGGAACTGAAGATACAGGATGATAAAAATAACGATCAGCGCAACCGGCAGGATCTCCATGAAGGCCTGCCGCGTGCGCACGCTATTTTCATACGCTCCAGCGAAACGATACTCCACACCCGCCGGTACCACCAAATCACCCGACGCATGCAACCCTTCAAGATAAGCCTGGGATTTTTCAACGACCTCACGCTCCGTCATGCCATCTTCTTTCCCAAACGTGACGTAGCCAGTCAGAAAAGAGTCTTCACTCTTGATCACCTGCGGTCCACGCGAGTAACCAATTTCGGCTAACTGAGTCAGAGGCACCTGAGCCCCACTCGCAGTCGACACCGAAATTCGAGACAGCCCCTCAATGCTATCGCGAAGCTCGCGCTGATAGCGAACGCGCACGGCATAACGCTCGCGCCCCTCCACTGTATGCGTCAAGGTCATGCCGCCAACCGCCATCTCAATCACTCGCTGCACCCGCTCCAGGTGAATTCCGTAACGCGCAATCGCTTTGCGATCAATCGAGATTTCAAGATACGGCTTCCCTACCATCCGATCTGCAAACACGGACGCCGGATCCACGCCCACCACTTCTTTCAGACGCGTCTCTAGCTCCAGACCGAATCGTTCGAGCGTTTCGAGATCCGGACCCTGAATTTTAATCCCTAATGGCGACCGCATCCCTGTCTGCAACATCAGTAGCCGGGTCTCAATCGGCTGCAGCTTGGGCGCCACCGTTACACCTGGCATCTCGGTCAAGCGACTGATTTCTTTCCAGATGTCATCCGGGTCGTTAATCCCACCCCACATCTCACGTCCAGGGTTCAAGCTGAGATCAATCCGCGGGCGCCACTGTCGAAACGGAATCCCAGATCGATCAGGGATCAACCGTCCACTCCCGTCACGCTCGAACGTGCCGGGCACCGTGTAGGGCTTGCCGTCCGGCGCCAGTATGGGACTGCCCTCCCGATCCCGAAACAAATCATTCGTCGACGAATCAAGGCGATACCGCAAACGACGACCCTCGTCATCAGTGATGTACATCGTCTTATAATTCACCATGGTCTCAAACATCGACACCGGTGCTGGGTCGAGAGGAGAATCCACTCTCCCTAGCTTTCCGACGACCTTCTCCACCTCGGGGATCTGCTTCATAGCGATGTCTTGCTTCTGCAAGACGTCCAACGCTTCGCTGATAGACGCATGCTGCATGGTGCTCGGCATAAACAAATAACTGCCCTCGTTCAACGACGGCATCAGCTCCCATTTGAACCCAAGTCCGGCTGAACCACCTGCAAGTAGCATCACCAAAGGAATACTCATAAAGAGCCCTTTATGATTTAACGCCCACTCTAATACACGACCGTAACCGCGTCTAAAACACGTGAGAAACCCCAGCACCACACCAATCAACCCGGCCACAAATACGAAGTTCACAACTCCACCTTTTTCAGGCCCCAAAGGCAACCAGTCGTTAGACAGCAGCACCATGACCACCAAGACTATGCCATAAATCACCAGGTTTTCTTTCGAGCGCTTCGCTCCCGTCGCAGGCTCGCCCGCCTGTGGCTTGAGGTGCCCTCGACGAAAGAGGAGATAGGCCATTGCCGGAATAATCGTCAGCGACACGATGATCGCGGCCAACAACGCATACGTCTTAGTGAATGCAAGCGGCCTAAACAACTTACCCGCTTCCCCAACCAACACAAACACAGGTAAGAAGCCGACTACCGTCGTAGCCACCGCCGTCAGGACGGCACTTCCCACTTCTTTTGTTGCACGATAAATCACCGAAAAACGGCTCTCGCTTGCATCCGATTCACGAAGTTTGCGTAATATGTTCTCACATATAATCACGGCCATATCGACCATTGTCCCGATCGCGATAGCGATACCGGAGAGGGCGACAATATTCGCATCCACCCCAGTATATCGCATCGCGATAAAGGTCATCAACACAGCCAACGGTAATAAGCCCGCAATCAGAAGCGAACTCTGCAAATGACGCACCATCAGTAGCACCACGATGATGGTGATCAAGACCTCCTGCCAAATGGCGGTCTTCAAGGTCATCAAGGTCTCTTTGATCAGTTTACTGCGGTCATAGAACGGCTCAATAGTCACGCGGCTGTAGTCCAGCCATGCAGGTCGCTCTCCGCTATCGTGAGTCCGCAACCACGTCAGCCAAGCGGCTTGATCAAGGGCGTGATCAGTAAACGCAACGAACCCCTGCTCCTCTGCAAACGCCTCAACCTCTAATCGCGTCGCCGATCGAAAATCAACAACAGCTCGTTCCGGCAAACCATCCGCGATCGCAGCAATGCGATCTTTCATACTACTAATCGCTATCAAGGGGTTCGCGCCATAACGAACCACGACGACCCCACCCACAACTTCTGCCCCCTCTTTATCCAGGGCTCCTCGTCGTGGACCAGGGCCCGTTCCGACGGTCGCAACATCTTTTACATAAATCGGCACATTACCAGCCACCGATATGACGCTGTTCTCGATATCCGATAGCGACTGAATAAATCCGAGCCCACGAATGAAATATTCCACACTATTGATTTCCAGACTGCGCGCACCCACGTCAAGATTCGACATCCGGACCGCAGCGGAAACCTGCGACAAGGTCACGCCATGCGCACGCATGGCGTCAGGATCAACGTCGACCTGATACTCCCGTACATGGCCACCAATCGAGGCAACTTCCGCGACCCCCGTCGCAGACATTAACGCGTATCGAACTTGCCAATCCTGTATACTGCGCAACTCATCAAGATCCCAACCACCCGTAGGCTCTCCCGCCTCATTCTGCCCCTCCAACGTGTACCAAAAAACCTGACCCAAGCCGGTCGCATCCGGCCCCAACGCAGGTTGCACGCCATCTGGAAGCGTTCCCGTGGGCAGACTGTTTAGTTTTTCGAGTATTCGTGATCGCGACCAATAAAACTCAACATCTTCTTCGAAAATCACATAAATCGCAGAGAACCCAAACATCGAGGAGGTCCGGATTGTCCGCACACCCGCAATACCCGATAAAGCGGCAGTCAACGGATAGCTAATCTGGTCCTCAATATCCTGAGGCGAACGGCCCATCCACTCCGTAAACACGATTTGTTGATTTTCCCCAATATCAGGAATGGCGTCCACCGGTACAGGATCCCGCGTCACAAACGGGAGCGTCGAGTCAAACGGCGACACCTTCAAACCCCAAAAGACAATCAACACCATTACCAACACCACAACCAGCCGGTTCTGCATACAGAACCGGATAACAGTTCCTATGAGGCTATCGCGCGAAGGCTCAGGAAATGGATTATTTGTGGTCATGCGCCGCCTCTTTCTGAACGTCCCCACAGCTCAACATTCGAGCCCCCATAAAAGGGTTCACAACCGTGTCGGTCTTCTGCAACCAACTCGCACCCACGTTCTCCAACGCCATGCTACACGTGACCCGAACCGGCTTGTGAGACGGTGCGAACACCGACGTGCTTTTAATCATAATCATCGACACTTTCGCAAAAGCCACACGAGCAGTCGCGATGTCTCCGGCTTGGCGCATCCCCATCAATTCCGTTTTAAGCTGGCGCCTGATCGCCATCCACTCGCTCATTGCCGCTCCTTTCAAGGGAGTCATATCCACGTTTGCCTCCACAGCCTCCATATTCACCACTGCTTTTTTTGCTGCAGTCAAACTATCAGCGCCAAGGGCACCGGCTACGTCGTAATAGGCGGCAAGCATGGCATCCAGTTGCTTGGTGAACGCCTCTGGCACGGACAGTGATGTCGCAGCGGTGTGATCCGCGTGCGAATGAACCGGCCTGCTCTCAGTCGGATCTGCTGCCGGATTCATCATGCTCGGCCGCGCAAGCAACTGCACGGCGCTGTCGACTTTGAATGCACCGTTCACAACCACTAACTCACCTTCCTCGAGTCCTGCCTCAACAATGTAGTGTCCGTCCGCTCGCGGTCCAAGCGTGACCACACGGCCCTCGAATCCTCCCACTTGGGTCGGAGACGCCACATACACAACGGCACGCGTCCCAGTAATGAGAGCTGCGGTATCGGGAATCACCAATGGGGCGCCCACATCTGTACTCGTCACATAACCCAGATCCTCGGCACGAACTAACTTCATTCCGCACACATCGCAATCCCCAGGCGCATCCTTGATGATCTCTGGATGCATCGGGCTCACCCACTTCCCCGCCAGACTCGTATCAAGTACGCGCCCATTCCCAGCTGTCATTGCCGCCAAGACCGCTCGCACAAACATGCCAGGCTTCAAGGCATAATCTTTGTTGGCGACATTCACACGGACTTTGACGGTGCGCGTTTTTGGATCCAAGACAGGATCAATGAAGGCCACAACACCACCAAAGGTACGACCCGGAAAGGCTTCAACCTCCACTCTCACCGTTTGACCAAAACGAACCCACATCAAATCCGCTTCATAGGCATCCAACGTGATCCAC
>CAXMRT010000281.1:0-15619 GCA_964196025.1 uncultured Gemmatimonadales bacterium | reverse complement strand
GTTGTGAAGTCGGCAATGATTGCGGCGGGCGTCGTGGTGACGTCTTGGATCATCTTGGGATGCATGGAGGCATGTTGTACCTCGTAGATCTCTTCGTGGCATGATGCGCAGGCCTTTGACCCTACGTAGAGCGCGTCTTTCTGTGCAGGCGGTTGGAGGTTGACGGCTGCGCCAACCCGTTCGCGGGTGACCTGCTGATAAAAGCCGGCATATTGTTTCAAGGTAGAGAAATTGGTGAGTACGACGCCGATGACGATGAGGGCGCCGACTAGAAGCGTGACTCGTATGGCGCGTTTAATTTTCATATTCGGTCGATGGCAGCGTGCTTAGCGGCGTCTGAGGGGGATGACTCTGCGGTTTTTAAGATCATAACGGTCTCCGGGACGGAGGAAGTAAAACAGGGATTCTTTTTCGGGGAGCGTCTTGAGTCGAGTCCCTTCGCGAGACCAGAAGGTTCCGTCGTAGATACTGACGTAGCCGTTGCCCATGACGGAAAAATGGTCGCCCTGCACGATGATGGCCGTGCGTTCATCGAGGCCGATGCCGAGCAGCTCGGGGTGTTTCTTTTTGATGGCGTACATATCGAAGTGCCGATTGCGAACGAGTTGATGTTGATCGATGGCGGTATTCTTTAAGTAGCCGAAGCCGACTTCGTGGTCGCCGGTCATGATTTGATTGTTTTTTGTGTCCCCACGAGATAGGTAGGAGCCTTGGATGGTGGCGCCTGCGGAGTCGCCACCGATCACGCCGCCGCGCTCGAGGATTTTCCAGGCGAGTTTTTCAACCTTCGTTCCTTGGTAGGCGTCGACGAGTCGCCATTGGCGGCCGCCACCCCACCAGAGCGCTTTCGCGGTTAGGAGTGGTTTTACGAAGTCGTCGCTATTGGCAACTTTCGGGTCCGTGGTGTGAAGGATGGTGATGTCTGTGGCGCCTAGGCCTTTGAACAGCCGACTTGCGTAGGAGGCATCGGGCCCATGGGCGGTTGGGATGATGACGAGCGGAGCATCTTTGCCGCCAGCGAGTTCGAGGAAGCGTTGTAGGATGGGAGTGGTAGTGCCTCCGCCGCAGATGACGAGGGCGCCCTTCTTTGGGCCGACAGAGGGGGCTTCGGCGGCGTGTAGGGGGTTTGGGGTCGTGCTGAGAAAGCAGGCGACGGCAAGGGCGAGAGGGATCACGGATGAGCGGGCGGCAGAGTTCATATGGCCAATTCTGCTAGATCATTGGCTAGAAGTCAGCAAGATTTGTCATGTCTGACTCGTTTTGCCGTAATAGGAAGAAGAAAGAGGGGGTGAACATGAATCGATGGACTTTGATGGTTACGGCAGCGCTTGTCGTGTCAGTGGTAGGTGTGGTGTCTGGAGCCGAAAAGCGGCCGAATTTCGTTTGGCTGATATCTGAAGATAATTCGGTTCATTATTCCAAGTTGTATTTTGATAGTGGTGCCGAGATGCCGCAGATCAGCAAGTTGGCTGAAGAGGGGGTCATTTTTAATCATGCCTTCTCTGTTGCCCCTGTGTGTTCTGCAGCGCGATCGATTCTGGCGACTGGGTGTTATGGGTCGCGGATCGGGACTCAGTTTCATCGGAAAGTCGTCACCGTTCCATTACCGAAAGACGTGACGCCGGTGTATGCCGTCATGGGTGCTGCGGGGTACTACACGTCCAACAAGACCAAGACCGACTATAATTTCATTTCGTCGAGCGATCACTACTGGAACTCTAAGAAGGATTGGCGCGGTCGTGCGGAGGGACAGCCGTTCTTTCATAAGCAATCGTTTGGTGTGTCGCACGAGGGTGCCCTGCAGCGCGCCAATAAGGGTGGGATCGAAGACCCCGTGTTTGTGAATCCGCGTCATCCAAATACGCCTTTGTTTCGTCAGGCGAATCAGGCCTACAACGACATCAACACGACGATGGATGGTCAGGTCGGTGCGGTTGTTGATCAGCTAGAGAAGGATGGGCTTCTTGAGGATACCTTCATCTTCTACTTCGGCGACCACGGCGGCGTCTTGCCGGGAAGTAAAGGCTATGCCTACGAGACGGGCTTGCATGTACCGTTCGTTGTGCGCATTCCGAAGAACTTCAAGCATCTGGTTGACCTCAAGCCGGGTACGCGAACGGATGGGTTTGTGAGCTTTGTGGATTTTGGTCCGACGATCATGCATCTCGCGGGGCTTGAGCCACCGAAGGGCGTGGACGGGGTTCCGTTTATGGGCAAGGGGATCAGCAAGGCGGATCTCGAGAAGCGTGATGAAGCGTTTGGTATAGCGGATCGCTTTGATGAAAAGTATGACTTGGTGCGCACCCTTCGTAAAGGCAAGTGGAAGTACATGCGCAGTTATCAGCCGTTCAATTTTGACGGGTTGCACAACGGCTACCGTTATCGGATGGCGGCGTTTCGTGAGTGGCGCGACATGTATAAGGCCGGGAAGTTGACGGATGTCGCCGCTCAGTTCTTTGAGCCGCGTGACGCTGAGGCGCTTTACGACATTGAAAAGGATCCGTATGAAACGGTTAACTTGGCCAAGGATCCTGCTTACGTGAAAACCACGGTGATGATGCGTGAACGTTTGCGAGAGCGCGTAAAGGGACTGCCTGACTTGAGTATGTACCCAGAGAGTTACCTTATAGAAAAGGCTTTTGGTAACCCTGTGGCATTTGGTTTGGCGCACAAGAAAGAGATAGGTGAGCTTTTGGATGTGGCGGACTTGGCGCTTCAGCCGTATGCGGATGCGAAGGCGGGGATTGGTGCTGCGCTGCAGTCGGACAATCCATGGAAACGCTATTGGGCGCTTACGGCGTGTAGTTCATTTGGAAAAACGGCGAGCGATTTTATTGAAGCAGCAAAGGCCTTGGCTGCTAAGGATGGAAATGGTTTGGTTCGAACACGTGCCGCCGAGTTCCTCGCCCTGATAGGGGCTCAGGCGCCACAAGCGGTCATTATGGATGTGTTGGCGAACAGTACGAGTGTTCATGAAGTGGGGATTGTTTTGAATACCGCGACGCTTTTGCAAGACGGAACGCCGAGCTACGACTTTACGATTACGCGGGCGGATGTTGGGGCTGAGGGAGTCAGTGACCCCGTGGTTCGCCGCTTGGATTATTTCGGCGGAGGCCCGGGTGAGCCCCCGAAGAGGAAAAAGGCGAAGAAGAAAAAATAGGGCGCCCAGCCAGACGCGCGCTCGCGTACTACTTGTCTAGGCAGCACTTCTTATATTTTTTGCCGCTTCCGCAGGGGCAGGGGTCGTTGCGGCCGACTTTTGGGCCGTCGCGGATGATTTGTTTGGGGGCTGGTGGTGCGCCGTCTTCGAAGTACCAGGTGTCGTCCTTTTTGACAAAAGTCGCGAGCTCGTGATGTTTGTGAGAGGTTCCTTTGTCGGAGAAGTGGGCGATGAATTCGACGGATCCTGTTTTGTCGTCACCGGTGCCGGATTCGGTGTTGAGGATCTCGAGCTTTTCCCAGTCCGAATTTTCAGCCCACTCGCGGGTGGTTTTGTCGTCGTGATCTCCTCGTCTGGAGGGGAGTAGGGATTTTCGGATGAAGTCGATGTCGGCTCGGGTGTAAGCGCTATAGCGCGCACGCATGCACTCTTCTGCGCTTATTGCTTTGCGGGTACCGTTAATGATGGGTTCACAGCAGTCGGCGAAAGGGTTTTCGGTACCACAGGGACAGGCGCTCATATAGGTTTCCTAAATAGTCGGTTGTGAGTGTTCTGAAAAGTTGCTGGGAAGGGTATCCTGCTAAGTACGGGTTAGACAAGGGCGAAAATTCTAGGTCTCGCTAAGAGGGAGTGCTAGGCTGGGCGTTCCGTTGAAAAGGGTCAGATTAAGGGTGAGGGATATTATGGACGTGGATACTAGCGATTACGATGAAGTTGCTGCGCTGATTCATAGTGAATCGAGCCCGGTCGGAATTGATGCGAAGAAAACGCACATCATTATTATCCAGATGCTTAGAAAGATTGAATCGCGTTTGGCCGCGCTAGAACAGAAGGAACAGGGTTGATATGAAGACAACAAAATTTGTAGGTATGGCGTTGATGTTGCTGGCGGTGGTTGCGGTCGCGCATGAGAAAAAGAGTGCGCACCCTGATGACGGTCACTTTCAGAAGATTGTCTTGAGCAACTTCTTTTATGCTGAGGGCGCGAACTTTGGTGACTTCAATAAGGACGGAGTCTTAGATGTTGTCTACGGTCCGCATTGGTATGCGGGGCCGGAATTCACGACGAAAACAGCGCTGTACACCCCCAAAGAGTTCCCTCCAGTTAAGTACTCGGACAATTTCGTTACCTTCGTAAAAGATCTTAACAAAGATGGCTACGATGATGTGATCGTGAATGAATGGCCAGGTAAAGGCATGGTGTGGTTTCAGAATCCGGCGGGTGCGGCTGGGGATTGGAAGAAGCACGTGGCGTATCCGGTTGCGGACAACGAGTCGATTCAATTTGAAGATGTGACGGGTGATGGTGAGCCCGAGATCATTTTTCATACCGGCGGCCGACTGGGTTATGCAAGCCCGGGCGAGGACCCTGCTAAAGAGTGGACGTTTACGGCTATCTCCGCCAAAGAAAAATGGGGGCGGTACACGCACGGACTTGGGGTTGGCGATGTCAATGGAGATGGTCGCGCTGATTTTCTGATGGCAAACGGTTGGTGGGAGCAGCCGGCGTCCTCGGAAGCTGGGGTGGTTTGGACGAAGCACCCGCAGGTTTTCGGAAAAGGCGGCGCTCAGATGTTTGCCTATGATGTAGATGGGGATGGTGATCAAGATGTCATCACCAGTCTTGAGGCGCATGGTTATGGTTTGGCGTGGTTTGAACATGTTAAGAAAGACGGAACGATTACGTTCGTCGAGCATGTGATCATGGGAGCCAAGGTCGAAGAGAATCCTCGCGGAGTTCGATTTTCCCAGCCCCATGCATTGTGTCTGGCTGACATGGATGGGGATGGCATAAAGGACATCATTACGGGTAAACGATATTGGGCGCATGGCCCGAAGGGTGATGTTGAGCCGAGTGCCCCGGCTGTGGTGTATTGGTTTCAGTTGGTGCGCGGGAAGTCTGGCGTGACGTGGGTGCCGCATCAGATCGACGATGACTCTGGCATTGGCACTCAGTTTGCGGTTGGTGATTTGAATGGTGATAAGCGACCTGATGTTGTGACTGGGAATAAAAAGGGCGGGTTCGTCTTTATCCAAGATGTTAAAAAATGATTTGTATGAGTAGGCGACGACGTTTAAGAAAAGGAGCATGCATGACGACGGGTTTAAGACTATTTGGGATATGTGTTCTGTTGGCAGCAGTAGGTGCGGATGCGCGTGACTATCAGATGGTTCTCGAGCGACCGGAGCGGGTGGGTGACCGTTATCAGGTGGATATTACGGGCAAGGTCTTTCATGAAGTAGTGAACGAGACTGGTGACAAAGGTGTTAAGCGAGAGTTTACTGATATGGCCCTTAAGCTGAAGGCAGAGGTGTCGGTCAGGCGGATTGACAAGCAGAAGCGACCATCCGCTTGTCAGATGACGGTCTCGTCCTGTACCGCGACGTTCGTGGCAAATACGACGAATACCTTGACTCTTCCTGAAGGCAGCATTTTGTACTCCTCTTATGTTGAGGGAGTTAGGCACATGACGATTGATGGCGTTACGCCTAAAACGCCGCAGCTGTTTCAGTTGATGGACTTCGCGTTTTCGTTGGCGAACGGTGAGCTTACTGATGATGATGTAGCGGGCACCAAGACGCGCAAGAAAACGGGGGATAGTTGGTCGATTGATACTACAGCTTTTGCGGACTCGCTGGAAACTGATGACATGGATGTGAGTCGAAGCGGAAGTTCCGGCACTGTCAAGCTCGGCCGTGTGGGCGTGAGTGGTGGCGTCAACAGTATGCGTGTGAGCGGAGACATGACGGTCAAGAAGCTTAAGCCGAAAATGGCTCGTCACATGAAGGTGAAAAAGTCACTCGCGACGTTCAGCTTTGCTCGAATTTACCCGGTCGATGTCACCAAGCCGACGTTAGCTAACTACGAACGACTGACGGTCGACATTAGCGCGTCGGGCAGGCCTAAGTTTGGTGCTCCGAAGGATAGTATGGTGTTCAGACGCGTGGCGGAGCGGGTCGAGCAGCGCACCTACACGCCGTAACCCACTCGCACGCAGCTTACGGCGGGATCCTCGCAGGAACGCTTTAGTCCACAGTCTATTTCTCTGAAGGAACGACGATGCCGCGGATGATAATGTTCTGGCAGAAGACGAAGACGAGAAAGACGGGGACTGCTGCGATGACGAGGGCGGCGAAACCAACGCCTTGGCTGGATCGCTGCATGAGTTGGTAGATATGCACCATGATCGTCCACATCTCGCTATCTTGGCAGACGATAAAGGCCAGCATGAAATTTCGGTAGGCGGCATTGAAGGCTCCGAGAGCGATGACGGCCATGATGGGTTTGGAGAGCGACATCGCGATTCGCCAAAAGATCGTGGGTTCGGAGGCGCCGTCCAGCGTTGCACACTCAAAGAGTTCTCTCGGTAGAGAGTCGAAGAAGCCTTTGAGCAGGAAGATGAAGTAGCCGTCGGCCGCGGCGGGAAGAATGAGCGCCCAGAACGTATTCAACATACCGAGGTTTTTGAGAAGTAGAAAACTTGGGATGCCCATGACCATTGGCGGGAAGGCCATGGTCATCATGAGGAACATAATGATCTTGTATGACGAGGGGAGCTTGAACCGGCTCATGGCGTAGGCGGCGAGAGGGTTGACTAGCAGTGCGGTGAAAATTGCGAGAAAGCAGTAGATGAGTGTGTTGGAGACTGCGCGACCGTTGAAGAGCATGACGTCGAGCACCATGCGGTAGTTGCGCGACGTGAATTCGCTAAAAATGTCATCTCGATGAGCTTGAAAGTACGCGTGATCGATGGCCCAGTTATCGATCGTGACCGACTCAAAGCTTGTCGGCAGTAGTCCGTATGCCTGATTGAGACGGCTAACTGATGTGTGCGTTGTTTCCAAATAATCGGCCCAGTCGGCTTGTGGGTTGCCTTGAAGCGTGAGTGCATGGGGGGAGGCGTGTTGTTGGACGAAGGCTGACCAATCCTTCTTGTAGCGAGTTTGTTGGGGGACGGTCTGAGAGGGGTATATATCGGCGACACGGATGTAGGTTGTGTCATATGCGGCGTTGAACGCGGCGAGGTTTATCGAACCAGCGTCGTCTGGAAAGAGGGTTGCGGCGAAGGCTATGAAGTCCGAGCGAGCTGAGGGTGAGAGCAGGATTCTGTCAGGGGAGACGTGGGTGGAAACGAAGGTTAACCAGTCATGGCGTTCGGTCTCGTTTAGTGTGGGGACCTGTTTAGAGAGCGGCACCGTGGCAAGATCCATGTGCCCGAGTTGATGGGCGGCCGCATAGGCTGCGAGGTCGTTTGTATAGGCCTTGCGGACCCAGTCGCGATAATCGAACTCGACACTTGTGACGGTAAGGTGTTGGGCCTCGATGACGTAAGCAATGAACCAGGTCCAGTCTGTCAACCACGCGCCTCCTGTCGGGGGTGTGTCGGGTAGGGGGACGGCGGCGAAATTCTCGTAGTGGGTTGCATACGTCTTGTTGAGCATTGAGATGTCGGCGTATCTCGTTGAGAGCGTGTTCTGCCAGCTGGCGAGCGATTGGCTGTCGGCCCGGACGTGTTGTGAGTTGAGCACGTGTCGAACGTAGTGTGTCCAATGTTTCGCAAGCGGAGAGTTCGGCAGTGAGCGAGCGAGGTGAATTTCGGACCAGGAGCGAAAGTCGGTGCCGAGGGTTTTGTTGAGTTCGGCGATGGTTGATTGATAGACGGGTTTTAATTCGCGTTCGACGAAGTCGCCGTCGAGACTGGGGTATTGGCGGTTCCAGAGCGGGCGATCGGTTTGAAAGGCGCGGTAGCGCTGTTGGATAGCCGAGTCGCCGGTCGTGAAGCGTGTTGAAAGGATGTTCGGAACATCGACGCGCACTTCGTCCCACGAGAGGATGGTTGCGTTGTAGGTGGTGTTGTAGGTGGTGAGAGATGCGTCGCTCTCTGCCTTCAGCGTGTCGCGGAAGAGGCGGTTATTTCGGGGGTAAACGCCGCGGCCGTATTGTTCGGTGATGACATAGTCGTACTGGGTGTGGGTGTCGCTTTGTTGTTGAAGAAAGGTGGTCCAATCGTGTGCACGTTGTGTATCGATCTTAGCGGGCTGATGAACGTCTTTGAAGGTTGTGAAGCGGCCGTGGTAGTCGCGCACAAGAGCTGCGGAAGACTCATTGTAGCGGGCTTCAACAAATTTCCGAAAGAGCATATCGTCGTTGTGAAAATACTCGGGCCAGAGGCTCATGGTGTCGGAGTCGACCTGGCTTTTGACTGATCCCGAGATCATGATCATAAAGGGGTAGAGCATCGTGATGGATCCCACAAGCAGTATGAGGTGGATGCCGATATTCAACGCGCGCACGTTGAGTGATCGGCGACCGACGTTTCCGATGATAGGCATTAGTTGGACTCCATGCCGGTGTCGGTTTGGGCGCGAAATTCCATGCGAGAGAGGTGTCGAAGTTGGAGGACGGTGAAGCCCATTAGGATGATGCCCAGCATCCACGCCATTGTCGTGGCGATGCCGAACTTGAGTGAGAGGTATGCGGTTTCGAAGATCATCAAGCCGGCGACTTGGGTCGCGCCTGCGGGGCCACCAAAGGTCATGACCAGAATGAATCCGGTTTGCTGGCTGGCGATAATGAAGGCGGCAATGAACTGAATGATGATGAGGGCTTTGAGGCCGGGGAAGACGACGTATCGGATTTTCTGGATGAAGCTTGCTCCGTCGATGTCGGCGGCTTCATAGCTGTCGTCCGAGATGCTTTTCAGGGCGGCGAGGTAGATGAGGCAGCCGGGGCCTACGCCTGCCCAGACGCTAGGGATGATGCAGCAGAGCATGGCGAGGCGTTTATCCTCGAGCCAGGATTGTTTCTCGAGTCCCACCGACATCAATAGCTGATTGAGCCCGCCGGCATCGCTGGGGTCGTATAAGAGTTTCCAGAGGTAGATGACGATGACGCCCGTGATGACGGCGGGCAGGTAGAAGATGACGCGGTAGAAAACTTTCCCGTGGGACACTTCTTGGAGAAGTATCGCGAGGATGATGGGTGGAAAGAAGCCGAGGGAGAGCATGAGGAGCATATAGAGAAGTGTTTTCCCGACTGCTGACCACCACTCACCATCGAAGAGGACGTCGGCAAAATTCTCGAGTCCGACCCAGCTCGACTCTCCTACGATTTGATAGTTTTGAAACGACATAATCGATCCCATCAGCATGGGGACGTAGTTCCAGAGAATGACTGATCCGAGAGCTGGAACCAACAAGAGGTAGGCGTAGAAGTATTTGCCGACCATCCAGCCTTGTTTATCGGGTTGAGCATCGGGTGTAAAAATCTTCCATACGCGATACACAACCATCGCGAAAACAAGCGCGATGAAGACCGCCACGAGGCCGGCGAGGCGGTTGCGGCGGGCGCGTTCTTCGGGTGCGATGCGGCCGATCATCTTTGCGTTGGTTCGGGCGACTCCTTCCTTGAAGACAGTTGAGATGGTTTCGAGTCGGGCCTCCGGGCTGGATCCGAGTTCATTATTGGTTGCGAGTTCGACGCAGCGTTCGAGGGGTTCGGACATGAAATGGTAGATACGTTGGCAGTTGCGTCCGTACGGTTCAGGAATTCCGTTTTCCAGTGCTTCTCGCCAAGTCGTGATGATGTCGGGGTCGATGTATTTCAGGTATTCGGAGTAGCCGTAGCGTTCGAGGTAGAACGGGTTTTGCATCTTTCCGAAACCGGCTTCGACCAGCACCCGGATTCGGATCGCGCGCGCTGCCTCGGAATCCATGAACCAGATGTAGTCCCACGCGGCTCGTTTGACGGCGTCTGGATCGCGGGGGCCCAGTCCGGCGTTATTTTCTTCGCCGGCTTTCGAAAAAATGCCCATCATTGTGCAATTGAGTTCCGAGGCGCGTGTGCCATTCCAGCTGAGTGGTACGGGGGCGAGTCCATAGAGGTTGGGGTCGAGAGCTTTGCCTTCGATACCGGAGCCTTGTTTGCCGCCCATATCGCGTTCACTCATATAGGTGAAGCGCATTCCGATTTTCCCGTCTGTCCACATTTTGTTGACGCGTGTTCCTCCATCGCGGATGACGAAGCCGCGTTGTTCGCGGCCTTGAGCATCGCGCCATGGGGTGGTGCAGAGTTTGAGGTAGAAGTCCGCTGCATCGATTGCTGCTGGAGAGTCGAACGTGGCCTTCCAGTCGCCGTCTTCCATTTCCTTGACGGCTCGACCGCCAGCGCTCCATAAAAAAGTAATCCAGTCATAGGCTGCTCCATCGCCTCTGGCGAGTTTCATGCCGACAGTGCCAGCTTCGGGATCGGTTAATCGACGCGAATAGTCGAGGAGCTCGTCCCATGTTGCAGGGGGTTTGTTAGGGTCGAGGCCTGCTTTGCGAAAGAGGTCCTTCCGGTAGATGAGTACGCGTACGAGCGTACCGTAGGGTAGGGCCCAGGTGCGCTTTATGGAGTCGGAGCCTTTGCGTTTAATGACGGGCCAGACAGGTTTTGCGACGCGTAGGTCGAGGTCTTCCTGCGAGAGATCGGCCATAAAGGAGTCGAGGGGGTAGAGGAAGTTGTTTTGGATATAGGTGTCTGACTGGCGGAAGTTCACGTAGATCACATCAGGCGAGACGCCTCCCGCGATGGCCATTAGCGGGCCGGTATCGAGGGATTCGGAGCCATCGATCTTGATTCCGGAGAAGTCTCGGAGTTCGATATGGGGAAAGCGTTCGCGGAATGCTTCGAGAACGGCTAGGTCGGCCTGAGCGTAGGGGTCGGTTTTGCGCGCATCGGGCAGTTGCCAGACCTTTAGAATAACCGGTTCGACGGCGATCGCAGCCGTGCTGGCGAGTATCCCGATGGCGAGGAATAACCACGTTATTTTATGAATGAAGTCAGCCCTACGCATGATTGAAACACACTGACTTAAACGGTGGGGTGGGTCAAGGCTGCAGGGGGGTCAGGTGGGGTCCATTGCGGCTTTGATGTATTCCCGTCGCATGGTCGCGATCGCTTCGACCGGAATTTCTTTTGGGCAGACTGCTTGGCACTCGGCATGATTGGAGCAGTCGCCGAAATTCTCGGCTTCCATTTTCTCCACCATACTGATGGCGCGCTGCTTGCGTTCTGGGTGTCCTTGCGGAAGGAGAGAGAGTTGTGAGATTTTTGCCCCGGTAAAAAGAGAGGCTGATGCATTTGGACATGCTGCCACGCAGGCGCCGCATCCGATGCATGAGGCGTAGTCCATCGCAGTGTCCGCCTCCTTCTTTGGGATGGGGAGGGTGTTGCCGTCGGGTGCTGAACCGGTTTTGACCGAGACGTATCCGCCGGCTTGTATAATGCGATCAAAGGAGCTGCGGTCGACTACGAGGTCTCGAATGATGGGAAAGGCTTTGGCTCGGAAGGGCTCAATGGTGATCGTGTCGCCGTCGTCGAACTCGCGCATATGCAGCTGGCACGTGGCGGTTGCTTTGCGTGGACCGTGAGCGACGCCATTAATGACGAGGCTGCAGGACCCACAGATACCTTCGCGACAATCGTGATCGAATTCAACGGGGAGCTCATTTCGGGCAATTAGTTTCTCGTTGAGGACATCGAGTAGTTCGAGGAACGACATGTCTGACGAGGCGTCGTCGACCGTGTAGTTGACGAGTTGGCCTGTATCGCTGCGGCCGTTCTGGCGCCAGATCTTGAGATGGAACGTCATGTTTTTAGAATCGCTCATAGCCGGTCCTTTATTTGTAGCTCCGGGTAGAGAGGGTTACGTTATCAAAGGTGAGGTCCTCAATGTGTCGAATAGGGGGGATCTCTGCGCCCTTATATTCCCAAGCGGCGACGTGAGAGAATTTTTTATCGTTTCGAGTGGCTTCGCCTTCTGCGGACTGGTGTTCTTCTCTGAAGTGTCCACCGCAGGACTCGTCGCGTTCGAGGGCATCACGTGCCATGAGTTCGCCGAGTTCCATAAAGTCCGCTACGCGGCCTGCGTGTTCCAGGTTCTTGTTGAGTTCACCGGGATCGCCAGGGATGCGAAGATTTTGCCAGAATTCGGCACGTAGCGCCTGAATTTGTGAGATGCCTTCCTTCAGGCTGTCAGCGGTGCGGCCCATGCCGACGTGTTCCCACATGATGTTGCCGAGGGAGCGGTGGAGGTCTGAGACACTTCGGTCGCCCTTGATGTCGAGCAAGCGTTGGTTGAAGGCGCGTGCCATGGCCTCGGCTTCTGAGAAGGCGACGTGTTCGGTATCGAGTGAATCCCCGATGCCTTCATTTGCGATATAGTGGCCGAGCGTGTAGGGAATAACGAAGTAGCCGTCGGCGAGTCCTTGCATCAGGGCACTTGCTCCGAGGCGGTTGGCGCCATGATCGGAGAAGTTGGCTTCACCTAGAACAAAGAGGCCAGGGAGGTTGCTCATTAGGTTGTAGTCGACCCAGAGTCCGCCCATGGTGTAGTGGACTGCGGGGTAGATGCGCATCGGTGTTTCGTAGGGGTTTTCGCCCGTGATGCGTTCGTACATATCAAAGAGGTTGCCGTACTTGGCTTTGACGGTGTCGATTCCCAGACGATTGATCGCGTCGCGGAAGTCGAGGTACACCGCTAATCCGGTCTCGCCTACGCCGCGGCCTTCGTCACAAACCAATTTGGCATTTCTAGATGCGACATCGCGTGGCACGAGATTGCCGAAGCTGGGATATTTTGTTTCCAAATAGTAGTCCCGTTCGTCCTCTGGGATATCGATGGGTTTGCGGGCGTCGCCTTTTTGTTTCGGGACCCAGACGCGGCCGTCGTTGCGTAGGCTTTCGCTCATCAAAGTGAGTTTGGATTGATGATCGCCCGAAACAGGGATGCAGGTCGGATGAATTTGTGTATAGCAGGGATTTGCGAAGTAGGCTCCGCGACGGTGACAGCGCCATGCGGCGGTCGCGTTTGAGTTCTTTGCGTTGGTCGACAGGTGGTAGACGTTGCCGTAGCCACCGGTGCAGAGGAGGACCGAGTCGCCGACATGGCGTTCGAATTGCCCGGTGAGTAGATTGCGTGCGATAATGCCGCGCGCCTTGCCTTCTACCGTGACTAGTTCGAGCATTTCACGTCGGGAAAAAATCTCCACGCGTCCGGCGGCGACTTGTCGCATCAGTGAGCTGTAGGCGCCGAGAAGGAGTTGCTGGCCGGTTTGACCGCGGGCGTAGAAGGTTCTAGAGACTTGAGCGCCGCCGAAGGATCGGTTATCCAAAAGACCGCTGTATTCACGCTGAAAAGGGACGCCTTGGGCGACGCAGTGGTCGATGATGTTATTGCTGACTTCTGCGAGGCGATGGACATTTGCTTCGCGGGAGCGGAAATCGCCGCCTTTGATCGTATCGTAGAACAGGCGCCATACCGTGTCGCCGTCGTTCGGGTAATTTTTGGCTGCATTGATTCCGCCTTGAGCGGCAATGGAATGTGAGCGTCGGGGAGAGTCGAGTATGGTGAAGGCCTTGACGTTATATCCCATTTCAGCGAGGGAGACCGCGGCGGATGCCCCGGCCAGGCCTGTTCCGACGACGATGATTGTGTGTTTACGCTTGTTGGCTGGGTTGACCAGCTTGATGTCATTCTTGTAGAGGCTCCACTTTTCATGGAGCTCGCCCTTCTCGGGAACGTTTGCGTTGAGGCTGTTTTTATCTTTATTCATAAACATATCACGCCTGTGCCACATAGAGGTAAATGGGGATGATTAAAAATCCAAGTGCGATGAACAGGGCTGTCAGGACGCCGAGGCAATAAAGACCCTTTGTATATTTAGGAAAGGCGATACCCAGCGATTGGAAGGCACTCCAGAAGCCGTGGCGAAGGTGGAGGCCCAGCATAATCATTGCGACGCAGTACAGTAGCACGGTGCTGAGGTTGGAGAACGCGGCGTTCACGCGACCAAAGAGATCGGTGGCGGGTTCACCGTGCAGGGTGATGGATCGGTCGGTGGCTGAATCGAACACGCCGAATTTCATATGCATGATGTGTAGGACAATAAAGAGGAAGAGGACGGTGCCGGTGATGGCCATGGTGCGCGAGCTGAGTGTTTGGTGGCTGGTGCCGCCGGCGGACCCGTTGACTTCGTAGCGACTGCCGCGGGTAGACGACTTCTTAAGGAAGATAGAAATGCCGATGGCTGCGTGGGTCAGCACGAGAGCGAGGAGGCCAAATTCGGCGATATAGAGGACGATGCCGAGGCTTTCGAGCTTATGCGCGTAGTTGTTGAACAGCTCGGGGTTGCGAGTCAGCAGCAGGAGGTTTCCGGCGAGATGGACAATGACGAAGCCGATCAGGCCGAGACCTGTGATCCCGGTCAGAACCTTGCGTCCGATCTGTGAGCTAAGAGCTTCGCTTAATTTTTTCATAGGTACGTGTTCCTGCGACGCGGCAAAACACGAATGTACGCAAACAGTGGCGGGTGTCAAGTCGACAGGTGAAAAGTCTTCGATTTGAATCCCTTAGGCTGTATGATTCGTTCGAGGAGCAATGTATGACGATGGTATGGATGTTAGTTGGAGGTTTCGTAGGAGGCTTGGTTCTACAGTACTGGATCATCAACCAGTTTCATCGACTTGCGGTAAAGTCTCGTTGGAAATGGGATGATCTCTTCTGGCCGGCGTTCGGCAACATGCCGTTTCTCTTATCCGCCTGTTTTGGCCTGTACGCGGCCTTGGGTGTGTCGAGCCTGGACGGCGGCTACCGAGCACTGCTTCACCGGATGCTTATGGGCTTGATCCTTTTTATGGTCACGCTTGTCAGCGCAAAGCTGGCGGGTGGTGTGATCCAGCTTTTGTCGAGTCAGGTTCGTGGGTGGTTGCCGTCGACCACATTATTGGTGAGTGGAACGCGCTTGTTGGTGTACATCGCGGGTGGTGTGATCATCTTGCAGAATTTGGGCATTCAGATTACGCCTATCATTACCGCGCTGGGTTTGGGCGGTTTGGCTGTTGCGCTTGCCCTGCAGGACACGCTGAACAACCTCTTTTCTGGCGTACAGATTATTGCCTCTGCCTTGGTGCGTCCGGGCGACTACGTCAAGCTGGACAGCGGGCACGAAGGGTATGTGACGGATGTTAAAGCGCGCAGCACCACGATTCGTGCCTTCCCGGACAACAATCGAATTATTGTGCCTAACAGCACGATGACGTCGGCGATCGTGATTAATTACAGTCTGCCCGTTGAGAGTTTGTGGTTGAGTCTTGAGGTTGGCGTTTCCTATGCGAGCGACTTAGACCACGTGGAGCGGGTCACGCTTGAGGTCGCGGCAGACGTGATGGGAACCGTGGAGGGCGGGATGTCGGAGCACCAGCCCGTTTTTCGGTATCAGCAATTCGCTGACTCTAGCATCACGTTCCGCCTTCGCATGTTTGTGAAGAAGTTTGAAGATCAGTTTTTGATCCAGCATGAATTCATCAAGCGCTTGCACCGGCGCTATAGCGAGGAGTCGATCGAGATTCCCTTTCCGATCCGGACCTTGTACATGGGGGATCGGAGTGATGGCGCCAAAGGGTCTGATGCCGCA
>CAXMRT010000280.1:0-2898 GCA_964196025.1 uncultured Gemmatimonadales bacterium | reverse complement strand
TTTTGCGATCAGAGGAATCAGGCACAGAGTCAGTGGGATTGCTGCCCAGGTGACAAGTTCAGCGCGAACATAGCAGCGATTCAAGAGAGCGATCGTGAAGCAGACTGCGAGCAGTGCGTGTGGAGTCCAGTTCCAGCGGATGCGTGCAACGCGTGTCGCAGCAAAGAGGGCGATCCCCAGAAGTGTGATTCGTAGGAGTATGAGTCCGCTGGTGCCGGTCGCCAGATGAATTCGATAGATGCTGAGCTGGAAGAGCCACTTGTCGAGTAGGACCGGCCAGTCTGAGTTCATGTGGCTGAATACATTGGTTGCGGGCAAGGCGCCGTGTTCGACGATTGCACGACCCCAGGCGAGACCGAGTGGTATATCGGGTGATACGAGGCGAAAGCATGCCGCCGCCAAGGCGATTAGTACGGGCCAGGCGTGGATGATGTTGCTGCGGGAGGGGATGGCGGTCATGTGTGGGTTATTTCAGTGCTCTTAACGCGTTTGCAACAAGGGGGCCTACGATGGCGTGCACGCGTTCGTTCGGATGTTGATCTGTTGGATGGACCCATAGGGCGTGAGCGTCTTTACCTTTTAGTGCCGGCAGAAGGTCGACGAAAATGCCGCCCGAATTTTTAACCACCGTGCCGACCTGTTCGTGCATCGATGCGAAGGGATAGTCATCGGTCAATTCATGAAGGATCGGGAACAAGACAACCACGCAGGGGATGTTCCGATCTTGGCATTTTGCGATGATGCTGCGCAGTGCTCGTTCGCTTTCGATCCATCCGGGATTGTCGGCTTGGTTGATTGAGGTGTAGTAGTTGACGGTTTGTTTTGTCAGCTGACTTTGCCGGCGTACATTCCATATGAGTTGAGCCAGATGTAATCGATAGATGCCGGCGGGGGGTGGTTTCTTTGGTGCGCCTTCGGCTTCGATGTTGGCTTCGCGATTGCGTCTAATCACTTGGCCGTTGAGTGGGTGGATGGAGAAGAGGGGGGGCTCGGCATCATTCAGGACGTAGCCGATGATCACGGCGGAGGGTTGAAGGGCGAAGCCCACTGAGTCCAGAGTGGTTTCCATCTGTGTCGTGTTGTAGCCGCCCACGCCGAGGTTGCAGGCTTCGACGCGATGGTTGGGAGCGCTCAAGTATTTCGCTGTGACTTGCGGGTAAACGTGTTCTTGGCGAACGCCTTCGCCGAATGTGAAGGAGTCGCCGAGAAAGATTAGTCGCTGGACCGCGTCCGGTTTGGGACCGAAGGGGGGGCCGCGAAAGCCGTCAGGATTGACCTCGTGATGGAGTTCATTGTTGGTGTTGAAATAGCCGCGCGGATTGTCGGCGTAGGTGAAGGTGATGCGTCCGGGGTAATTAACGTAGACTGGCGTGTTGTTCACTTTTTGGTTCGTGAGCGAGAAGCGTCTGGTTTCTTTGTGGGGGTCGAGAAAACGGGGGTGGTCGATGATTCGTAGGGCACATTCTACGATCAGAAGCGTCAGAAAAACGGCCGTTGATGAGAGGAGGATGCGCGCGTAGATCCGGGATTTGGTGTGCGGTGTTCCCATCCGGCACAGCATGCCGGAAAGGCGCGATAGCGTCAACACCGGCAGATCGGTCCGATCGTCGCCGTTTTCCGACAGCCTCAATATCGGCGACCTTATGTTGCAAGTGACGACCCAACGGGCCGCTACAGAGCGGCCCGTTCGCCGGTTGTTCGCGTGGTGAGTCTGCCGTCGGTTTGAGCTCGTTTCTCGCCATGTTCGTCCACTTTTCGACAGTTCGTCAGGTTTTGTCGTATATGCGGGTCGTTTTGTCGCATTGATAACGAGCTTTTCATCCCTGAGGTTCGACATACATAATATGATATGGTATTTTGTGTCTATAGACGAGGGCGTGTTTCGGTGCACAGTAGCCTTCGTTGAGTGATGAACGACATTGGGTGGTTGGGTTCTTGAGGCTTGAGTACGGATCGGAAAAGGCCTCAGACGTTTACATGCGGAGACTCAGATGAGACTGCGGAACGCCAGATGGATGACTGGTAAATGGATCCTTTGCGGGTTTCTGCTCGCGATGATGTTGGGTAGTCCCGTTTGTGCCTTTGACGCCCAGGAAACTCTGGTGTCCACCAACGGATACAATACTGACGACGGTGACACTCTTATCGGTGGAGGTACTCTCTCCGATATCCAGGCCAGCGATGTAAGCGAGCTGGGCTTTGATGATACGTTCCGGGTCTCTGGGACCATTTCCAACCTTACCTATACCGGACTGATTATTGATTCTGTTGTCATTAACTACCGCGTAGGATCAGCCGCGGCCAGCCCCAACGGGTTGGATGTGATGGTTGGGCTCGGTTGGGAGAGCGGGGGTGCGGGAACCACCTGGTCGAGCATCACAGTAACTCCTGATGACGACGCATCTGCCCCGTTCACGCTCCGGACATGGGATGTTAGTGCAACTGTTACTACCGAAGCGCAAGTCAACACTATGCAGGTGGCATTTCAGAACAACAATGGCTCAGGCAAAAACGCCTACCTTGGATATGTGGAGGTCGTGGTTTCCTACACCTACCCCGTTTACTACGGTTCCGCAGGATTGGTTGCGCCACGGGGACCGCACCCGATAAACGCTGGGTCTTTGTGGCAGCCGGGAGATACCTATCAGTTGGCCTTCCTGACCAGTTCCCAGACCAATGTGGCCGATGATCTCGAAATCTCCCATTGGAATGACTATGTCAATTCAGTGGCCGATGGTGCAACCAATACCGGTGTGGCTGAAGCCACTTGGTACGCAGTCGGGTCAACACTTCTCGTCGATGCCAGGGATAACGCCCTTGTTAGCGCCCCCGTCTACCTGATGGACGGGACGACTAAGGTGGCGGATACGTTTGCGGACATGTGGGACAACAGTATTG
>CAXMRT010000279.1:0-7927 GCA_964196025.1 uncultured Gemmatimonadales bacterium | reverse complement strand
AGGGTGCGGTTGTGCTTTTTGACGGATCCGACGTGGATAGCTGGAGCGGAGGAAAGATGGATGGCGGTTTCCTTTTGCATGGCACGACGAGTAAGGAAACGTTTCAGAGTTATCATTTGCACCTAGAGTTTATGACGCCGTATCGTCCGTATGATCGTGGCCAGCGCCGTGGGAACAGTGGCGTCTATCATCAGGGCCGGTTCGAGACGCAAGTGTTGGACTCGTTTGGGCTTGAAGGGAAAATGAATGAAGCGGGTGGGATTTATTCAATCGCGGCCCCGATTTTGAATATGTGTTACCCGCCCTTGCGTTGGCAGACTTACGACGTTGATCTCACCTCAGCGGTGTATACGGACGGCGTGCTCAAAACGCACCCCACGCTTACTGTGAAGCTGAACGGCGTACTGATTCATGACGCTGTTGAGTTGACGCACAAGACGACGGCAGCCCCCGTGAAGGTGGGACCTCAGCCGGGCCCGATCTATCTTCAGAACCATGGCAACCCAGTATTTTATAAAAATATTTGGGTGGTTAAGAAGTAGATTTCAAAGGTTCTGGGTTCAGGGGTCCGCTGGCCGGGTCATTCCTCATATCTTTTGGGCTTTGTGGCTGATGGGATGAACAGAATTTTCTGTTCTAGAAGAGAACGTCTAGTTAGGGTTTGTGATCGATCCATTGATTTGTGAGTGTTTTATCAACCGAAGTAAGGGAGTGATATGAGGCGTCTTTTGTTTGGTGTGGTGGTTGCGAGCGTGCTGAGCGCATTGCAGGGTGTTGCTGATAATTCGCTGACGGCGGACGAGAAGAAGGCTGGCTGGATGCTTCTTTTCAACGGCGAGACCTTGGATGGCTGGAAGGCTGACAAGTGGAATCCCGGCGGGTTCGCGGTCGAAGAGGGTGCGCTCAAATGTAGTGGAAAGCGATCGATGCTCTATTACGACGGAGCCGGAAAGGAAATGAAGGACTTCCATTTCATCGCCGACGTGAAGACCATGCCGAACGCGAACAGCGGAATTTTCTTCCATACCAAGTATCAGGATAAGGGGTGGCCTCCCGGACATGAAGCGCAGGTGAATACGAGTCATGCAGATCCTGTTAAGACGGGGTCGATCTATATTGTGGCCAAACATTTAGAGAAATCTGGCAACGACGGGGAATGGTTTCGCTACGAGATCATTGTACGCGGCAACGAGATTACTACCAAAGTGGATGGTAAGCTCATTAAGGTCTATCGCGAGGGTATTGTGGATCGGCCTCGAAAACTTTCATCAGGCACGATTGGGCTTCAGGCTCATGATCCCGGCAGTGTGGTCTATTATAAGAACATTAAAGTGAAGCCGCTCAAAACGCGGTGGTTTGAGGTGATGGATTTTGGGCCCGCGCTTCAGACGTCGGTTAGCATCGGCAAGATGGTGGTCCTTAAAGGCGTGGCGGCTCGTCTGGGAGCGGATCGGGCAAGCACGATGCTCTATGATACTGAAATGATGAGTATGAATGCAGCCTGGGAGGGGTGGTTAAAGATCCAAGGAACTCCTTGGGACGGGCGTCATGGCGGCTTGCCTGCGCATGGGGGAAGTGCACCATTATTCTTATCTGAAACGGGGCCTGGTTGGGCGAAAGACGGATCGTTCAAGGATCCGCGTGAAGCAGGGTATGGACCTTTGCCAAAAGAGTGGCTGCACTACAAGGGTCGGTATGTCCATGGTGACCAGACTGTGTTGGCGTACACCGTGGGCGAGACCTTGGTTTGGGAGATGCCGGCTCGGGAAGAAGTTGGGGGGCAGCGTGCTTACACTCGAACCTTCCATATTGCCGAGGCGAGCGAGAAGTTGACGTTGCGAGTGATCAATATGCCAGGAAAAAACATTGGTATCATGGGTGCTGAGAAGGTTCCTGGTGCGTTGAACACCGCGTCTTTGAGTGTCGGAGTGATCGGTAAGGATATGATGGTTTATCAACCTGAGCCGGGGCAGGTGTTGTTGAACATCGCCAAGGGCGCCAAAGACGTGACCTTTAAGGTTGTGATGGCCGACAAGCCTGTGGACTTGGAGAAGTGGCCGGCTGCGGTCGATCTCACGCCTTTGACTCAAGGGGGTGGTTTGCAGTGGCCAGGGACGTTTAAGGCTAGTGGAACCTTAGGTACGGGAGCGCCTTATGCGACGGACGATATTCCCTTGCCGCCTTCGATCAATCCTTGGATGTCAAAAATCCGATTTAGTGGCTTCGACTTTTTTGCTGACGGAACAAGTCTCGCGGCCGTTACGTGGAATGGTGATGTGTGGGTTGCGACAGGAATCACCGCTGGCTTGGAGAACGTGGTGTGGAAGCGATATGCTGCCGGGCTTTTTGAAACATTGGGGCTAAAAATTGTCGATGACGTGGTGTATGTCACCGGTAAGGATCAGATCACACGCTTGCATGACCTGAACAAGGATGGCGAAGCTGATTTTTATGAGTGCTTCAATAACGACATCATGATCACAAGGAACTTCCACGAGTTCACTTTCGACCTCCAGACAGATCCACAAGGAAACTTCTATTTTGCCAAAGCGGCGCCCGTACGTAAAGGTGGGCGGGGGTTTGGAACCACGCATGCTCATCACGGCATCGTGTTCAAGGTGTCGAAAGATGGGGAAACCTCTGAAGTGTTCGCCACCGGATTTCGTGCACCGGGTGGAATGGGTGTTGGGCCCAATGGAGAAGTGACGGCGGGCGAAAACGAAGGGACGTACGTGCCAGCGTGTAAGATCAACTGGGTAACCAAGGGGAGTTTCGCTGGCGTGATTCATCCAGGGAACGGGCGTACCATGGATCAAGGGTATGACGAGCCCTTGTGTTGGATGCCGATGCCGATCGACAACTCGGGTGGAGGTCAGGTGTGGGTCGCGGGTGATAAGTGGGGTGTGCCTGCGGGAACCATGCTGCATTTGTCGTATGGACGCAGCACGGTGTATCGGGTCTTGCAGCAGGATGTGGATGGCGTGATGCAGGGAGGCGTTGTGAAGCTTCCAGTCAAGTTGTCTTCGTCTGCCATGCGAGGACGATTCAACGCGAAAGACGGCCAGTTGTATGTGTCTGGGTTTAAGGGGTGGCAGACTAACGCATCGCGTGAGTCGGCAATCCAGCGTATTCGCTATACCGGGAAACCTGTGTTGACGCCTATGGGCTTGAGGGTCACTGACAAGGGCGTTTATTTGAGTTTTGAACAGACGCTCGACAAAGAGCTTGCCGAGGACCTCACAAGTTATGCGGTGCACTGGTGGAATTATCTATGGAGCCCACAGTACGGCTCTGGATGGTTCTCTGTGGACAATCCGGATCCTGAGCGTCTCGCGCTTGCGATGAAGAAAGAGTCGAAGGGGGGTCGTAAAGGGCCCGACGGGAAAAAGATAAAATTTCTGGGTGATAAAGTATCGATCGTCAAGGCGGTGCTGCAGGCTGATGGGAAGACCGTGTTTCTTGATATTCCGACTATTCGTACGGTGATGCAGATGCGGATCAAGCTAGATGTGGAAACCACTGACGGCGATGAAATCGTTCAAGAAATATATAACACCATCCACGTCCTACCAAAAAAATAGAGACGCGGCTATTTTAGCGCGTGTTTGTCCATGAATTCGACCAGTGGTGTCGGATCTTTAATGGAGTGTGGGTGGTGGTCGACGCCTTCTTTGTGGATGACTTTTATTAAGCCGCCGAAGGTGGGGTAGCGGGTTTCCGCGAGGCTTGAATTTTCTGCGATCGGAACGGTTTTGTCGGCATCACCTACGACGTGGATGATGGGGATTTTGGCTTTGGCCAGAATAGCGAGTGTGTCGACGGGGTTATGTTTATAGGCGAGGGCCTCTTCCTTGGTCTTAAATCCGTAGGCCTTCTTGATACCGCCGTTCGCCGCACCCGGCCAGCTCTTGAAGTCCATCACAGGTGCGTCGCCATAGATGGCGCCGACCTTATCTGGGTTTGCTACGGCCCAATTGTAGATGATTAATCCGCCTCGGCTCATGCCTTCAAGGATCGGTTTCTTGCCGAAGCCATGATCGTTGGTCAGTTTCTTGTAGAAGGCGTTCCATCTCTCTACAGCGTCAGGTGCGCCGTAGAGGTTGCCGACGTTGCAATAGACGACGTGATAGCCCTTGTTCAGCATGGCGACGTCGAACTGGGGTTCGTGCCCCCAGAAGCGGGCACGCCAGATCCACGGCGTTCCTTCAGCGGTTTCTTTCGGGGCGACGATTTTTGTGCCGCCGTCTGTGTGCATGACGAATCCCTTCCAGTCAGATTGCGTACCCGCGAACGGCGTGTCTGCCGCTGTTGCGATTGTTGTGGTGAGCAGCAAGGGGGTCAGAAGTGCGAGCATGTTCGGAAGAAGCATAGAGAGTCCTTTGTTCGGGTTCGTGTCTATCTAAACGGAGTCTAGTCAGATGTCAACGGTTGGCCGCGTACTTGAGGTGAAATGATTTGAGTAGAAAATGCGTAATAGCCTGTAAAACACCGTTTTCTAGCTTCCTGTTGATATTGTCGTAGGGGCTGGGTAGAGTGCTGGCTTCACTGGGCGCGGACTGCCCGCCAAACAATGGAGAGAGTTTATGAAAAATTTACTGTTAGCAGTGTGCGTGGCTGTGGTCGCGGCTGGGGCCTCAAGTGCTGTCGTTGCAAAGAAAGCGCAGCCCAATATTGTGTACATACTCACCGATGATTTAGGCTATGGCGATCTGAGCTGTTATGGACAGGAAAAATTTCAGACCCCTCGGATTGACGAGTTGGCCGCAGAGGGCATGAAGTTTTCGCAGCATTACTCTGGCAGTACCGTGTGTGCGCCGTCGCGCTGCTCCTTAATGACAGGGTTGCATACGGGGCATACACAAATCCGTGGTAATAAGGAAATCCAGCCAGAGGGTCAGGCGCCGATGAAAGCCGGAACCCAGACGATTCCGCTGTTGTTGCATAAAGCGGGGTATACCACGGGGATGTTTGGTAAGTGGGGCTTGGGCAGTCCGGGCAGCACAAGCGACCCGATGGAGCACTTCGACGAGTTTTATGGCTATAACTGTCAGCGTCAGTCGCACACCTTTTATCCGCCCTACCTTTGGCATAAGCGCGAGAAGGTGATGTTGGATGGCAAGACGTACTCCTTTGACCTGATCCTTGATAAGGCCTTGGAGTTTATTAGTACCAATAAGGACAAACCGTTTTTTTGCTATATGTCGGTCACGATTCCGCATGCCGCCATGCACGCACCCAAGGAATTGCATGACAAGTATCGTAAACTGTATCCGCAGTTTGAAGACAAGGTCGGGAAGTATAAGGGGCCTCATGTTCAGAATCCGATTGCGGCGTTTCCGGCGATGATGGAGCACTTGGACAACGGGGTTGGCAAAGTGATGGACCTATTGAAAGAGCTCAAGATTGATGAAAACACCCTCGTGATGTTTACCAGCGACAACGGTCCGCATCGAGAGGGTGGACACGATCCCGAGTTCTGGAATAGCAATGGTGAGTTGCGTGGAGTAAAGCGGGATGTCTATGAGGGGGGTGTGCGTGTTCCCTTGTTGGTGCGTTGGCCTGGTAAGATCGAGGCAGGCTCGACCTCGGATCAGATTTCTGCGTTTTGGGACATGATGCCGACCTTTTGTGAATTGGCAGACGCGGAGTGTCGGAAGGACACTGATGGCGTCTCCATCGTGAGGACCTTGCTTGGGAAGAAGCGCCAAAAGCAGCACAAGTTTTTGTACTGGGAGTTTCATCCATACGGTGGCCGGCAAGCCATTCGCAGAGGCGATTGGAAGGGTGTGAGGCTTCAGGCACTTAAAGACCGTGACGGTCCGATTGAGCTCTATAATGTGAAAGATGACATTGGTGAGACAAAGAATATTGCGGCTCAGCATCCTGAAATCGCAGAAGAGCTCTCCAAGTTCATGAAGGCCTCTCACGTCGACTCGGACGTTTTCCCGTTTACAGCGCCAGTTCGGAAAAAACCGAAAACCCCTAAAAAGAAGTAGGGGGGCTCTAGGACTGCTGGAAGATGCTGGGCAGCGCTGTTTTGGCCAGTCTGAGTCGTCCGAAGTCCTCATTTGTTGGAAGATACACCGACTTTCCGCGTCGCGGCCCGCCTGCTATCTGACTTGTCATTTGGAGCCATCGTGCTAGAATTTGCGGCCGTATTGAAACTATTTAGTTAACCAGAAACCTGGAGTAAATGTGTCGAACGAGAAACTGAAAGAGTTGGAATTACCATCTGTTGGCCTGAACGCATGTAGCGAGTTGCATTACAATTTGTCGTATGACGAGCTGTTTGCCCATGAGACCGATGAGTCGAATGAGAGCTGGGCGCGGGGAACTGTGACCGACCGAGGCGCCGTGAATGTGGATACGGGCAAATTTACGGGTCGTTCACCTAAAGATAAGTATATTGTGGACGAAGAGACCTCCACAGACACTGTTTGGTGGGGCGATGGCTCGGCGGCTGGTTCTGACAACCAAAAAATTTCAGAAGACACCTGGAAGCACCTCGAAGCACTGTCGTTGACACAGCTCAATGGTAAGAAGCTCTACGTCATGGATGGGTTTTGCGGAACCAACGATGACACACGCATGAGTGTTCGTTTGGTGACTGAAGTGGCATGGATGGCGCATTTCTTTAAGAACATGTTTATCCGTCCCTCAGACGAAGAGTTGAAAACCTTCAAGCCTGACTGGACCATTTTGAATGCCTGCAAGACGACCTGCGAAGATTACGACGCGCATGGCTTGAATTCTGAAGTCTACATTGCCTTCAACGTCAAAGAGCGTCGCACAGTGATTGGTGGCACGTGGTATGGTGGCGAGAACAAGAAGGGCATCTTCTCGATCATGAACTACTTCCTTCCTATGAAGGGTATTGGTGCATTCCATTGCTCTGCGAACGAAGGTAAGGATGGCGACACCGCATTATTCTTCGGTCTGTCCGGTACGGGCAAGACGACCTTGTCGACCGACCCGAATCGCGCTTTGATTGGTGATGATGAGCATGGTTGGGATGACGAAGGTGTCTTCAACTTCGAAGGCGGTTGTTATGCTAAGTGCATTAACTTGAGTCATGAGCGTGAGCCTGACATCTATGCGGCCGTTCGTCGCGATGCCTTGTTGGAGAACCTTGACGTGGATGCGGATGGCAAAGTCGATTTCGACATTGCGACGAAGACGCAGAACACGCGTGTTTCGTATCCTCTCTATCATATCGACAACATCGTGAAGCCTGTTTCTAAGGGTGGTCATCCGAAGAACATCATCTTCCTGACTTGCGATGCCTTTGGTGTCTTGCCTCCGGTTGCGCGTTTGACCAAAGAGCAGGCCATGTATCACTACCTCAGCGGGTACACGGCTAAGGTTGCGGGAACTGAGCGTGGTGTGAAAGAGCCGTCTGCGACGTTCTCAGCCTGCTACGGCAAAGCCTTCCTCATGGTTCATCCGACCATGTACGCGGATATCCTCGCGGCCAAGATGGAAGAGCATGGTTCAAAAGCTTACCTGATCAATACCGGTTGGGTGGCGGGTGCGTATGGCGAAGGTCACCGCATCTCCCTGAAGGATAACCGTAAGACCATCGACATGATCTTCTCTGGTGCCTTTGATGACATCGAGTATGAGACCTTGCCGACCTTGAACCTAGATGTTCCCAAGGGGATTGAAGGTCTTGACGCGAGTCTTAACCCGCGCGATTCGTGGGCAGACAAAGATGCCTACGATGCGTCAGCCAAGAACCTGGCCGCGATGTTTGTGAAGAACTTCGAAAACTTCACTGACACCGATAACGGTAAAGCATTGGTTGCGGCTGGGCCTAAGGGCTAAGGCAGCCACCAAAAAGCGATGCCGCGAGCGGTGTCGAAGAAAAAAGACGTCAGCGATAGTGCTGGCGTCTTTTTTTGTGGCTCCGAACGTGTGGGCGGAATGG
>CAXMRT010000278.1:0-3965 GCA_964196025.1 uncultured Gemmatimonadales bacterium | reverse complement strand
TTTTAAAATTTCTTGCTTGAGCAATGACTCCTCGATGCGGTGCAGCGACTTGTTAACCGACGATCCCGCGCCTTTGGCTGCAGCATGATCTATCACGCCAAAAATCCCGCCTGGCTTCAGCGCCTGCAACACGGCCGCGTTCATCGCGTCTCGGTCGACCTTCTGCCAGTAGGTGTCGTGATAAAAGAGAACAAGCAGCACCGCGTCGAGCTTACCATCTGGCAAACCAGGCGCCTCAAGCTCTTTATCCAGTCGCACGACCCTGGGCAGTCGATTGTCGGCCAAGCGCTTCGTCATGGCCGCATCGGCAAAACGTTCCAGAGCAATCTTATTGTTCTGGGCATAAACGGTCCCGGTTGGGCCCACGAGATGAGAGAGAAGTTCCGTGTAGTACCCACCGCCCGCCATGAGGTCAGCGACGGCCATTCCCGGTTTGATACCGAAAAAATCCAGAACGGCTGCCGGCTTTCGCTGGACATCACGTTTAACGTCAGCCTCTGGACGCCCCGTATTAGCCACCGCGGCCTTACTCTCAGGACTTTGGGCAGAACCCAGCGCCGGCACCATGACCCAAACAACCATACACATGCAGACAGTCATCCTCATAACAACTCTCCTCCTTAAACGTAATGCATACTCAAAATCCAACACGACCCCTATGGCGACGGCGTGCAGGCACGAGCCGAGTCGGTTCGACTGCCCCCGCTCTTACTTCGCTGATGCGCGCACGCCAAGGGACAGGGTGGGGTCGCCAAGCAGGTTTACTTCGCACTGCAGAAAGTGGTATCCAGGGTGCTTTTGGGCATCCGCGCTGAAGTGCTGTTTGACCAGAGAAAACGCTTCGCCGACTGTTCGATCGCTTTCGAGTGCATACTTCCAGAACAAAGTCATGGTCTCGGTGGTTCCATCCAATTTCCCGTTGCGGACCATTAGGGGAATATCCCTACGTGGGTCGTGAAAGATCGGTCGCCCTTCGCGCGACGGAGCGATCATAACCAATGCACCGCCACGCGCATGCCGCAGCATGGCCTCGGCGATAGAGGGGTCGGTCTTGCTGTCAAATTCGCCCGTAAAGCAGGACACGGTCGAGAGAAAAAGCGGTGAGTCATGATTCTTGAGCTTGGCAACATCTCTGAGCCCAACGCCCGCATGTCCTTCCAGCGCCCAATTCTGAATAAACCCGTGTCCATGCATATGCATCTTCTCAACGGTCCCTGAGTTAATTAGTTTAATCCAATTGGGTACGCTCAACTCATGATCCCCAGGACGCTCTTTATCCCAAGGCGTTTTATCCGCAAAGAACTGAGACACTGTACCCGCGGGCCAGCTAGCCGTGACGATCTTCTTACTGGTGTTGAGCTTCGGGTATGTGGCCGCGATTGGCGAGGTATACACCATGCTGGACGAACCGGAGCGAGGTGAGGTTGACTCAAACGCGATCACCTTCGCGGTGTACGCCTTTACGTCTTCAACAGAGCGCAAGGGGATGCGCGCAATACACGCCTTCGGATTGGTGTAGTCGACGGCCTCTCGATCCTTAAACCAATCCCCGTATACCCCGTCTTCATTCGCATCCCAGTTTGCCCGGCTGATATAATAGATATCCGTCGGAATCGCAATATGCTCGCGGCCAAGAGCAGGATGTGGCGTCCCTCGATCCGGAACAAGCTTCGTCGAGTCAGGACTACTGTCGCCTCCAAGAATCACCCAGCGAGTGCTATGCTTATCAATGTGAACGAGAACACAGGCGCGGATTTTTTCTTGGATGTCGCGCCCCTTGTATTCCTTCCCTATTTCCGAAACGGTCACAATCCGAGTGGCTTTCCCGTTTTTGGTTTTCCAGTCGGCAAACGGCTTCCACGCATCCTTCAAGGCGTCATGGGTAATCAATAGCACCGTGGCCCGCACGGGCTCTTTCGATGCCGCCATCCCCTTCGGTTGCATCGTCATGGCAAGCAGAAGAAGAAGGGGTAGGGCGCGCTGGAGCAGTCTTGTAACGGTCCGTGTTTCCATCATCACTTCCTTTAATAGAGGGTTGAGCAACTCTCGACACCTTATACGGCAACATCAGAATCAAAACAAGATATCTCAGAAAGGCTATCCGGCACAATGTTTGGGATTGCCAGAGGAACGGGCAGCCCCCTCCCCCTGTTCGATCGCCAATAAAGCGAACTCCTCGTGACCATCGCCTACTTCTTTGTCTGCGGCGCGTGCGATCTTAGCATCGCTCCCGACCTCAAGAGATCCAATTCCGCCCAATTACCGAACATCGCGGCCATTACGAATCTTTTGACACCGCGAGCATTGCAATAGGGCAGGTAAATGCTATATATTAATACAAATGGCACGACACCAAATACTTTTGACTGCTGTAATGATGCTCGCTGGGGGGCTGCAATCCTATGCAGGCACCGTGACGAACCTGCTTTTTACGGAAGACTGGGAGTCCCCCGTCGTCAGCGGTTACGACCAACAGCCACCCACCCCGACAGGCTGGGTGGCAGCCTCGATGGGATATCGTTCCAGCTGGCATGGACTGCACAATAAAGATAGCGGGGACTACACCGCTCCGGCCGGCAACGACCAAGTCATCTCTTTTCGATACTCAAATTCTGGTATTACGACGGGCGACGGCGTCATCAGCGAACTAAGAGCCGACGTCACTTACACCATCAGCTTCGATGTGGTCTCGGACGTTGTGGATGCGACTGAGACGGCCTACAACGTTCAACTCATCGCCTTCGCTTCCGGCGCGGTACGCAACGACTGCCGCAGCACGCCTGCTGGCAGCAGCCTACTTGCATCCTCGTCCGGAAACTCCGCGACAGACGGCTCATGGACCACCAGTATCACATTTACCTTCTACGCCAACCCCACCACCTACGCCGCGGACATCGGCAAGGATCTTGCCATCAGGCTAAAAGGCAGCACAAGCTCTGCCAATATTGACAACGTGCTGGTCACCGATGACTTCGCGGGGAACGCACTCATCTTCCAGATCCGGTAATGCAAATAACCCTCCCTCTTAGCCTCAGCCTGATGCTCGCAAGCAGCATGAATCTCTCGAGCAATCCCATCAACGAACTTTTTGTCGAAGACTTCGAGTTCCCAGTCGTCAGCGGTTATGACGAACAGCCACCGACACCAGCAGGCTGGGTCTCCGCTGCACAAGGATTTGGCTCCGGCAGACACGGGCTGAACAACAAAGATGGTGGCGACTTCACCGCCCCCGCCGGCAATGATCAAGTCATCTGCTTTCGCTACACGAACTCAGGGATCACGACAGGCGAGGGCGTCATCGGTCCGCTCATTGGAGACGCCACCTATACCGTCACCTTCGACGTGGTCGCGGACAACCCCAACACGACCGCCACCCCCTATACCGTCAGACTCATCGCCTTTGGCCCCGGTGCGGCACGCGACGACTGTCGCAGCACGCCCGCTGGCAGCACGATTCTCGCATCCTCAACGGGAAACGCCCAAACCAACGGGTCCTGGACCACCTCTATCACCATCACCTTCTACGCTGACCCCACCACCTATGCAGCCGAACTCGGCAACGATCTGGGCATCCGCATGATCGGCAACTCAAATACCGCCAACATCGATAACGTCAAAGTGATGGACGACATTCCCCCCGCCGGCACGGTAGTCACACTCCACTAACCCGCGGCCCACCCCAACCCCTTCTATCAATGGATGCGTCTGTAGTGCGTCCACCCAAGACCACCACGCACCGCAGAATTCGTTAGCGCACGCGTCGGTGCCGAGACCCGGGTACCGGCCCACTTGAGACAAGGTCGCGGACCACCGCTTGCTATTGCCGTTAATTGCCCACTCGACATCGGCTTTGATCCGTTTCTCATCAAGATAAGAGTACAGGGAAAAACACCCTCACGTTCTCCCGTAGCGGAGAAAACATAGGAGGCGTATAGAGCCTGTGCTCCGGAGTCGGCGAGCATGTG
>CAXMRT010000277.1:0-5038 GCA_964196025.1 uncultured Gemmatimonadales bacterium | reverse complement strand
TCGAGCACCCAAGGTGGTTGTTTCAAGAAAGCCATGCTGACGCAAGCGATGCCCCGTCTGCATGATCTGACCCTCTGAAAGCGTCGGCTTAACATGAAACTTCTGCTCACCACATCCCAAGAGACCCGCCGGCATCATGTTGGCCTGAGCCGACAGCGCCAAGCCAGTACCCAGCGACACCGCCCACGCATACTTACTCATCTTCTCCGATGACACACACATGGAGGCCGAGGTATCGAGGAGAATGTATACAGGCACACGCTTGGGCTCTTGATACTCTTTGACATACACCTTGCCGGTACGCCCCGTCACTTTCCAGTCGATAAGCTTGACCGAATCGCCCGGACTATACGGCCGCGGCTGAGCATATTCGATACCCGCACCATGAAAGATCGACTCTTCCATACCGAAGACCAAGGAACTGGCCAGTCGCTGCGCGGCCAATTCAAACTTCCTGGCTTCGCTGGCAGTGCTCTCTATTTCACGGGTTCGACGCATTTATGAAAGGTCCGACAGGATGGAGTCCAATACTTGCTTAGTTGTGTGACCTTCAGCTTGGGCCTCATAGGTCAAACGCATGCGATGCAGCATGATGTCGTCCGCCAACTCAAACATGTCTTCCGGCGTAACGTAGTCACGGCCATGAATAAAGGCTCGCGCACGTGACGCATTGATCAAGGCCAAACCCGCACGAGGACTACAACCAAAATCAAGCTTGTCAGTGTTTCTGGTTTTGTGCACCAACGCGACGCAGTGCTTCACAAACACATCTGATACGCTAACATCCTGAACCACCTGCATGCACTTGACGATGTCTTCAGTGGTGGCATAGGCATCATCTTCGATCATGTCAAAAGCTGAACGCGGAACAGCACCACCATCCGCCTCTGTCCGCAGACCCATATGCAGCTGACGTCGGAGAATCTCTTCTTCCTCTTCCAAGGTCGGGTAGGTCAAGCGATGGTAAAGCATGAACCTATCCAACTGAGCGTCAGGCAACGCAAACGTACCCGCCTGCTCGACAGGGTTCTGAGTGGCGATCACGAGAAAGGGCGTCGGCAACTTCATGGTTTGGCCGCCAATGGTACACTTCCGCTCCTGCATAGCCTCCAGCAACGCCGACTGGACCTTGGGCGCGGCACGGTTAATCTCATCCGCCAACAAGAGGTTCGTAAACACCGGACCTTTATGAATCTTGTAGTCCGAGCTCTTCTGATCCAACACCTCGGAACCCACAATGTCCGACGGCAACATGTCCACGGTGAACTGAATACGGCGGAAGTCCAAATCAATCGCGTTGGCGATGGTCATCACCAACAACGTTTTCGCCAATCCCGGCACCCCCTGCAACAACAGATGGCCCCCCGTCAGAAGCGAAATCAATACACGCTCCACAACCACATCCTGGCCGACAACAATCTTGCCAACACGCTGGCGCACTTCTGTTACGAAGTTTTCAGTTTTCTTATCCATTTTACTATTCTCCATTTCTAGCAAGTCTGTTTGAGCCACTTGCTGACTATGTTTTTAAGTTCGTTTTCAGGCAGTTGAGTTTGCGACGGATCAAAACACACCTCTTCAATTCTCTTAATCTCGTTTTGGATACCGGCCTTCTGTTCAGAGGTCAGACTAACCAACGCGCTCAAGGATAGAGACCTGAGAAGCCTGACTACCACGAAGCCATCAACTTGGTCTGGCATTTGAAAGACGTCGGCGGCCTTGATTGGCCTGTCCTTAGACGACCCGCCATTCTTGATAATCAGAACGAGAATCACCAACCCGACAACAATACCCGCGGCGACACCGGCCCACATCCCATATCGTGTCGGAGCCAAAATGACCGGCGCCCCAGATCCATCCAACTCATGGAGCTGGGCTTTACCAATTCGAACCTTCACATCTTCCACCGGCACCAACTCTACATCACGATACAATTGGTTCTTCACAGTCGTCCCCGAATCGATTGCGGTGGGATAGGTGACATCAACCAGTCCGTCGGCATCTCGAATCAAGGAGCTATCCAGTGCCACCGACCATTCTCTGACAGACGTAACCGCCACCTCTTTACCCCAGCTCCTCAACTCCTCCACAAGAGGCCCACCGTCTCCGTCTTCTTTGATCTCTTCCACTGGAACCGTCTGCTCGAGCACCCCCAAATTCACAAGATCTTTCAAATCAGGCATCAAGCCCTGCCCCTTAGCCGTAACCTGCAGGCTGAGCTTGCCATTCACGAAGAGCTGACGTGTATCCAAGGTCTGAGTCACCTCAACATCGAAAAAGGGACGCTTAGTGGTTCTCTTCTCCTGCATCTGCAACAAGGTCTCTGCCGAGATCACCGGAATCGCCACAGGCCCCGAAAGGTCGAAGTAATCAAGATCCAACTCAATAGGTGGAACACGGTCAACCCCCACCCCTCTAGCTCTGACCTGAACGTAGGCCAACACAGTTTCACTCCAACCTGGCTTATCCACCGTTCGAGCCTCTACATCACTCGGGCTGAAGGTGATGGATTTGATCTCAAAAAAGTTGGAGAGCGACTCCAAAATATTCTTCTCGAATTCATTCCGCGATTTCTGAGTCTCTCCCATCTTCTTGATCTTGCTCACGGTGGATCCGCTGCGAACCGGCGCCGGAGGGCCCTTGAACCGAAGGTACTTGCCGAAGTCAATAAGGTCACCCATCACGTCCGAATGCAAGAGACTGATAATGATGCCAAAATCCTCTTTTCTCCAAATCGTGTTGGGCCCATCAACAGTGGTTTCTAGCCTGACCTCGGTCAGAAGCTCATTGAAGTAAGCGACCTGCTTGTCACTCTCCAAAGCAAACGGCGACTCCTTGGTAATCACCAGACCAGAAGCCAAGAACTTGTACTTCAACTCCGCCGGCATCGGATTCTTCTTACTCTTGGTGCGCCCCTCGATGCTCTTCGCAAAATTATCCCGATGCTGATCAAGCTTACGCTCAGGAAGGCGACGCATGATGGCCCTCATTTCCTCTAGCACCTCACGATTCATCGCTTTCGAAAGGTTGATCTCGCCATTCGAGTTGAACCCCAACAAGCTATTGAACCAGGAAAGAAACACCGTGTTGTTCACACCACGACCCTCAATCGCCTCATCCACATAGGCGTTAGCCGCGCGCCCAAAATAGTCATGCGCCAGATTGTTCTTCTTTTTATAAGCAACCATCCGGTCACTATCTGCCGCCATGGTCAGGGTCTGGAAATATTCGTAATCCCCCCAGTCACTCATCAAGGTGCCGCAGGCACTCAAGGCCCGCCAGTCCTTGGGTTCGGTCTCGAGGCGCTTGTTGATCATCTCCAACACATAGCCATACCCCTCCCGCACCATCTCGAGCAAATCTGCCTGACGCCGACTGGTCACAGCCGTTCGCTGCGTGGTCATATTTCTCCAACGCTCACCCAAGGCCACGGACATGTTACTTATGATGGCCGAAAACAGGGAATTCGGCATCTCGGCGACCGGCCCAAACACAGCCTCAATATCCGCGAGCTTATAAACCTCCGCATTGCCGTAACACGCCGCAAACGCCGCCACCAACTCTTCGTGGTTCGTAGGGACAGCGCCATTCTCGCGAAGCAGTTTCATGATCTGAGAAAAGCCCTTGACGTTGCGATTGATCATAAACGGAGTCACCACAATGCTCGACCCAGCAGGCAATCGGTGCGCCTTCAAAATATGCGCCGGAATATCAGGGTTATGAATAGCCGACCAACGAGTCACAAACTCCTGAGCCAACACCGCCGCAGCGCGACGGTCTGTCTTGGACAACTGGACGATCATGTTGATGGCCGCATCCGGATCATCGGACACCATCGTCATCTTGGGCAGACGCAGCGCTATCCGCGTCCTTTTATCGTCCGACAGGTTCTTCGTCCACGGCCCACGCGGCGAAGAGGCAATAAGGTGATTCGGATTGGCAAACGGCATGACGTAGCTGGACGAACTCTTCTTTTTCACATGCGTCGGCCACTGCGCTAAGGTGTAATCCACCTCCTGCAACCACACGTTGGCCATCATGTCGGCGATCGCCTTCCAGGGCGCAGTCGAACTATCCACCTCTTTGTTGAGCAGCATCGCCATATCCGTCAACACATCGAGGTTCTGACGATGATTCTCGCCGGAACGGTCACGCATGGCGACATCGGACATTTTTTCCAAACTCTTCATCATGAATACAGCCGCCAACTCCTTATCATTCTTCAGCACTTCCCGAGTGATGGTGTTGATGATCGATGGAGATAATTTGTAGAAGTAATTAACCAAGTCCTTCACCGCAGCATCTTTCGCCCGCTTGTCGGTCGACTTCTTCAACAACACATCGAATTTCTTATTCAGGGTCTCTGAGACATCCAGAATATTGACTTCCTCCAAGGCGTTCGAATCAGCATGAAAGGCGAGAATCTTGGTCACGATCTTTTCGTCATCCAGCTTCTTGGTGTCCGCCACACTCGGCAGGAACTGCAGGGCCGACTCCCGAAAGTCGGTACGCATCAGAATGCGCCCCAACAACAAATTCTTCGCCGCCTTATCCCCGCCCCCCACATACTCGTCGTGCTCAAAGGCCTGCGCTAACATGTATTCCTCTTCAGGCAAAATCGTCGCCGTGATCAAGTCGGCAAAACGATCGATCGATGACCCTCTAATCGCAGTCGGCGACAGACGCATGATGCTCAGTAGATCCGTCGGCGTCAGTAGTGGACGCTCACGGCCCGACAAAGAGGACAGCATTCTCTCGTACACTCGAGTCGCCTGATCCTTCGGCATCGCATCCATGATCACTGCAACATCATTCCACTCTTTCGAAAAGTAGCTCAGCAAAAACACTTCCACCGGCGAGAGACTGTCCTTGGACTTCAGCGCATACGACTGCAGCGTTCTCGAAATCTGCTTCTGCGACAACATGAGATCCTCCTTCTCAAGTCCTTTATAGGCATCTTTTCTGGTCGTCTTGCTGTCTTCCTTTCGAGACTTTCTGGCCTTAACCGACTTGGGCGCTTCCACCTTCTTCACCTCGT
>CAXMRT010000276.1:0-12660 GCA_964196025.1 uncultured Gemmatimonadales bacterium | reverse complement strand
TGGGTCAGAGTTGCGCCGAGTGTCATCACGCGTAGTTCTACGCCGTTGGCATTATTAAAGGTATAGACGTCGATGTCTTCGCCAGCGGGTGTTTGGCCTAGTGAGCTCTTTTCGATAGTCACGGTTGATCTTTCGTCAGGTTGTGCGTCGGGGACGACGGAGTTAGTTGGGCTGCAGGCACTGAGGCTTGTGATGAGAGCGAGTGCTGTACTGGTTTTGATTAGCCGATCCGTACGCATGGTGGGTTCTCCTTGAGCAAACAGTTGAGTCGTGTTCCAGAAGATAAGGAACCGAGTGACCGAAGGGAAGCAAAACTTGATGATTGAGGACGCCAGCTGAGTCCTGCGCGCTTAGCCTTGTGTGTGCAGGAGACCTGCCGTATAAACAGGCATGTTTAGTTAAGTAATTTTAAAAGGAAAACGTGATGTTAAACGTAGGACGTATGGCGCCGACTTTCACCCTGAACGATCAGGATGGTGAAGCGGTTGACTTAAAATCATTTCGCGGGCAAAAGGTGGCCCTTTATTTTTATCCGAAAGATGCGACGCCAGGTTGCACGAAACAGGCCTGTAATATCCGAGACAATCAAGCGGTGCTGAAGAAAGCGGGCATCGTGGTGTTTGGGATCTCTCCGGATAACGAGAAGAAGCACACAACGTTTATTGAGAAGCAGAAGCTGAACTTCACCTTGTTGTGTGACCCCGATCATATTGCACTGGAGAAATACGAGGTGTGGGGCGAGAAGAAGCTGTACGGACGAACGTATATGGGCGTTTTTCGAAAAACCTTTCTGATCGACGAGGCAGGAAAGCTGAAGGCGATCATCGAGAAGCCGAAGGTGAGCGATCATGCGGCCGAAGTGTTGGCGGGGTTTGAGGACGCGTGATGTTTAGTGGGACTCCGATAGCAGATATCGTGACGACCTTAGAAGGGCGTAAGGGTTTGCCGGCACTCGCTCCACGTTCGGACTATGACAGTGACTTAACCGCTACCTTGCAGCGCGCGTCGACCGAGGAATTATTTGGATCCGTACCGATTGCTGATCAAGCTGCTGCGCAGGGCGTGCGCAGCCTGTTGTTGATGTGGAACGACGCGCTTGACGGCTCGCATGTCATTTCGCAGGACCTACATGGCATTGACGGAAGTTATCTTCACGGCATTATGCATCGTCGTGAACCGGACTACGGTAACGCCAAGTATTGGTTCAATCGCGTGGGCGCACACAGCCTCTTTCCAGACCTGCGAACGGCGGCGCTCGAGGAGCTTGAAGCCGTCGACGGAGGGTCTGCGTCTCTGGTACAGGTCGCGGAGACGCTAGGTGCATCAACGGATTGGGATGCGCTTGCCTTTATTGACTTATGCGAAGCGTCTGATCGCGGAAAATTTTCGGATGATGCAAGGGACTGCTTGCAGCGCATACAAGTGCTCGAGTTTCGGCTTCTGTTGGCGCATCTCTTCGACCTTGCTCAGGAGGATTAGTATGGCGTTGGGGTCGACCATATTGGACTTAGTGGGCAACACGCCTTTGTTGCGCATCCCCCAGTCGCGGGTTCCGGGTGTCGATATCTTTGCGAAGCTCGAATCGGCCAATCCCAGCGGGTCAGTGAAAGATCGCGCTGCGCGCGCCATGCTGCTAGATGGATTGACGAGTGGTGCGCTTGAAGGCAAGGCCTTGCTGGAGGCGACTAGTGGCAACACTGGTATCGCCTTTGCCATGATGTGCGCGAGTTTGGATATTCCCTGCGAGTTATGTTTGCCTACCAACGCCTCGTCTGAGCGAAAAATGTTGTTGGCACAGTACGGTGTGACCTTGCATCTAACGAGTCCCATGGAGGGAACGGACGGTGCGCAGAACGAAGCGGTCCGTTTGATGGATGCGTATCCTGAGCGCTATTTTTATCCCGATCAATATAACAACGCCAATAACTGGATGGCCCATGTCGCCACGACTGGGCCTGAGATTTGGGATCAGACCGAGGGATGTGTGACACATTTTGTCGCGGGTCTGGGAACGACCGGGACGTTTATGGGGACCTCCAAATATTTACAGGAAAAAGGTGTGGTGTGTGTGTCGGTGCAGCCGGACAATCCGATTCATGGTTTGGAAGGGTGGAAGCACATGGAGAGTGCGCGGGTGCCCGGCATTTATGAACCGACAGCGGCGGATGCGGAATTGGAGGCGGACACGGTGAAGGCCTTTCAAACGGCGATTGCCGCTTCTCGTCAACTGGGCTTATCGATTAGTCCGAGTGCGGCGGCCAACTTGAATGCCGCGCTTGAGCTCGCGGAGCAAATCGGGACAGGAACGATCGTTACTGTTATTACCGACAACGCGATGAAGTATTTGCAGGATCCATTTTGGACCAATGACGAGTTTCACGGAGCGAGACCGTTCGGGTGAACATCAGGTTCTTTAAACGAATAAACTAAAGGAGTGGGTCATGAAGCGGCTGTTGATAACGGTGGGGCTAAGCGTCGCGGGCATTGCCTGGATGGCGGAAGCAGCTGCGCCAGTAGCGTCGGTGACGGTGCAGGGCGTGCGGGTCGTGAAGCCGGCACCAGGAGGAGATGACGAACTCCGTGCGTTCAATTGGATGCCGGGGATCACGGTTGCGTTTGCAGTGTCAGTACCCAGTGGCGGGATTTTGAAAATTGACCGTGATGCGAGCACGATCACCAGCATGACCGACAACCTTGGCGCAGATTTGTCGAAGCCTGTGATAAAAAGCAAATTCGCGAGTGAGGACATTAGCGTGGGCATGTTTTCGTCGATCAGCGAGGACGGCAAAGCCTGTGCCGCGGAAGTTTCCGCACCGGGTGTGCCAACACCGGGTGCGACGAGTGTCAAAATAGTGGGGAAGTTGGTTGTGCAGACAGCGACGAAGAAAAAGGAGCATGTCGCTGCATCTGTCGCCTTGAAGCCGGGAACGAAGGTGGCTGCCGGGCCCGTGGCCCTGACTGTAGATAGCGCGGAAAAGCCCAAGTGGGGCAACAGCCCGTGGGCGGTTACGCTAAAAAGCAATCAGTCGATGGACAGTATTGCTGACATTCAATTTTTTACCGCAGAAGGAAAACTGATTAAGTCGCGTCGTGGATCGACCTCGCGCATGGGTATAGGAAAGTTTGTGACGCAATCGTGGACCTACAACCTCGAAGAAAAGATTGATACCGCCAAGATAGTGATTTCTAGCTGGACCGACAAGCGGTCCCATACCTTTCCCTTGAACGTATCAGTAACGCTAGGACTGTGAGTCTTTGCACCCATTACGGTGATTATAAGAACAGCTCCGCCTTATAATGGCCGTCATCTCGTCCTTCAGCCATGATACGTGAATCGTAAATACATGAGTGAACCTCGCGATTGGAGAACGAAAATGGTTGAACTGTTAAAAATCGTGGTTGTGATTGTTATGCTGGGCGGGGTGAATCTGGTGCTCAAAGGGTTTGAGCGTTTCCATAACCCAGAGTCGGACTTTTCGCGGGACCGTAAGAGCCTATCCGTCGACTCGGACCCGGCCGACGACCGGTTTATTTGAGCGCGTCGATCTTGTTGTGGACGTGTCATGCGCGTGTTTAGTATGATCGGCCGATGACGTTCCTTCCTCATTCCGGTCGCAGGTACCTGTTGGCCATCATTACTTTCTTTGTACTCGTGCTGAGTGCCGTGGTGAACGGGCAGTCCGACCTTGCTGCCCGTGCCGCGGAGTTGGGGGTCGGCGAAGAGGTTGCCGCAGCCCATGAGCGTGCGCTGGAATTCTGGAACCAGTATTGTTTACTGATTGGCCTGACTGTCATTTCTATCGGCGTTTTCCTTTGTTTCTTTGGATACCGCTTTATCCGGCATGCCCTGGGCTTGCTCGGTTTTGTTGCTGGCGCGGGGATCGCGTACGCCGTTTTGTTGCATACGACGGGGCCGGCGATGGCCACGCGCGAATTTGTTATCATGGGAAGTTCCGGCGCGTGTCTCGGATTAGTTTTAGCGTTTGGTTACGGGATCGCTGTATCGCTGATCGGTTTCCAAATAGGTGCAGGACTCGGGGCGATTATTGCGGGAGTCGCGATGTCGGCCCTAGGTGAAGGCTTTGGGTTCTTGATGTGGGTGTGTCCCTTGGTCGTCGGCCTGATTGGGTCGTTTGTTGCGTCTAGCATTCGGAAGCCGATCATCACCTTGTTGACCGCTTTCGAGGGTGCCAGTCTTGTCTGTCTGGGCTTATTTTGGATTATTGCGCATCATGTCTTAGAGGCGCAGGTTGAGGCCGGCCCTCCGTTTCCGTGGTCGGTCGAGCCCAGTACCTTGTCCCAGTCGTATCTCCCGATCACGATTGTGTTGGGGGTGATCGGGTGTATTTACCAATTCAGGTCGAGTCGCCGAGCTCCGGAGTAAGGTGAGCGAGAAGCCCAAGTGGAGCGACCCAACGCCTCGGGAGCTGGAGCGGGCGCGAAAAGTGGCGTTGTTGAAACCGAGTTCTGGAATGGGTGAGCGCTTGGGCGTCTCCGGTCGATTCATTACCTCTGCAATCTTCGGTTGTTTTGTTTCGTTTGTGATCTTCTGCGTGGTGGGTCGAGCGGACCCGGAGTTGTTAGTGACGGGCGTTGTTGCGCACAGCTTCTGGGTGACACCCCTGGTCTGGGGCGTGTTGGGCATTTTCTGGTTTGACCCACTATTGCGTGCGGCGAACACGGTCGTCGAGTGGATGGCCGGTCGTCGGTCTTAAGTGCTGACCCGTTATAACTTCATGCTGATCTTGTAATGGACGCTTTACTGCCTGATCCCTCAGGATTAGAGTATGCAAAAAGCATCCTATATTCTGAGGTCGGCGGGTTGGCTGTCCGGCACTTCCAGTCTTCTCGCAACTGAGTGGCGGAGTCTTTGGATCGACGCATTAGAGCGATGTGAATGTGTTGGAGGATAGCGGGCTTGTGTTGGCGAGATGTAATAGGCGTCTCTTTGGGCTCGATGCGGCGCGTGAGTTGTGCGAGGTCAAATAGGTAAACGCGTAAGAGAGGGGGAATCCCTTACCAAAAAAGAAGGTGTGTTCTAATTGCCTCAGTCCTGAAGGGCTGGTAGGCTTTCGAAAATCAAAACATGGAGAGTTGATATGGGTACAATAGGTTCAATATTGGCAGGGATAGGCGGTATCATCGCGCTTGTTGGCGGCATTATGTTTCTAATCGTCGTGTTTAAGGACAGTGTTGGGTGGGGTATAGGCTGCTTGCTGCTTGCGCCACTCTCTCTCGTTTACTTGTGCATGAACTTCCAGAGTGTGAAGAAAGCGTTCTTTATTAGCCTAGGAGGTAACGTCTTGGCGGGTATTGGCTATGCCTTGGTGGTCTCGGCTGCCGTGGATTCGGTAGGCGGAGTCGACGGGATTAAGAGTGGGTTGTCGGATGCAATGGAATCTACGGCGCCAGTCGAGCTTCCTGCGGAGCTTCCTTCAGAGTAATGGTTTTCGTTTCGGTGACCTTTCTCGGCGATTGCTGAGGAGGGGCCGTACGAGGTGTAGATGTCCTGAAAGGGGTGTCTGCACCTTTTTTTTGGTGAATGGGTCTGTTGCAACGATGCTCCTATACTGGAGGGCGCGCAGCTAGAACGCGGTTATTTCTTAAAATCTTGACCTTTTTGGGAAAACTGAGACCATGCTCCGATCATGAAAGTTCGCTTTATCACCTCATCTATAGTTCTTTTGGCCCTCGTCTGTCTCCCTGCGCTATCCTTCGCAGAAGAGTACCCGGAAGAGTTGGTTGATGCGAAGCGTCGCCATATGCAGTATCGCGAAAATTCCTTGCGCGTGTTTGAGGTAAACAAAGGCAAGCTCGCGATCCAGTACGGATCGGCGCTCAAGGCAAAAGAAAAAGCCGCGCAAAAGGCCGGGAACCTAAATGCCCTGCTAGCTGTCCGCGGTGAATTGACGCGTTTCGACGAAGATAAAACCTGGTTGGAAAATGTTCCCGCCGACACATCCGCAGACATCCGGCCGCTCATGGTCATCGGTGCCAAGCAGTTGCGAGATTTGAAAGTGCGTCGCGACAAAGAACTCGATTCGTTTGACGAGTCGTATAGGCGGAACCTCGTGAAGGTGATGAAGCGATTGACGATTGACGACCGCATCCTCGACGCCAAGAAAGTTCGAAAAGAGCTTGATGACGTGTCTGCGGGCGAGCCGGGTTTATCGCTCGAAGACCTTACACCTGTGGTGGAGCGTGTGGCTCCAACTGTTGGTGAAGACCGCCCAATAGCCGAGCCAGTAGCGGCGGTGGCGCCACGAGCGGTGCCGTTTTCGTTTTCGTCATGGGTAAAAAAGTTGGATGAGGCCGAGCGGGAAAAACCGGTGTATGGTGAATTGGCTGAGAGTGTTCGTGATTTGCAGACGGCGTTTCGATCGACCGAACTTGAGGATCAGCAGGACGGCTTGACTCAGGCGATGATGACGATTGATCGTGCGGCTCAAACAAAAAATGGTGACGTGCTAGCGTGGAAATTGTGCGAGAAGTACTTGGTTCCCAATTTGAGTCTCGCGAGTGCGGATCCCGACTCCTTTGCGAACCGCAAGGGTTTGAAAGCCTATATCGCTGCTGCCAAAGAACGGGCAGGGGTGGAGTAAGGAAGCGGCGAGAGCCCTTCAGGTGATTGCATGACGCAGGCCCTACCGACCTTAATTGCCCATCGTGGTGCCTCCCAACACGCCCCAGAAAATACCCTAGCCGCATTCAACTTGGCATGGGAACACGGGGCTGATGGTATTGAAGGTGATTTCCGATTGACCGCTGACGGCCATATTGTCTGTGTGCATGATGCGGACTTGCAGCGTGTTGGCGGGTCGGACTTGGTCGTGGCGGAGTCCACTCTTTCCGAGCTTCAGGCGATTGATGTCGGCAGTTGGAAGGATCCGTCCTTTCATGCCGAACGAATCCCCACGTTGGAGGACGTGTTGGCCGCCTTGCCAGCGGGCGGGAAATTTTTTATTGAAATCAAAGCCGGGCCGGAGATTGTTCCCGTACTCGCGCGCTCCTTGGCGATCAGCGGCGTATTGCCTTCGAGCGTAACGGTGATTGCGTTCTCGGAGGATGTCATTGCTGCGAGTGTTGATTTGTTGTCGGGTGTTGAGGCGTGTTGGATTACTGCCTACGAAGAAACGGATCGGGGATGGGTTCCAAATGAGACAGACGTGCTAACGACCTTGGGATCCCTTAACGCAGCCGGTTTGGATTGTCAGGCCCACGGCTGCATCACGCCCGACTTTGTGTCCGCGCTGCGAGAGGCCGACCTGTCGTTCCATGTATGGACCGTAGACGATGTCCAAATCGCGCAGCGGTTCTGGAAACTGGGCGTTGATAGCATCACAACTAATCGTCCCAAAGAGCTTCGCAAAGAACTCGAGTCTCAAGCGTTGGGCTAGAGAGGTGTTGGTCTGTCTGCACCTGATGTCAGGACAAGGTGACAGACCTCTCTGAAGCCACCATTGGCGCCCGCAATTCAGTAATCGAGTAGCTCTCATACGGACTTGTGGACCCTGTTGCGTGTGTTAGGCTGGTCGTTCATTCTTCACAGCATCATTTCGGTCAACCTTTGGGAGAGAGTCCATGCGGAATCAAAAAATAGTGACAAGCACGGTGTGTGCGGCAGTTGTTTTCTTCGGAGTGGTTATGCCAGCGTCAGCAGAGCTGTCGTTTAGTCGGCATTTCGGGAACGATATGGTTCTGCAGCGTGACAAGCCGGTGACTGTAACGGGTTTTGCGGACAAGGGTGTAAGCGTCACCGTGACCCTTGCCGACCAGAAAAAGACGACGATAGCGGACGACGACGGAGCCTGGCGTGTGACGCTCGACCCGATGCCCACCACCACCAAACCACAGACGCTCACTGCAAGGTCTTCGAAGCCAGCGCACACGTCCCAAATTACCAATCTTTTGATTGGTGACGTCATTTTGTTTGCGCGCCAAACGTCTGTTGACGTTTCATTGGGACGAACAGATGTGGGGAAAAAAGCAGCGTCCTCCCATAAAAAAAATTCCCTGCTTCGGCATATGGCCATCAGGACGATTCCTGCAAAGGACCTGCAAGCGGACCTCGCCTCTGCTGCCACTGATGGCTGGGCAAAGGTCAGTAAAGACTCGGCGTTGGCGATCTCTGCTGCCGCGTACTACCTCGGCCGAGACCTGGCATCTGAAGTAGGCGTCCCTATCGGGCTCATTGACCTGAACCTCGGTGATGCGTTCCCCATCAGCTGGCTCAGTCGTAGCGCTCTTGAAGACACGACAACGCTTTATGGCAAGAGTGACGTTCCTGGTCAGCTAAGCCTTTTCGACAAGATGGTGAAGGCGGAAGAAACGGGCGTGCTCCTACCCAAAAAGAAAGTAATCGAAACCAATGTCGTGGCGCAGGCTCTATTTCCTTCCGGTGGTTACAATGCGGTGCTCAATCCACTAAGAGGGATCACGTTAAAAGCGGCCGTTCTACAGCTCGGCAACGACTATCCCTACATGCTCTACGCCCAGCTCGAGGAGGAGGGCACTGAATTTGATCGCGTGAAACTGAACACGTGTTATGTCGACACCTACCTCATCCGTAAGGTTGGGTTCCGTACAGAATCTGTGACGATCCCGCGTATCCCTCGTGTCTGGCGCGAGACCTTGGGCGAGAAAGATCTGCCGATGGGACTCATCTCTCCTCCCGGTTCAGATTTGAACACCCTCGGTCAGCATCACCGCGAGATGAGAGAGTTGCAACGGCGTGTGGCAGCAGACAATCCGCATGTGGGCATCATCCTGCCAGGGTCCGAAAACACCCCATACAGCTCGCAGCCGCAGGACGAAGAGTTGCTCGCAAAACGTTGCCTGAGTTGGGTGCTGGGCGCGGTTTATAAGACGGCGGATGTAACGGCGACGGGTCCGGTATTTGAGCGCCTCGACCTCAACCTCAACGAAGCGACGATTCATTTCAAAGAAGGAACAGCCAAGGGCTTGAAGGCGAGTGGTGATGCATTGGATTATTTCGAAGTAGCCGCGGTTGAAGGCGATTACGTCCCCGTCAAAGCGACGATTGAGGGTGACACCATCCAGATTCAGAGCGACACCGTGAACCGGATTGTGCGTGTTCGCTACAACTGGAATAAGCGGCCCAATCAGCAGCTGGTCAACTCGGCTTCCTTGCCTGTGATTCCGTTCCGTAGTGAAAAAGTGGCTCACGATTGGTTTGTTGTTAATTCAGACGATGACCTCCCTATGGAGTATCACACGCCTGCGAATGAGTGGAAGAAGAGTGATGTTACGCTCGTGAACGGTCAGCTCAAAACTCACGGGTATGACAACTTCACGGGTTGGCTTGGGCCTATCGGCATTCGAACGGGTCCCTTCGGACCGAACATGGCCGTGCGCGAAGTCGCTGCCGGCTCACCTGCTGACAGCAACATGTTTGTCGGCGATGTTATTTATAGTGCGAACGGAGCCATGCTTGGCTATACGGGATGGGAAGTGATGGGCGCGGCCATTACGGAGAGCGAAACAAAAAAGGGTAACGGAAAGCTGGTGCTCGGTGTTCGTAGAGCGGGTAGAAATATAGATGTAGAAATTACCTTGCAGGTTATGGGGACGTACAGCTCCACCGCACCGTATGACTGTCTAAAAACTGAGAAGATCATTACGCAGCTTGAAGAATGGCTTGTGAAAAACGGCGCAGGTGCGGGTTTTTTGAACACCGACGCGATCTTCTTGTTGGCCAGTGGCAATCCAGAGATTCAGGGGTATGCACGACGTGCCGTCTACGCGATCATCAGCAAGAAGATACCCACTGCTCCGATCGAGCCCACGAAGGCAGGCAAGAGCTGGCATAATTCAGCGGAAGCATTTCTGCTCAGTGAATACTACCTCGCAACTGGGGACAAGAACGTGCTTCCTCATCTCACGCACGCGTGTGCCCGTTTGGCGGCCTCGCAGAATGAGTCGGGTGGGTGGCGTCATAACTTCCCTGGCGGCCCCACCTACGGGTTCATCCCTAATGCGGGTCTACCCGGAGTGATTGGAATGGGTCTGGCCGCAAAGGCCGGCCTAGATATCAACATGGATTCCTATCGCCTTGGCGTTAAGCATTTTGGTAAGGACCGTGCTGAAACCGGTTACCTTATTTACGGATCAGGGGGTTGCGAGCGGCCGATACCGAAGCCCTTCGATCCAGAGCTGATGGCTGCCGGAAAGATGGATTCGTACAACGGCGGTCTCTCAGCTGCAGGGATATTGATGGAGATTGCCGAGAACCCTCGTGCCGCACACATGGCGTCCTTGATGAGTGCGTTCGCCTGGAACAATACGTTTCACGGACATGGGGGCAACTTTTGGAATAACTACTGGACCCCCTTGGGTGCCCATCAACACGGCAAGGCGGCATTCATCAACTTTTGGAAGAATCATCGTTGGTATCGTGAAAGCAACAGGATGTTTGATGGAAGCTTGATTCAAACCCAAGGTGCTCGGGTTGGAGCCGGTTGCGGAATGGCGCTTGTTGCCCCCCGCAAGCGACTGCAGGTTTTGGGCGCGCCTGCCTCGCCATTCTCGGTTGACGCACCGAAGGCACTTGCGCCAGCCGTGGAGGCTTACTGGAAGAAGGATTATGCGGGCTGCGAAGAGATGGTTGCGACCTTGCTTGCCAGCGACACTGTCGGGAAAACCGATTTACCGACAGTCGAGGCCCTCGCTCGTGCCGCTCGTGAGATACAGGAAAGCATAACCGCCGACCTGGCACGCATGGCCACGCTGATTGACGAAGATATGGGGGCTGAAGCCTCGTCCTTTATCGCGAGTCTGAGAGGTGTCATGGCCGCGAGCGATGAACGGCTGGCGAAAATTGAGAAAACGATCGGGCCAAGCAAGCCTGTGGCGAAAGCCAAGAAGGTGAAGGCGGTCGTGGAGACTGAAAAGCCGCGTGACTGGGTGCGGTTCGTCACGGAGACGCCCACTGGGAACAGCAAAACGAAGGGGAAGACTCCCGTTGTCACCGCGAGGCCGGAAGAAGCCAGCGTGTGGAAAATTCAGGTCGTCGAGGATCGCTCTCAAACATCGGAAGATTGGGCTGACCCTAAGTTTGATGACTCGGAGTGGAAGGAAACGACGTTGCCGATCTCCTGGCGGATGTACCACACCGCCATGTTGCGGACCACGTTTACCGTTGAAGACAAGTCGGTTTATGATGGCTTACGTTTTTATGCATGGCTCTTTCGACAGCAGGGAATTGAGATCTACCTGAACGGAGAACTCATCAGCAAGGTCAACAATCTGGAGAAAAAGACTGGAGACGTGACAAACGGCTTTAAGGAGACTGCGCTGAAGCACCTCAAGAACGGCGAGAATACTCTTGCCGTGACGACACGCCACAACTGGCGCTGGGGAATGCTATTCATGCGCGTCTACAACGACGGCTTCGACTTCAACCTCGACGCTCGCCTTAAGAGTGATTAATAAGGGCTGAGCGTCGAAGCGAGGAGCGCTGGGCATCCTCACGGACGCTCATTTGGCGCCGGCGCCAGCCCATCCGATTAGACGCGCTCTACACCCGCCCTTGATAGGAGGGGTGCTGCTATGGCTGTTAACGAGATGTTGCCGGAATCAGAATGCGCTCTTCCATTGCTCGGTGTCGATAAACCAGCGTTCTTCGCAGATCTTGTCGCCTTCGAATTTAAACAAGACGGAGAGTTGGGAGGCGTCTATGCTGGTGGACCTCCATTCGAGGATCGAGACAACTTCATCCTCGCCTTCGATCTGGCGTAAGTCTGTAATTTCAAATCCTGGCGGGAGGATATCTCCCAGCCCGTTCAGCGCTTCTCGGAAGGCCTGACGTCCCTCAAGAACATTGGCCTGTCCAGGCATGATGAAGCGCATATCTTCCACATAGTCAGTTACCAACGCATCGAAGTCTCCAGTCCCAACCGCGTCCCAACCTCGCTGTACTATATCTGCTAAACTCATTTGTTGTGTCCTCCTTGATTATTTATGCATTGCGCGCGTTCAACATCACCGCTTTAACTATCGGCGAGTTCCAGTTTAATGAGCGCTTAGGGCTGTGGCAACAAGCAAGCGTGAGCATTGTTGGGGTGGGGCCTGATTGTCCAGTATCCAAGCGAGTTGATGTGGATCCACGGAGACATGAGAGTATCGATGTCTAAGTGGGTCGTGCTCCAGGGGAAGATGTTTGGCTTGCGGAAAAGTTGGAAAGCGTTAGACTACAGACTGTTCTGTGCGCGTAACCTGTGAAACCTAAGGAGAGTCATGGCTAAGAAAAAAGAGAAACCCTTGAAGTCGTTGAATATGAAGGATGTTGCCTTTTTTAAGATCGCCAACCGTAAGGGCTACGCGGCGGTTTGCCGGAACCATCTTACCGAAGGCAGTACGGTGTATCAGGCCTACAGCCGGATGGTCAAAGCGATGAAGCGCAGTGGTTGGGCCGTTCCCGAGCGGAAGGCGGGTCAGTTGAAGGCGAAGAAATAACGCGCTCTGAGAAGGCCTGAGATAATACCCAACAGGGACAGACCCTTAGTGCCCGACAATCGGGTCGGGTTCTGGTGATGTTGGCAAGAAGTGTTGATAATTGGGTGGTTAGGGTCTGTCCTCATTCTGTTTTGGTTGAAGGGGGGGATGACGCAGTTGGCGTCATCCGGCGGCCAAGGAATGGCG
>CAXMRT010000275.1:0-4203 GCA_964196025.1 uncultured Gemmatimonadales bacterium | reverse complement strand
CTTCTGTTCCGTGGCACGATCAAACCGTTCACTCAGATCCTGTTCAACTTGGAATAAGAGTGGCGTGTCGCGGGAGGCCACGAAGCCATAGTCGTTTCCTGTTTGGGATGAAAGTCGGACATGCATCTTCCATGGCCCGATTCGGCAGGCAGACGGTTGGTTGTCGGAAGCCGAATAGTAGAACTCAAAGTCCGGGACGCTCTTTGTGTCCGTCTCGGGCATGAGATAAGGGCGTATATCGCGGCCGTCGATCGTTCGGTCATTCGGAAGCGTTGCGCCGGCTAGTGTCAGAACGGTGGGCAGTATGTCCAAGGTACTTACAGGAGACTGTTCGACGGAGTTAGACGGGATGACGCCGGGCCAGCAGAAGATTCCAGGGACACGGTGTCCGCCTTCCCATGTGGATCCTTTGCCATCGCGGAAGGGCGTGGCGTAGCCAATATGAAGCCGCGCTTCCCCGTAATTGTTGTGCGCGGCGGTGTTCTGGAAGCGTATCCAGGGTCCGTTGTCCGACGAAAAGATGATGAGTGTGTTCTTCGTGAGCCCGTTTTCTTCGAGCGTTTTCCGAACTCGACCAACTCCGTCATCAATCTCCTCCATCACATCGCCCAACAGACCGCGTCTAGATTTGCCTAGGAAGTTCTTGCTAGCGTGGATGCCGAGATGAGGCATGTTGAAAGGAATGTATGCGAAGAAAGGCGCGCTCTTGTTCTTGTTTATAAAGGCAACCGCCGCATCTGTGGAGCGCCCCGTTAAGGTGGCGCAGACGTCGGGCTGGGTACGCAGGTTTTTGGCGATCAGGGAGTAGCCCTTGATCGGGTCGACCCCGTCAGGGTCTGATCGCAGCAACATAGCATTCCCGTAGTCATGTGAAACATTGGACCCGATCCACTCATCGAAGCCGTGAGCGAGGGGCAAGGTGTCAGAAGAAGAGCCGTTCTTCTCGTTTGGACTTCCGAGATGCCACTTGCCGAAGATGCCCGTTTGATAGCCCCGCGTTTTCAGTCCTTCAGCTAGTGTTATTTCTTTGGGGTGGAGGTGTCGTTGTGCTTTCGGCCCAAGCACCCACGTTCCGAAACCCGAGCGTCCGGGGTAGCGACCTGTTAGAAGAGAATAGCGCGACGCGCTGCAGGCGGGTGAGGTCACATAGAACTGTGTGAAGTTCATACCTTCCTGCTTCAACTTCGAAATGTTGGGCGTGCGAATGGTTGGGTTGCCGTTGTGTGCAAAGTCGCCGTAACCACTGTCATCTAGAAAAAAGATGACGACGTTGGGTCGATCGTTCGCCGGTCGAGCATGCGTGAGCGATGACGTCAGACATGCAAGCCCGCAGAGAGCAGCAAGCATCTTGGTGGTGTGAGGTATCCGAATGAGGGTCATACGATTTCCTTGTAGTGAACGCGTTTCCTGATTGTTTACACCCCTGCCAGACGACCGGTGCTGTCGACGTAGTGATCGCAGGAGATGTTCATGGCTTGCAGCATGGCGTAGTGAAGGTTGCATAACGGGGTCTTTTCGCTTTCGAATTTGAGGTGTTGTCCCTGTTTGATTCCCAACTTCATTCCGCCGGCAAAGACTAGCGGCAGGTTGCGCGTGCCGTGTACGCCGGTACCGTTCTTTCGTTCGTTGCCGTTGTTCAGTCCGCTTCCGTAGAGTAGGACGGTTCTGTCGAGCAGGTTTCCGTCTAGTTCATTGGTTGAGCGCAGTTGCTGAAGGAAACCGCTGAAGAGTTCGACCTGCCGTTTGTCCACAGCCGCGAGTCGGCGGAGAGGCTCTTTCTGACCGTTGTGATGCTGCAGGCCATGATAGTCATGCTTGAAACCGAGTTCGTGCCAGTTGTATCGATCCACCTCGACGCCACCCATGAAGGTGATGATTCGGGTGGTATCTGTGCGAATGGCCAAGAGCATTAGGTCATAAATTGTTTTGGTGAAGGTGCTGCGATCTTCATATTCAAATTCGAGTTGCGACGGGTCGACCTCAGCCTTTGGTTTGTGCAGCCACTTCTGGTTGCGGTCGACTTGCACTTCGACATCTCTCACTGACTGTAGATAGTCGCCAAGTCGATCGCGGTCGCTTTTCCCGAGTTCCTTGTTCAGGGCTTTGGCTTCATCCTGAACGGCATCCAAGAGGCTGCGTTGTCGGGCATAGCGTTCTGCCTGCGCCTTTTTTCCTCCCGCGGTGTCCGGCACGAAAAGTCGATTGAAGATTGCGCGAGGTTTGTCCTGCGCAGGCAAGGGAATACCCCGTACGTTAAAGGAAAGCGTCGAGCTCCGGCCGGGTAGCCCTGCGCCACTATAGGCCGACATTTGCAGAGAAGGCATGCGAGTTAAGTGACCGATGTGGCTGGCCGCAAACTGGTCCAGCGAGTAGGTCTGGTTGGGAGAGGCAAAATCATTGAGCACGCGGTCGCCTGGGTGAACGCCGGCCAACCAACGTGCTGCAGCGGCATGACCGGCGCCGGCTGGCATGCGCGGGTGACAGAGGCCGGTGAGAACAGATATCGCATCCTTTACGGGCTCGAGCGGAGAAAGAGTCGGAGAGAGCGTGTAGTCTTTCCCGTACTCCGTCGGATACCAAAATTCGTTGGCGACACCGTGAGGGGTGTATACTGCTACCATGCGGGCGGCGGGTTTCACATCGGCCGCTGATGCCCGCCGAGGCAGCATGGCTTCCAGAAAGGGGAGCGTTAGGGCCGCGCCGGTACCGCGCAGGATGGTTCTTCTGGATAGCGGTGTCGACATTATGGCCTAGCTCCTGAGAAAGGTTCGGAAAGCACGATCTGCTCAATGACGTCGGAAAGTGTAGCACCGTTCTTTTTGATCCGCTTGCCTAATTCATCGACATAGCGTCTGTCGCTAAAGCTGATCGGGCGGTCGAGTGCGTAGACCAGCATTTTCTCCGTGAAACAATGGATGAATTTCTCGGAGTCCTCCATGAGCAACTTTTTGAACTCAGCGATACTCTTGAATTCCCTGCCATCTGGGAGTTTCCCGGTAGCGTCCACGGGGGCGCCTTTCTGTCGGCCTTTGCCGGGGACAACTTTCTTTTCGAAGCTCCGAAACTGACCGATGGCATTGTAGTTTTCCAGTGCGAAGCCGAGGGGGTCGATTTTGTTGTGGCAACGTGCACAGTTAGGATTGCTGCGATGGATTTCTAGTTTTTCACGAATAGTGGCATCTGGCTTCATCGTTTTCACATCCTCTAGCGGGGTGACATCCGGCGGTGGTGGGGACGGAGGGGTTCCCAGGATATTTTCCAGAATGAATACCCCGCGAGTGACCGGAAGCGTGCGAATACCGTTGGAGGTTGCGGTCAGAACAGCCGCCTGCCCGAGAACACCCCCGCGATTGTGACCGGGTCTGATTTTTACGGGACGGAATTCCGGGCCGGTGACATTGGGCAGGGCATAGTGTCGCGCCATTGTTTCGTTCACCATGACGAAGTCGGAGTCGAGGAAGGTCTTAAGCGGAAGTTTGTTTTCCAGTATGTGCCGAAAGAAGGCTTCTGATTCAGCGACCATGGCGTCCTGCAGGGCGAGAGAGTATCCGGGGTAGAGCTGGCGGTCGGCCTGTAAGTTCCGGACACCACGCAAGCCGAGCCACTGTTGCGTGAAGTTGCTGACTAGTGCATCGCTGCGATCATCTTTTAGCATGCGGCTAACCTGCGCTTTGAGAATTTCCGGTTTTAGTAGCGCTCCAGTTTTTGCCAGTGCGAATAGTTTGCTGTCAGGCATACTGCGCCAGAGAAAATAGGAGAGGCGGTTGGCCAAGGCATAGGCTGCGGGCTGCCGCTTGTGCGGGCCACTAAGATAGAGGAAGTCAGGTGAACACAGCACTGTGGTCAACGGCAGGCGCATGGCGTTCAGGAACTCACTCTGCGTCTTCCGCTCTTTGTCGTAGAGCAGAAGCATACGATCAACCTCCGCACCCGTGGCTGGCCGACGATATGCACGCGTCATGAAGCGGGTCAAAACCTGCCGCGCGTAGGTGCGGTCGGGGGTGTCGGCCTTGCGCTCATGGAAGACCCTCTGGTGATATGTCGGTGGCCAGGTTTTGTTAATCGGCCCTTCGACTTCAATCGACGATACGTGGAGGCCATGAGGTCCAGGGGGGAGGCCGTGATACGGATGCTTATCGTTGAACGAATATCGAATATGTAATCCCCAGTTGCGGTTACCGCTGGTTTTGACATACCAGGGGA
>CAXMRT010000274.1:0-4975 GCA_964196025.1 uncultured Gemmatimonadales bacterium | reverse complement strand
TTTCGAGGTGATCTTCGACGATGGCTTCGACCACGGGGTTTGTATCACCGCGTTTATGGATCTGCAGTTGAAGACATTCTTTCAGGCTGCGTGCCCCGACACCGGTGGGGTCAAAGTCTTGGATGGTCAGGAGCATCACTTCTAGTTCTGAGGCCTCGAATCCCGAGGAGCTGGCGAGGTCTTCGAGTTGCAGTGTGAGGTAACCATCTTCATTGATGTTGCCGATGAGTAACTCGCCGATCTCGTGTTCCAGACTCGTAAACCCGGCCATCTCAAGTTGGCCTAGAAGATGCTCTTGCAAAGACTCGCGGAGGGGTAGCGAATCTAACAGAAATTGACGTTTCTCGGCGTCTTCAGGGTTGTGGGGGCGGATGTTGTCTTCTTGGAAAAAGTAGTCTTTCCATTCGTCATCGAGTTTTGCGAGGACTTCAAACTCTTCTTTGAAGTCCAATTCTTCGCTGACATCCATGTCCGAGCTGCCATCGTCGTTCTCGAGCTGGGTGGTTTCTGTGGGGATCTCTTCAAGCGTTGGGTTTTGTTCGATTTCCGCTTGGATCAGTGTTTGAAGTTCAAGGATGGGGACCTGTAGCATCTCGAGCGACTGCCTGAGCTGCGGTGCCAGCACGAGTGACATGCGCTGATCTTGTACCATCTGAAGTGAAAACGATTGCCCTACCATTGCGTACCCCTTGGATTACTACTAGAGTAGCCCGAATCGCTTATTCAGACAAGGCTATACGGCATGTTTCATGCCAAGGTTGCGAACTTTTTCGATTTATTTGCGGGAGCCTGAGAGCTCAGCGTCGATGATGTCCGCTGCGCGTTGCGCATCGCCGTCGTCACCGAGTAGGTCACACACGCGTTTGAGTTCGTCGCACATGTGCTTGCGCCGAACAGGATCGGTCACGAGTGCATTCATTTCGTCGGCAAGCGCTGTAGGGGTTGCGGCGTTCTGCACGAGTTCACGGCAGATCTCTTTCCCTGCGATGATGTTGACCATTCCGATATAGGAGACCTTCAGTAAGCGGCGGCCGATATGATAGGTGATTGGGCTGACTCGATAAGTCACGACCATGGGGCAGCCCATGAGGGCGGTTTCGAGAGTAGCCGTGCCAGACGCCACCCAGGCCGCGGTTGCTTGCTTGAGCACGTCTCGGGTTTGATCGACGACGATTTTCCAGTGGGCGGGGTGTGGGTGAGGAAGCGCTTTGATAAGAGCATCAATCTGGTCGGCAATCCGTTGATCGGGTGCGGCAATGATGTAGCCGGAGTTTGGGGTCACGCTTTCGACGCGTGTCGTGGCCTCCCACATGGTGGGGAAATTCCGTTCGATCTCTTGGCGCCGGCTGCCGGGGAGTAGCGCGACACGTGTGTCGGCGCCCCAGTCAAGGTCGGGCGTGTGGGCAGCAAGAGCGGCGCGCGTATCTTCCACGAGAGGGTGACCAATGAAGTCAATTTTCAGGGAGGTGTCCTTGAATACCGCGGGTTCGAAGGGGAAAATGGTGAGCATGCGGTCGACGACTTTCGCGATTCCGGGGATGCGTGAACTGCGCCACGCCCAGACTTGGGGGCAGACATAGAAAACGTTGCGTTGTCCGAAGGAGCGAGTGACTTTGGCAAGTCGCAGGTTGAATTCTGCGTAGTCGACCAGGATTAAGAGGTCGGGTTGCGTGCTGCGAGCGAGTTCGGTCATTTCCTTTAGTACCCGCCTAAAAAAGAAGTAGCGGCTCAGAATTTCGGTCAGGCCCATGACGGCCATGTCGTCTAGGTCATAGAGTGTTTCCATGCCTGCATCGCGGCAGCGTTGTCCGCCGATGCCGGTGCATTGCATATCGGGATGTCGTTTTCGAAGTTCGCTTAGGATGCGGGCAGCATGCATGTCGCCGGAATGTTCACCGGCAATCAGCATGAGTCGGGGGGCGTCGCTCATTGTGCGGCCTGAATGGCCTCGCAAATGCGTACTGCCAGTTGGAGGGCGTCGCGTCCACGTTCACCGGTGACGAGGGGGGTGGTGCCGGTGCGTACGCAGTGGATGAAGGCGTCGAGTTCACGGGTGAGCGCATCGCCTTTTTCGATCGGGACCTCGGTCTTGCTGAGGCCCGCTCCATCGCGTTGTAGGAGTTGGCCTTGCTGTTCGCCGTAGTCGAGGGAGAGGTAGGTGTCAGCCTGGAAAACGCGAATCTTTCGTAGCGCTTCTTGGCTGACGCGGCTGGCAGTGATATTGGCCACGCACCCGCTTGCAAACTGTAGGCGGACATTGGCGATGTCCTCGGTGGGGCTCAATACGGGCACGCCGACAGCGTGTATGTCTGTAATTTCTGATTGGGCGAGATGCATGATGATTTCTAGGTCATGGATCATCAGATCGAACACCACACTCACTTCAGTGCCGCGAGGAGCGAGGCCGGGTCGTGGCGGCGGGAAGGGTGCTAGGCGAATGGCTTCGATGAAGCGTGGTTCGGAGAGGCTTTCCTCGAGGAAGGACATGACGGGATTGAAGCGTTCGACGTGACCGACTTGGATGACGAGGTTCTTTTCCTTTGCACGCTTAATCATCGCGTCGGCGTGATCGAGGCTGTCGGAAATCGGTTTTTCGATCATCAGATGAATGTCGTGATCGAGCAGAGCCATTGCCACGTCGTAGTGGTAGTGGGTCGGAACAACGACGCTTGCCGCCTGAATGCGTTGCGCGAGTTCGTTGGTGTCGGTGAACGCTTCTACTCCGTATCGGTCGCCCACTTCTTTCGCGCGTTCTGGGTCGGTGTCGAAGACGCCAACGAAATCGACTGAGTCGAGTTCTGACATAATGCGTGCGTGCCATTGGCCGAGGGAGCCGACGCCAAATACGCCGGTGCGGATACGTTCACTCATAAAGAGTCCTTAGGTTGGAGGGGTGGTGTGGCGACGATGCAGAGGTTCTGTTGGTTCGCCTGTGCGATGATTTTTTCTTTTTCAAGGAGGATGCAGCGGCCGGCCTCAACGGCGAGCACGCTTGCCTTTATTTTCTTGAGCACCTTGAGCGTGTGTAGGCCGACGACGGGGATGTCAAAGCGCATATCGTGATTAGGTTTCGCGACCTTGATGATGACCGCACCGGGACCGGCGAGTTTTCCGGCGCGTTTGATTGTGGTGTCCGTGCCCTCGAAGGCTTCAATGGCTAAGATGGTGCCTTCCTTGATCACGACGGTTTGGCCGATGTCCAAGCCGCTTGTGACGGCGGCGACCTCGTGACCGAGTGTGATGTCTGCCTGTTCGGCATCGGTGGGTGAGCGGCTGGTCAAGACCGCCGCTGCGGGCATGCTCGTTTCCATGAACTGATTGGCTGGCAGGAGTTCTATACCGATATTAGCGAGTTCCTTGCCTATCGCGCCGAAGATGGTGTGGGCGTTGCGTTGATCGAGGGATTTGAGTAGAGCCAGCATGCGAGCATCCATGCGGACACGAAATAAGTTGGTGGGGGTGATTTGTCCTGCCATGACCGCATGGCGGATATCCTGCTTACCCATCAGAGTGAGCATGCGATCGAGTTGACCGACATTGATCCAGTCGACTGAGTCGGCCAGGGCCTCTATGCGTTTGTCGGTTTCGCCCTTGAAGGCCAGTACCGCGATGCGCGAGACGCCTTGTTGCCGTGCGGATTCAGCAAGCAGCCGTGGGTAGGCGCCTTTGCCTGCAATAATGCCGATCGCTTCTGGGACTGATTGTGGGTCGTTCATGAGGGTCATACCTTAGAGGATCTCAGGGGGCGCTGTCAGGCGCTTTCTTTGCTCTTTTTGGACTGATGTGACTTTATGATCATCGCGATGATGGGGAGGGGTCCAAGAATCGCCACTTCCAACAGGATGGCTTGGGTGTTGTGGAGACTGATGATGTCTGACCATGTGTCCTTCTCGAGGTTGAGGAAGACGGTGATGGATTCGTTATAGAGGAACCGGTCATTTATCGGCCATAGCGCCATAATGCCTTGCGGCTGTGAGTGGTCCATGCACAGGGCATCGGCTGCGAGGTGGGATATGGACATGGCGGCTAGAATCCACCATGTATAGGCCGGTAACTGACGATTGCGGAAGCGTCCAAAGAGAAAGCATCCAGAGGCGAGGAGAAGAGCCCAGCCTACGGTATGCGTGTACCAGTGGTGTGTGTGGTTCATATTTCCGCCTATTCCGACCAGATAATCCAAGTCTGGAGCGTTGCAGATGAACACGCAGAGTGCAAAGAGGGGGAGGTGGGGTCGCAGGTCGTGAATGAGCGACTGGAAGGTCCACGAACGGGGGAGGCACCATGCCAGCCAGAACGCGCTGGCGATGAGGGTGTGTCCGACGGGTGAGGGCATGCGAGCTCCGGTTGGGTGTAAGGCTGCGACTGTCGGGCCATTCAAGCCCGAAACATGCGCCCTTGCAACCAGCAAATGCTTTGGTCTATAGTGCCGAATATTCGGAGAATTGATGTGAATACACCTTGTACAACGCTAGCGGGTCGGAGCCTCCTGAAATTGGCTGACCTGACAGGCGACGAGCTGACCGATTTGCTTGCACTGGCAGATGAGCTGAAAGCTCAGAAGTCGGCGGGAGTCGTGGGGCAGAAGCTTAAGCAAAAGAATATTGCCTTGGTCTTTGAGAAGCTGTCGACACGGACCCGCTGCGCGGTGACGGTTGCGGCGGTGGATGAAGGGGCTGCAGCGGAATACCTCGGAGCGAACGATATCCATCTTGGGAAGAAAGAGTCGGTGGCGGATACCGCTCGGGTTCTGGGTCGGATGTTTGACGGAATCATGTTTCGTGGGTTCAAGCACTCCACCGCGGAGACGCTTGCCGCTCAGGCGGGTGTTCCTGTGTGGAATGGCTTAACGGACGATTATCATCCCACCCAGACGCTTGCGGATTTGATGACGATGCGCGAACACTTCGGGCGCCTGTCTGGTCTCAAAGTGGTTTACTTGGGCGACGGTCGCAATAACGTGGCGAACTCCTTGATG
>CAXMRT010000273.1:0-25190 GCA_964196025.1 uncultured Gemmatimonadales bacterium | reverse complement strand
CTTGACGAGATCTCCGTGATTCGCCTCCCATTGTGCAGAGATCGGACGCTCAAACAGATCACGTTCGGGCTGTTCGGTCCCGATACGCCGCGAACTAAGCTTCACACCATTCTGTTCTGCCAATTTCTCTAATAAGGGATAAACCGTCCCTGCAACATCTTCGTCGACCCCATGCTCTGGCAATCCCTCACGTAATTCAGCGAATTCCTTCCGTAAAACAGGAATGGAGTCTGCATCAGCCTGCCGATCAAGAAGCTCGTTCTGCGTCTCGACTCGACTGCCCAACAACCCCTTCCATTCGGTATACCACGGGCCGACAATCAGAAAAGTCGCGCCCGACATAAGAATCAATCCGGTGGACCACCCCATAACAGCTTCGCGACGAGTGACCCTCATTTTGAGTCCTCCTCTAGTAATAAAGAGATAGAGAACGTCAGAAGACCACCACGGCTCGAGCCATAGTTGGGAAGCTCGACTTGTTTAAACATCGTTTGCTTAGTCATCGCCTTATGGAACGCAAGGATCGCGTTCGCGTTCGATGCCTGACCAGACAAAACCACGGCTTTATCCTTTGTATAAGTGAACCCTTTGAGGTCAAGTCCCTCTGGAAGGTTCATACTGATCAGACGCAAACACTCCACAGCTGAACGATCCTTGTCATGGTACGCAGTCAGTGTCGCAATCCGACGCTTGAGCGAACGTGCATCTTTCCGTGCAGGCTCGAGCGCCACCTTCTGTTCATCTATCACACGAAACTTCTCCTGCTCCCATGCCAGTACTGCACGCATCCCGCCCAACGCTAATCCCCACAAACACAAGAGAGTCACTGCCGTTTTCGCCATCCGGATGCGCGTCTTCCGCGTGACCGCAGCAATTTGCCACTCTTCCAGAGATAGATCCAACCCCGATCCTTTCAAGCTTATCGCACGCTCAGCGACGCCGCGTTCTACCGATGCAAGATCAGGGAGCTCGTGTGAAGAAACATCTACCCCTAAGTCACGTTTGAGCCCGGAGGCTAGCTCAGAGGTATCGCCACCCTCAACCCAAACAGATGCCGCCCACTCCGCTATTTCGTCGTCACGGTTATCGAATGCGGCTAATTGAAATCGCAACTCAGAGACCAACTCTGTCACCACAACATCCTCCGACAAGCCAAATGTCGGCATGGCAAGAAACGTCGTGGGCATCCCGTCTTTTGTAATAATGAGATGCGCGTGGCCCGTTTCGGCTATTATATAGACATGTATACCCGCCGACTCTTCTTGCTCGGCATCAGCCACCTGCCGCCACCAAGCGACGGTATCGAGATCCACTCTCGACAGTTTTATATGAGCTTCACGGCAGGCGAACCCCAGCTCTTCGATCAGCTGCCTATTGATAGCCGCAATCAAGACCCGACACATGCCATCCTTTACACCGAGAATCTCGTAGGACACCGACTGGGTCTCAATCGGAAAGGGCAGAAACTTATCGAGCTGCAACGCCGCCATATCCGTCATTTCGCCTGCACTCACATCCGGCAGACTCACAACGCGCATCAATGCCTGAGATCCGTCGACAGCAACGGACATGTTCTTGGACAATTTCCGCCCTACGTCTTTACTGAAACGCTTCAAATGGTCAACGAGCGGAAGACGGTCGCCCTCGCCCGAAACAGACAGATCCATCGCGCCAGAATCCACCGACTCAGTACCGGCCTTCGCCGACCGGAGAGTGATCCACCGCCACGATTCATCGCGCCACAGGACGCCTGTTGAACTATCAGTAGCCATAATAATTAATTCTTCCACACATGGTAGACACCCTAAAGGACATCCGACTCACTCCAGCGCAAAATTTCCATTTCACCCTTACTAAACGACACAATACATGAAACTGTATGCTCTACACCCTTCAAACGGCCAACAGAAACAATTCGATACAAACTTGCCGAGGTGGTGATCTTGCCCGAAACCGCCTGTCCTATTTCCGGAAACCGGGAATTAAAGTCCGCAACAGACTCGAATGACGTATCTTCTGCCTCTGGCTGCTCAATGTCCCCCAAAAACTCCCCGTTTCGCTCGGAAATGATTTCCGTCGCCATCAAGTCATCCATACCAGGGAGCGTCATCAACACTTCAAGGGATGCGGCATTCACATTCACGCGTCCTTGAGGATCTCCATAGACGGTGAGTAATTCATGCATCGGCACAAGTGGCGGAATCCAGTCTTCGGCATCCTCTTGATCTTCCGGCGGCAGCCCATACAAAATGCCGCGCGTAAAACCTCGCACCAACAGTAATTCGTCGACGGTATCCAGCGCGGCATTTTTCGATACATAGGATGGTTCCAGCTCCTCGTAATACTCTGACTCCGCCCCCGACAAGCGATCTGTCTCATCGGCATCAATCCAATCCAAATAAGAATCAATCATCACTTCCCACTCTTCTTCAGGAATAGCGGTGACCTCAAATATCCGCTCCCAATCCTCCTCCGTAAGCCGGTTGACATTCCGTCGAGCCTCTTCAGGGATAATCGTCAAAACAACCTCCCCGCGACCGAGAATGGAGATCGCCGCCATTACAGGAACGCCTTCCGAGAGACCTTTTGCGGAATCAAACCAACTCGTCGCCGAATCCTCGTGCTCGCTAGGGTCCTCTAGGCCACTCAGCTGATCCTTCAGCTCAACACTCTTAATCAACAGCATCCGCGCACGCTCTACACCCGCTTTGGCCAAATGCGTGGCCTGCATACGCTTTTTATAATAAGAAAGAACTTTTGCCTCAACGTGCATATCAAATGCAAACGACGAGACCATAATTGCCATAAGGGCCACCACCCACATGGCCACAATTAACGCAGCTCCGTCCTGCCTACTCAGATTGGTCGATGGGCGGTGCATCAGCGCTTGCCCGGTATCGGAGGAAACGTGGGCGTACTGGGCCGCACGAAATTACTAGGCGGAACACTAGGCCGTCTCGACTCATTGCGTTCCGTACTGCGACCAGATCGATTTCCTCGGCGGTCAGTCGATGCCCGCGACCTATTCCGACCCCGCGGAGTGCTCGACGGAGCATCGCCCCTCACACCTCCTGCGACTGGGGTTGGTTGACCCCGTGCATCTCGTGCCGCACCAGGACGCTGACGGCTGGTAGGCCGCTGGGTTCGACCACTCCAAGAAAGGTGTGCGACAGGGATCTCTACCAGTCGTTTGACCTCAATAGGTCTATCTAGCTTTTCAGCAGGTTTCATATACAACGTCAACTCTACTGCAGCAGGCAACATATTAGTTTGTTCGTCCTCCCACTCATCCAACCACTCCCAACCGTCTTCGGTTAAGTTGGTAGACACCCTGCAGTTAAATCCCACAACATAATCAGAAAGAATAGAGGTCTCCAGATCTTCGTAATCAAAATCCTCGTCTTTCCCATAGACCTGCCACACTTTCACCCCGATACCCTCTTCGTATTCGCCCGGGATGCGATCCATCTGAAAAAAGATGCGATGCGGACCACGCACTTCTTGATTGTCTGCCGTCGTCAAGTCGTAACCCATTTTCACCCACGACATAGTGTCCTGAGCGCTAGATCCGTCCCCATCATCATCTAACCAAAACCCATACAAACCGCCGTGACGCGAGGAATCCGGAAAGTAGGACGATCGCAACCCACTCACTAGCTGTTCCATCAGGAATTCGGCATGACTACTGGTTGTCGACAAACGGTTCCCCTTTTTCCAAGCGCGAGAGACAGAAGAAAAGGCCGTCATGGTCATTGTCATGACAATCGACAATATCGCGATCGCGATTAACATCTCAAGCAGTGTGAAGCCCGAAATTCGTCTATAGGTCGTATTAGTCATTAGGGGTGATTGGTCGTATACAAATATCCTGAAACATCCAAAAAACGATCCTTGCCGCGTTCTCGCCATGTCACCCGAGAGGTGACGACAAACATATCCTCATCCTCTTCTAACGCTGCCAGCGTCCGACTAAAGCGATAACCGTCTCGTTCATATTCGACGGGACGAACATCGAGCTCAGCCACATCATTGGTCGCAATCAACGGGTTATTCAACATGCCAGCGTCCATCGTCTGCCTCGCCGCATCAAAGTGCTTAGACTTTTTAGTTACCGCGAGACAACGAGTTGCAGCCTGCATCATACTAATGACGGTAATCGACAATATCGCGAGCGCCAAAAGCACCTCGAGCAAGGTAATGCCCGCGCGCTTTTGAACGGCTATATTTCGTTGACGGGTCACTCCCCTAACCTCCGAGATTCCACGCCGGAGAGAGGATCTACCTGGATATGCATAGCCAACCCACTTTTGTCCCGCAAGAGAACCTCATACGCATCACAACGCCCATTAGGATAGTACAGGACGTGGCACTCACCCGCGGAAATCTCCGAGCCGTCGCCCAAGCGCACGAGTTCGACCGAAACCTTGTCCAGATCACGCTCGAGCTCCGAGGGCGCGAATTGAATCGCGGGAGCAGCCTCCTCACCCTCGATAAACACGTCAGGCGCCGGTAGCGAGTCCCCGTCTACAAACTCATCGCCAACAGCCTCCTCCCCACCGCCCATCGAAAACCCGTGGGTCAGCACCCGATTTTCATCGAGATCAAAGGTCAAAACCATTTCCTTCTGACGCATGACCGCTAGCGATCGCGCATACTTACCCGAAGAAATCACGGTTCGCGAAGCAGACCGCAGCCGGTTGCCCTTTATCGACTTGGCCATGTTCGGGATCACCACCGCACTCAGGATCGCAACAATCACAATCACCAACATGATCTCCAGGAACGTAAAGCCCCTGCAGCACCATCCGGCATTCGTGTTGTATCCTCTAATCATGCGATAGCCTCCACTCGTCTATCTAGTCAGAGCGTCACGTCATCTTCACTACCAGACGCTTTGTCTTTTCCACTTGAAGATACCGTGTAGTCTCCACCCGAAAGCGAATAGTTATACGGCTGCTGCCAAGGATCCGTCGGCATCTTCTTCAGGTAAGGGCCATCCCAAGCCTCGTCACCAGTGCTAGTAATTAAGCCTTCTAAGGTCGGTGGATAATCACCCAAATCGATCTCATAAGTATCGAGAGCAGCTGTGATTGCATTGAGCTCTGTCTTCGCCGCAGCCACACGAGCCTTTTCTGTTTTACCTTTGGTCGACACCGCTACAACCCCTGCCAGAATCGCGATCATCGCAACCACCAGCATGATTTCGATAAAGGTAAACCCTGACCGCTTGCCAACATCCAAAACTCTCATACGTGCCTGCTTCATACTTTACTCCTTTATTTTATGCACCTAGGCCGTTGGTCATTTCCTGAACAGCCGAAAAAATACTATACGCAACAAACCCAACGATCACCGCAATCCAAAGCAAAAACACAGGCTCAAGAATCGTCGTGAACAACTTAATACTTCGATCAAGGTCTGACTCATATCGCTTTGAAATATGGGTCAACGAGTTTGCAATATTCCCCGTTTGCTCACCAACGGACAACATATCCGTGAGCAAAGGCGGGAACACCCCGCCCTCCGCGAGTGGACCCGCGATCGAAGAGCCATCGGTAACCTGCTCTCGCGCACGCTTGATCTCCCTCACGATGACAACATTTTCAATCGTCGTCTCAACAATTCTCAACGCCGGCAAGGCATGAACGCCATTGGACAACAGGGTGCCAAAAATCCGTGAGAACTGAGCAAAGGAGCTTGCCGCTACAATATTTCTAAGCACCGGCGTACGCAACAAGAGGCTGTGCCACTTAAATCGTCCAGATTCCGTGCGAATGTACTTCAAGAACGCAACCGTTCCCGCGATCAGTATCAAGGCACCCACCCAGCCATACAGGACGAACGACTCGCTTATCAGTCGTAATATCCGCGTCGGAAGCGGCAAGGTAGATCCAAGCTCATCGAAAATCTCGGCGAACTGAGGAATAATAGACGTCATGAGGAAAACGATGATCACACCTCCCATAAACATCACAAACATCGGATACACCATCGCCATCAACACCTGATCCTTAACACCTTGAATGCGTTCGTAATGATCCACCAAGCGCATGAGCACCTCAGGCAATGCCCCACTGGACTCACCCGCACGGATCAAACTCGTGTATAGGCCCGGAAACGAGCGTGGGTGTTCTTCCATTGCATCCGACAAACTCGCCCCCTGAACGATTGAATCTCTCATCGCCGCGATGATATCATCGCCAGCCTTTCCCGTTTTACGGCCAGCCAAAACTCCTAGAGCTTGCCCAAGCTGCATCCCTGAGGCTAGTAGATCGCTTAACTCTGTCGTAAACTGCAAAAGCTCACGCGTACGCATCTTACGCGCTTTAAAGGGAGTAAAGGCCGCAACGGTTTCTTCTCCAGATCCGCCACCGACCTGATTCACAGAAACAGGCAAGTGACCGAGCTTATCAATCTGCGATAGCGCCATTTGTCGACTTACGGCAGAGATTGATCCCGAGATCCGATCACCTTTTCGCGTTCTACCGGTATAGTCGAAAGTCGGCATACTTAGCTCCCCTGCTCCGATTCTTCGGAGGCACGAAGCACTTCCTCAAGGGTAGTCATGCCCGCAAACATCTTGTCCCAACCATCCTGCCGAAGGGTACGCATTCCCTGTGAAACGGCTACGGCCTTAATATCGCTGGAGGCGCTTCGACTCACGATCAAAGTCTCGACCTGTTCGGTAATAGGCAACACCTCGTATAGTCCAATTCGACCTCTAAAACCCGTCTGACGACACACCTCACAGCCAACGGTTTCATACATCTTTTCGCTCAACAAACGATGCAGAGGAAAATCAAGGCCTTGAAGGAAGTTCATGTCTGGCGCGTAGGCACGCCGACAATCCGCACACACTTTACGAACCAGACGCTGTGCAACAACCGCCTTCACTGACGAGGCAACCAAGAAAGGTTCCACCCCCATATCTATAAGACGTGTGACCGCACCCGCCGCATCATTCGTATGCAAGGTACTGAAGACCAAATGCCCGGTAAGCGACGCACGAATAGCGATCTCGGCAGTCTCAAAATCCCGAATTTCACCAATCATGATAACATCTGGATCTTGACGCAAAATGTGACGCAAAGCGGTTGAAAAGGTTAACCCGATGTCCGACCGGACACTAATCTGGTTCACTCCAGTCATTTCATACTCGATCGGATCCTCTACCGTCAGTATCCGAATATCAACAGAGTTAATCTCGCCCAGATACGCATAGAGCGACGTCGACTTTCCGGACCCCGTGGGTCCCGTCACTAGAATAATACCGTTCGGCCGGTGAATCAGAGCCGTGATCGTATCCATATCTTTCCTGATCATTCCGAGATCAGAGAGATTGATCATTTCGCCGCCGCGCATCAACAATCGCAAACTAACACTCTCGCCATACGTTGTCGGCATCGTCGAAACGCGAACGTCGAGATCTTCACCATTCATTCGCAACCCGATGCGGCCATCTTGAGGCAAACGCTTTTCTGCAATATCCATGTTCGACATCACTTTGATACGAGAAATAATGGCCGCTTGAAATCGCACTAACTGCGCAGGCAATGGTGTCTCGTTCAACCGGCCGTCAACCCGATAACGAACCCGCAGCTCCTCCTCCATCGGTTCGAGGTGAATATCCGTCGCACGTTCCTGATAAGCTTCCCATATTACCTGATTAACAAATTTTACAATGGATGCATCTTGATCAAGATCACTAATATCGGTCTTCGCCAGCAAGTCGGCTTCATCCACGTCGATACGATCATCGTCCGCAATCATACGCTCAAGCGTGTCAGCACCCACTCCATAAAACTTTTTTGCTGCCTCAGCAATGTCCCGACCTGGGCTCAGCACCAAACGCACCCGCCCTCCTGACGCCAGACGCAGCGCATCAGTCAGGCCCGGCACGAACGGATCATTAACCGCCACCACCAGTACGCCATCCTCGTCACGCACAGGTATCACGTCGTATTGAAAAACAGCTTTGGTCGGAATCCTATCTAGACACGCCTTCTCAATAGTCTCGTCACCCAGACGTTCATAAGGGAGATTCAAAACCGCGCCTAGCGCCTGCAGGTACTCGTCCTCCTTCAGCAACCCTTCAAGAACAACCGTTTGAGTTATCCCCGCATCGGAATCGTGACGCTGTGCAACGAGATAGCCGACTTGGTCCCCAGTTAGAGCATCAACTTTCTGAAGAACGCCTTGTAAGCCAACACCGATTGTCCCACTCTCGCTCATTGACACTCCTGCTGTTTTGCAGGCTGGTTGGCCGCGCTCCAGATCGCCTGGCGAGCGACCCCCATCAAAATAGCCACGTCATCCTCAGACAAGCTGCCTCTCGAAAAAATCCGTCGAACACCCAACATCATATGCTGAGACTTCTCTTCGTCCATAAATCCGATGTCGAGAAGCATTTTTTCCCACATCTCAAAAAGCCGTTTCCGCGACGCGCCAAGGGCCTCTTCCGACTTCTCGCCTATATGGGTATACGCCCCCTTGCAGACATACAGCTCGTAACAGCACAACAACACCGCCTGCGAGATGTTAAGCGAAGAATAACTATCGGTGGTGGGAATTCGAAGCAAGTCGGTGCAACATTCCAAGTCCTCGTTTTGCAACCCGTTATCTTCAGGTCCGAAAATAATCGCGACCTTGCCGGAGTCCAGAGCGTTCACTATTCGTGGAGCGAGCTCCCGCGGTGTTTGAGCATGCTGACGGTACAGACCAAGACGTGCCGTCGTTCCCACAACAACCCCGCAATCAGCCACAGCCTCCGCTATCGAGTCAACATATCGTATCGACTGGAGAATCGGCTTCGCAGAACAGGACATTCGAGCGGCTTCATCCATATCCAATTCCCGAGGGGCGGCAATGACAAGGTCCGACAACCCCATATTCGCCATCGCCCGACAAACGGACCCGACATTCCCTCCGTAAAGAGGACTAAGCAAAACAAGACGAACGCCTTCTAGCGTTGGATTTTCTTCAGGACCCTGAGCCATTGTGATTCTCTTTCGAAAAAATTATTTTTAGTTCACTGTGCAAGTGACGCCGCATTCCCATCAGCCGCGCCGTTTCCATATTCACAAAGCCCCCTGCTCGTGATTCATTCAAGGGCTCTTCGTGCTGTAAATGCGAAAGTTCCAAACGTTCCAACACTGGTACCACCGCACCACCCAAAACCATAATCGCGACTGCGTACAAAGGGATCGTCGTACGAGCCGCCGCCGAGTAATACGCGCCCCAACGAGAAGATGCTACCAAAGAACGAAATAATCGTACCAATACCCAACAACCCAGCACGCCAACCGCCAACCAACTCCCTAAATAATACAGGCTTGCAATGACACCGTCGGGAGAGCTGAGAATCAAACCGCCTCCAACCAACGCTAATAGTGTCACCGCAACCACTCCCGCGAAACGACTGAGTCCTTCAGCAGGCACCTCGATTCGCAGTTCACGACAACGGCGACGAATACCCCAATCCGAGACCCAGACAACCGCAAGCACAACCACCGAACAAAATAGCGCTAACTCAAAAACTAGCCGCTCCCGCACAAATAAAACGCTAAATTCACCAGAGGAGAACCGACTCTGGGCATAACCCCAGGCAACCAATAGTGGCATCACAACACCCAAACCAAACCAAACCCCAAACTGACCCAAGGTCGGCAATAACAAATTCGGCACAGACGACCGGCGGACAAACCCTCTCCACCGAAGAGCCGAGATAATACCCACGACCATCAGGACCATCAACACCCCCAACACGATAACGACACCGAGTTGGCGAACAAACATATGCTCCGCTTGACGACCGTGTTCAAGGATCCCTGGATAAGGCGTCTTGGACACCATCGGAGCCAATAGCATCGAGAACAAGGTGCCTCTCGATTCAATTTCACCACCAAATCGAGCGATATAATCAGACGGTGGCTGAAACACGTCGAAGGAAAGTGCTCCGATCAATGCGGTCTGTTCGTTTAGCAAACTCGCATCGTCGAAAAGTTCAAAATCATTATACACCGGAAGAAGATCTGCTTGCGCCCGTCTAGACAGCACTTTTAACACCGATACATCATCCAACATCACAACATCCCTACTGTACGCGACAATCAGATCTTGCCAACCACCCATCACCTCGCGCGCCCTATCCAGCCGGCCAGCCTCACACAACAGCCTGCCATACTCGGCGCTGGCTGAAATCAGACCCGACAACACAACACTATCAAGCGTCGGACGTAAGGCGACCTGTTTGTAACGGTCCAACTGGTCCTCAATGCGCCGAACTGGCCCCAAGACCTCCAGTTGAACATCTGCCATATCCATAGCGTAACGACGAAAGTATCCAGCCGCATGTCCTTGATCATAAAAATCAAAGCCACGTTCAAATAGGGCGCGCCGGTCTGAGCCCGTAGTTTCTGACGCGCGTGCACAGTACATGCCTGCAATCAGATAATAAAAACGTGCGTTTTCAGGTTCATGAGCACTAACTAATTTCAACTCAGCTTCATATCCCCCGAGTCCTGTCCGCGGGGCCTCCTTGAGCAGGACAGAGACATAATTACCCATAAAGACGCGGTTATCCGAAGACTGCTCCCAGATCGCACGCTGTTGCTGAGCCAAGGACGAACGCGTGGGGTCTCCGACGAAAAAGAATGCCTGCTCCTCAGTCAAACGGGACACGGGATCGTCAGCGATCATCTTCGATGAAGGTGACCAGAGTTGAGGCGATAAAGGGTGAGGAGGCAGTTCGGACTGAACGTAATGATAGGAGGATACGAGGTGGGTGACTCTCGACCAAGCATGCCAACCAGACACTAATGCAATGCATGCAGCAACCGGCACGAGCAATCGCTGAGCAATCAAGCGAACCATGCCACGAGATCCAACCCTCTTCTTGTTCGCAAGGACCAACCCGTCAGCAACCTCTGCGATCGGACCAAAAGACTCCAGCACCCTGCCAACACTCTCTTCGTATGACAGACCTTCAGATGCGTATTCGTCCAAGGCTTCTTCGAAGTGGCTGGCAAGCTCTGCACGCACATCTAGCATGAGCTCGGGATCATCACACAAGCCCGCAGCTAACCGGTCTAAAACGGCTTCTATATCAAGTGGTTCCGACATGTCTAGGCCGATTGACGAGTTCCCATCAATGTCTTCACCGCACTAGAGAAACTGTCCCATTCCGCGACTTTTTCATCCAACTGGCTCATCCCCTTACGAGAGATGGTGTAGTATTTGCGCCGCCGTCCACTATCGGACGTTTGCCAGGAACTACTAATCAGCCCCGCATCTTCAAGGCGGTGCAAGCAAGGGTATAAGGTACCCTCTTTCCACTCGAACGCGCCATCCGTACGCACATTTACCAACTTGATGATTTCGTAACCATACATAGGCCGCTCCATGACCAAGTGCAGCACAATCGGTTCTGCCATACTTCTCACTAGATCTTTATCAAACCCCATGTCTATCCCCTTTTTTTATACCTCGCTTCACTAGGCACTATATACCTAGTCAGGCAATGTATTCAAGAAAAAGCCTGTTCAGCCCCGAGAAACATTGTGCTAATCCCTTCGAAATGCTAATAATAGGCGCTTTTCTGAGAAAAAACGATCATTTGGAGACACGATGGACGATCTACTAAATATCTTGAAAAATAATGCGCTCGAGACCCCTGAAAATTTGGCCAAGATGCTGGATAGGCCAGAAGCCGAGGTTAAAGCCCAGATAGAAGCGTACGAGAAATCCGGTGTTATTCGCGGATATCAGACGATCGTGAACCGGGACCTGCTCGAGCTCAACGATGTTGATGCAGTCATCGAGGTACGGACCACACCGGAACGCGAAGGTGGTTTCAACACGATCGCCAAACGTATCAGTCGATTCCCAGAGGTGACCTCGGTCTATCTCATGTCTGGCGGCTACGACCTCCTCGTTTTTGTCTCCGGCAGTAACCTGAAAGACGTCGCCGGCTTCGTCTCCGACAAATTGGCCACTATCGACGGTATTTTATCAACGGCCACACATTTCACCCTAAAGACCTACAAAGAACAAGGCGTCATGATGAACAGCGAGGAAGAGGATGAAAGACTCAAAGTCTCCCCGTGACAAAATCGCGCGCTATCTGAACGAAGTCCCCCGCTCTGGAATAAGGGACTTTTTCGATATCGTCGCCTCCCGACCCGATATCATTAGCCTTAGCATCGGCGAACCCGACTTCGTTGCGCCATGGCATATCCGTGAGGCATCTATCTACGCACTGGAACGCGGCGCCACATCATACACCTCCAATCTTGGAACTCCCAAACTTCGCAAAGCAATCTCCGCATACGTAGAACGCATCTTCGATGTAACATATAGCCCAGACAACGAAATACTCGTCACAGTCGGTGTCAGCGAAGCGCTGGATCTGGCAATTCGCGCTACGGTAAATCCGGGCGATGAAGTTCTTTATCATGAGCCGTGCTACGTGTCGTACGGCCCCGTTGTCCAATTCGCCCACGGGGTCCCTGTGGCTGTCCCCACAACTGGCGAAAACGAATTTCGATTAACACGAGAGATGCTTGAAGAGTATGTGACAGACCGATCACGCGTCCTGTTACTGAACTTTCCAACAAACCCAACCGGCGCCACCCTCACCCGCGACGACCTCGAAGGGATCGCGGCCTTCGCTGTTGAACACGATCTGGTTGTCATTTCAGACGAAATTTATGCCGAACTAACCTATGAGGGCGAACACATAAGCATCGCATCCCTCCCTGGCATGAAGGAACGCACTATCTTCTTACACGGGTTTTCAAAAGGCTGGGCTATGACGGGGTATCGAGCAGGTTACGCATGTGCACCGCCAGAATTAACGGAAGCCATGATGAAAATCCATCAATACACCATGCTCTGCGCACCCATTCTTAGCCAGGAGGCAGCCTACGAAGCACTCACGCAACCTGATCAGGATGTGGCGCCCATGAAACAAGCCTACAAACAACGCCGTAACTACATCCATTCAGCCCTGAGCGACATAGGCATCCCCTGCCACAAACCGCGTGGCGCCTTTTATGTGTTTCCAAATATCAGCCAATATGGGCTGTCGTCGAAAGACTTCGCCCTCAAATTTATCGACGAGAAAGACGTCGCGTGCGTCCCAGGCACCGCTTTCGGCGACTCGGGTGAAGGTTACCTACGCTGCAGCTACGCAACTGATATTGAGCAGATAAAGACCGCGATGGCTCGATTGAAAGAATTTGTCGCCAGCCTGTAAGACCGCTCCGGAACCCGTGTAACGATATGTATCATGTAAAAGAAATCATCTACACGATACAAGGCGAAGGCGCCCAAACCGGAATGCCGGCCGTCTTTTGTCGCTTCACCGGTTGCAATCTGTGGTCGGGACTCGAAGCCGACCGCTCATCTGCCATCTGCCAGTTTTGTGACACTGACTTTGTCGGGACCGATGGGCAAGGCGGCGGGCGTTTCGATACGGCTGCGGCACTCGCCACGGCAATCGATTCAACATGGACCGGCGGTCTAGAAAACAAACTAGTCGTCTGTACGGGCGGAGAGCCACTTCTACAAATGGATACCGCCCTGATTGATGCCCTTCACGCTACAGGGATGCGGGTGGCGCTTGAAACAAACGGAACTCTCCCTCCGCCCCCCGAAGTAGACTGGGTATGCGTGAGCCCGAAATCAGGCACTGAACTGACCTGCCTGAGCGGAAACGAACTCAAAGTGATCTATCCCCAAACCGACCAAGACCCCAACACATTTACAACTCTTTCGTTCGATCACTTTTATATCCAGCCAATGGATGGCCCCAACGCAGAGGCCAACCACGCGGCGGCGATTCGGTATTGTCTGGAAAATCCGAGATGGAAACTCAGCATACAAACGCACAAACGGCTCGGACTTCGGTAACAATTTGGCTAGGTGACGTAGTCTGAAGGATCGTCGACACCGGCCTCGGAGAACCCCTTGAGCCGCAATGTGCACGAATCGCAATGGCCGCAAGCCCGTGAGTCGGCCCCTGGATCATAACAGGATAAGGTCAGGCCGTAATCCACCCCCAAGTCGAGCCCTTGCCGAATAATCTGCGCCTTGGTCAAGTCGATCAATGGAGTGTGGATCTTTACGGTATCCGCCCCTTCAACCGCCGCTTTCGTTGCGACATTCGCCATCGATTGAAAAGCTGCGATGTACTCGGGCCGACAGTCAGGGTAGCCACTGTAATCCAGAGCGTTAACACCAATAAAAATATCACTGGCACCAAGCACCTCCGCTTGGGCTAAAGCAAACGACAGAAAAATTGTGTTTCGCGCCGGCACATAAGTGATTGGGATTCCATCCGACATTTCATCCCCACTCCGATCCTTCGGGACATCGATATCCGCCGTCAAAGCCGATCCCCCAAATGCCCGTAAGTCGATATCCATCACCGTGTGCCCACTCACCCCATGAGCGCTGCAAACCGACGCTGCAGCAGCCAACTCTTGACTATGCCGCTGCCCGTAGCGGAACGACAAAGCGAAACAGTCAAACCCTTGATCCCTAGCCATGGCCAAAACGGTCGCTGAATCGAGACCACCACTCACTAATACAACCGCTAATCGGCGTGGTTTACTCACTCGCTACCCCTCTTCGAGTTGCCTCATACAGAGAGGCCACTCCGAATGTCAACGGTCTCACGGAGGCGTCCACAAACCCAGCCTTCACCATCAGCGCGACAAAGGCATCGCCATACGCAAACGTTTCGGTAGTTTGATTCAGATACCGGTACGCAGAACTATCTCCTGAGATAAGCCCCCCTATCAACGGAAGTATATGCCGAAAATAGAACAAGAAACCGGCACGCATGAAAGCGTTTTCAGGAATCGAAGACTCGAGAATCAAGACCCGACCACCAGGCTTCAACACCCGCATCATCTCAGAGAGTGCTGCGTCAACATCAACGACGTTCCGGATACCGAAACCGATCGTGACCGCGTCATAAGTTGAGTCCGGCTCTTTCAAATCAGTCGCATCACCCACATCCATCGTAAGAGACTCAGACAAGCCCCGCTCTTCAAGCTTAGCTTGGCCGTGCTGCAACATCTGCTCGGACAGGTCCAAGCCACGCCCGACACCGACTCGCCCCTCATCCACCATCGCGAACAACAAATCACCCGTACCCGTTGCCAAGTCCAGCACCCGTAACGGACCCGAACCAGGCAGACGTTGAGCAACCACTTTTCGCCATGCGACATCACGCCCAAAGGAGAGCAGTCGATTTAGTAAATCATAACGATGCGCAATGCGGTCGAACATACGCCAAACTTCATTGCGCGAAGGCGTCGCCTGTGTCGATGAAGTCGTCATTTGACACACGCCTTTTCTAATTCACCAACAACGAAGTCCCCAGCAACCTCTTTCAACGTCGTTCGAAGCACCGTATTAGCGAGATCCTCGTCCGACTGAACCGCAACGCGAATAAAATTCTCGGTGTAGCCCGGCCACCAGCCGTCTTTCTTGTTTTCAAACAATACGGGCATAGTCTTCCCTAGATGCTGCTGACTATAGGACTGACGCTTTTCCTGGCTCAGTTTCCGAAGAACGGCGCTACGACGCTGGCGTTCACGAACCGGCACCTGGCCGGGGTATGCAATGGCTGGGGTTCCATCCCGCTCCGAATAAGTGAATACATGAGCGTACGCAAACGGCTGTTCACGAAAGATCTCACATGTTTCCTCGAAGGCGCACTCATCCTCGCCCGCTGAACCAACCAAAATATCCGTCCCTATACACAAGCCCGGAACACGTTCTGAAGCTAGCTGAATAAAATCCAGATACTCACGAATCTTATAACGTCGTTTCATAACACCCAAGACCTTGTCCGATCCCGACTGCAACGGGATGTGTAGGTACGGCACCAACACGTGGTCCGGGTCGGTCATCAAATCAAATAGAGCCACAGGAATCGTTGTCGGCTCTATGCTACTAATCCTTAAACGCTCCAACCCGCTCACCTCGTTCAGCCGGTTCACCACATCAATCACAGTCAATCCCTCAAACGAGTACGTGCCCACATTCACGCCCGTCAGGATCAATTCTTTCACACCCCGCTTGACCAGATTCTCGGCTTCTTCGACAATATTCTCTATCTCTCGGCTACGCCCACGGCCACGAGCAAAAGGGATGATGCAAAAGCTACACATAAAATCACAGCCATCTTGAATCTTTAGATTCGCTCGCAAATCGTAGCTGGAGTCCCCCGTCACCACTATCGAGAAATCATCCCGAACAATTTGGTCACGGATAATTAGGGGCGATTCGTTCCTGCCCAATCGGACATAGTCCAACACATTCAACTTTTCCTGAGTACCGATGATAAGGTCCACGCCCTTGATTTCAGAAATGGCCTGATACCCTATTTGTGAATAACAGCCTACAACGGCAAGGTAGGCGTCAGGGTTTCGACGGGCGAATTTCCGAATCAGGTTACGCGCTTTCGTGTCAGCCTGCGACGTGACGGTACACGTGTTAATCACACACAAATCTGCGGGTTGCCCAAAGGGAACCATCGTGTACCCATCGTCGCGCAGTCGCTCTTCAACTATCAGCGTTTCCGATTGATTTAGCCGACACCCCAAAGTCTGCACAGATGCACGCTTAGTTGCAGTCATCGACCCGATCACGTTCTACGACCTAGTCCGAGCCCGACATACCCAAGACCCAGTCGGTCAAGAGGCGTACGCCAAACCCTGTCGCTAAACGGTTATCCAAGTACGGAATATGAGGTTGGCCCCAAGCAGTCCCAGCAATATCCATGTGAACCCAGGGGGTATCACCCGTAAAGTGTTTCAAAAAACATCCTGCAGTAACGGTCCCCGCCTGACGCCCCTCGGGCAAATTGCACACATCCGCGTCATGGCCCTTGATCAACTCATTGAAATCATCCCACAGTGGCATCGGCCAGATCCGCTCCCCAGTCTTATCAGCTGCAACCTGTAGACCGAGAGTAATGTCATCACTCGTCCCCATCACGGCTGCCGCATAATGACCCAAAGCCACGATACAGGCGCCGGTCAAGGTCGCCAAATCAACCATTACATCCGGTTTATAGGTGTCCACCACATAGGAGAGCGCGTCGGCTAGAACCAAGCGGCCTTCAGCATCCGTATTATAGATCTCGATCGTTTTGCCATTGTAGGCTGTGACGATATCACCGGGTTTTACCGCACCTGTTCCGGGCATATTCTCTGCAGATGGAACGGCACAAACCACGTTGATCTCAGGTGCAAGCTCGCAAATGGATTTAAACGCCCCCAAAACGGCGGCTGCACCGCACATATCAAATTTCATATCTTCCATTTTCGTGCCCGGTTTAAGACTAATGCCACCGGTATCAAACGAAATGCCTTTGCCAACCAACGCAACCGTCTTCCCGCCCGGCTTGCCTTCATACGACATCACGATAAGGCGCGCCGGTTCTGGACTGCCCTGTGAGACGGCCAATAACGCGTTCATGCCTTTTTTACGCATTCCAGCTTCATCAATAACATCAATTTTGCAGCTCAGCTCTTTGGCAAGCTCATCACAAATGTCAGACAAGATGGTCGGAGTCATGTCAGCCCCTGGAGTGTTAGCCAAGTCTCGCGCCCAGTTTGAGTTCGCGCATACAAGCGCCGACGCTTCGAGCGCGTCCACAACCGTCGCATCACTCTCGGCGAGTACGATAGCAACGTCCGTCACCAACACGGGCTCATCGTCGTCAGTCTTATAACGCCGGAACTGATACTGCCCCAGTGACACCCCATCAATGACCGCTGGAACAAATCCCGCGATCGCATCAGCCAAAACAACCAACGATGATGCTTTGTTGGTCTGAAGCGTTTCTATCGATGCTCCAATAGCGCGCCGGACAACCTCAGCACCCAACTTCGCCCGATCACCAAGAGCCAGAACCAATACCGATTGACCCGTTTCACCGGCAGGAATAAAATAATGCGTAATGGCTTTTCCAGAGATAACCCCACTGGAAACGAGTTTAACAAACAGGGCGGACTCGGAACCGAGAGGCGCCGCGACATCTACCGCATTCTGCAAAACATCATCAAAAACAGGCAGCACACATAATCTATCAGAACCAGCATCTGACAGGGTCGAAACAACAGAGATATTCATACACCACACTCCAGTACGGACTCGAGCCTACCACCACGGAGATCGATAGCCGTTTTCAGGCCAAAAACTATGATCGCAAGCCTCATCTGCGTCAAGCAGATTGCAGAAAGCTAGAAAACAATAAGAACTATTTACGAAGGTCGTAACACATGAGCTGATCCTGTTCCCGCAGATACATCAATCCATCGACGACGACAGGGTGAGACCAGCTAGGCCCCTTTACATAGACAGGCGTAAACGTGCCTTTCAGTTTATACGCTTTTGGAGAGGCTGCGATTAGGGCAATAACGCCGTTCTGATACCGAAAGATCAGGTTCCCGTCCGCGTAGGCAACCGCCGCAGAACCCTCACCAGGCCCCCGGTTGGACTTCCCACCCCACATAATCTTCCCGCTCTTCATCTCCACACAGGTCGGAAACCCACTATTGTGTTTATGACCCAAGTAAAGATAACCATCCAAGAGTACAAACCCACCGTGATGGTTTTGCAGCACGTTTCCTTTAAGAAAATAGATTTCCTTAGCCGAGACACCCTCACCAGAACGGCTAAGCGTGATCAAGCCCGACCCGGTTCCGTAGCCAGTAGAACTGAAGACATAGTCCCCGTCCACCACCACCGTCGAGATGTTTGCGGTCTTGTTTGCGACATGATTGTAGTTCCAAAGCAATTCACCGTCCTTGGCCCGTACGCCTACAACCCCTCGGCCCATCAGCGTGATATACTGCTTCACACCCCCGCCATTAGAGATCACTACGGAAGAATAGCCCGTCCCGTCTTTCCCGTTTTCCCCCTTAGGTGAAGCAGACTGCCAAATCGTTTTGCCGGACTTTTTGTCGAGAGCGACAAGTCCGGCCGATTCCCCACCCGGCGTACAGATCAACCAGTCACCGTCGATCAGAGGAGACTCTGCAAACCCCCAATTGGACATTGATTTTCCCGCGAAATCCTTTTTTGAGCTGCGTTGCCACACAAGCGAACCATCCGACTGTTTCAAACAAGCAATGGTCCCATCTGACATCACAACGTAAAGCAAATCCCCGTCCAACGTCGGCGTACTTCGTGCCCCTGGATAGCCATGCTTCAGCCCCGCCTTATCACTCGTCAGTAATCGCTTCCACTCCGGCTTCCCATTCGAACGCTTAACAGCAACAACCCCCTGGCCGCCATCGAAATTTCCCGTTGTGAAAATGGTTGTGGCGCTCAATGAAACAGAGGAGTACCCACTACCCACCCCTTTGGAGTTCCACACTAACTTAGGCTTTGTCGAATCCCAATCGGTCAATAATCCAGTCGAGAGAGATTTCCCTTCCCGGTCCGGCCCTCGCCAACTCTTCCAGTCGCTACCCAGAGCCGGGTCAGCCAACGCGACACCAAAAAACAGCACGACTAGCACGTTCGCATATACCACGTTCATCTCACCCTCCTTTACATCGTCACAAAATCAGCGACTACCCGTCATTCCGAACCATCATCCTGACTTTTCGGTTTTCCGACAGGAATCTTACACGCAAGACTGATCGGTTGAAAACGTGTTTGAGGTTTACCAGGAACAGGAACTTTACGCCCTGCAATGCCCATGAATATATGGCGATTCCCATCATCGTCCTTCAACGCCTCCCCATCAGGGATGCCACCGAGTCGAAACTTCAGAGAGACATCCGCTCGGCCGCTTCGTAGGGCGAAACCAGGAATTGATTCCAAACGCATCACTGGATTCCCGTGTTTCGAGAGAACCACAAAAGACTTATACTCCCATTTCTCAAAGAACAAGCGCTCCATGATCACGGTCACAGGAAAAGATAAGGTCTTTTTTGTCTCAAGGTAACGCGGGACGACCTTCGGAACGACATAAGCATGTTCTAGCCCCGTAACGTTCTCGACTTCATTGATCGAAGAGAAATCGGCTGTCCGCTTTAGAGATTTGATATCGTTCGGAGCGAGGACGAAATTCTTGTAAGAAAAGTCGGCTCCGGGTATACGTTTCTTTAGCGCCACCTTCAACGTCTCGAACTCCTTCTTAATCAACGCGTGATCCGCATCGGTTTCGGCGATCTCCGCATCCATTAAAAACAGCATTGTCCGTCCGTACAGATAAGCGTTAAGGCCCGGGCTTTTTTTCATCAACGTCATACCATACGGAACGTACTGGCCCAAAATGGTTGCGCGCGCCGTGTCTAACATTTTAGTAATATCCGTACGGATGTCCTCCGGCATCTCCTTTTCCAACAGGGCTCGACCCTCTTCGCGAAACGCTTTATACGCGTCTTTTTCGAATCGAGAGGCTAGAGCTCTATCCTCGAATGCGCCCAAATCCACACCTAGTAGCGCGTCGCGCAGTTGACGCACAGTAGCTTTCACTTTGGCCTCAAACGCGCCCGCAGCATCTTTGTACTGCATCATCTGTATAGAAAACAAAGCCTGCTTATACGCGGTCATATCTTTTTGACTGGACTGGAATGTTGTCAAAACGGATTCGATCTTTTTTTCGAGTTTTGGATCAACAAATAATCGAGCAGACCACTCGTTGCGTACGGCCGTGAGTCTTTTTGTGATAGCTACATGCTTCTTCTCCAACTCCTTCAGGCGCTCGATAACCGCCTCAACGCTGGCAGGTGAGTATTTCTGACCACGAACAGCTCGAGGGACAATAGCGTCGACGGTCGACCCTGGCACGGTGACCGACTTGCCAGAGACTTTATCCTTATAAGTCACTGAGTCACCCGAGCGAGTAGCCGAAACGGCCCAAACACTGGAGTGGTCGGTGAGAACGATCAAGTGCTCCGCATATACTCGCGAGGTTAACCCCAGCGCGATCACCCCTACCATCAGCCACCGTATCATTTTACCTACCTCGCGCCGCAGCGCATTATCGCGTGTGACATTACTCTTATACCGTAATCGAATGCCAAGAACAGCCGGAATCAGCCACAAAACTGGACCAATTCGTAGACCCCCCACCCCAAAAGAACTCCAGGGATGATATCGAGAACTTGATGCTGCTTCACGAAAAGACAACTGATCGCAATGATTCCGATAAAAACGTAACTCCATACCCCGAACGTAGGCAACAGCACGAGGCCAACGTAGGTCGCCACCGAATTGTGCATGCTAGGAAAGCAATTGCGACCGTTATCAAGCCGTTGCACGAACCGTAAATACCGTGTGGATAGATTGGTCACCTTATACTCTCGATAGCTGGCGGGTACCCGGCACGGGTACACCATAAAACATGCACACTGCGCCAAGAGAACGAGTAGCCCTCCGAAGAGGTGATAGAGCCCCTCCTCAAGCGAACTAATTTGAATGACGACCATCCCAATCATCACATAGTAGATAAAACTATAGGGCCATATCCAAATCGGCCAAAACGGAATATAGTCGTCGACCTTAATCGCCAAACAGCGAGTTTCGAAGAAGTAGTTATTATTCTGGACCCAAAAAAATAATTGATAGGCCCCAACAATGACGATCGCCAGAACTGAGGTGAAAACAATGTAGTCGCCAAACGGCATATGCTCAGTAGGGTTACTAAACAATGCTGCGCCATAATAGACAACGCCGATCCCGAAAGTTGAGAGGATCAGCAGCAGCATATAGCCCGGAGAGATACGTTTATACGGTTCGTGAGTCATAGTATTACAAGGGCCACACTGTAATGCTCGGTGCCAATTGGATCAACTCAAAATCTAACTTCGACGCAGCTCAATACAATAATCCACAGAAACCGACAAAACACTCGCCAGTCTCCGGCCAGTGGGGTATATCTAAAGCATCGGGAGCAACGAAGACTCAACAGTAGCCGAACCCGGGCGTTCCCAGCCCGTCAGTCAGCTGGAACACATGGAGGCCGCATCATGTCGAAAATACTTATCGTCGACGATGAACCGGTCATTTTGACCACTTTAGAAACCCTTCTGGGGTCAGAAGGCTACAGCGTTACCTCAGCCCTGACCGGCGATGAGGCTCATGAGCATTTGGCTGAAGAGACTTTCGATCTAATGATATCGGATGTCCGAATGAAGCCCATCAACGGCATTGAGATGCTGGACTACGCACGGAAAAAATACTCAGCGATGCCAGTCCTCATGTTGACGGCTCATAAGTCCGAGCAAACTGCCGACCGAGCAATGGAGATGGGCGCCGTCGCCTACATGACCAAACCGTTTGACGTGATCGAGCTTCTCGATATGGTCAAATCAACACTCACGTCCGATGGCTGAGCCAGCACCTTCCCCCAACACCTCCGGCATCCAGCAGGAACCTGTCACCATCACCGAACACGCGGTGCTCTATGGTGAATACCGACTGCTCTCCATGGATGCACCCCTCACCGCACCCCACGTACTCGGCGGTCAATTCATCCATTTCGATATCCCGACGCGGGCAGATCGACTTCTACGACGCCCCTTCAGCGTGTACAAAACGGAGGGCTCCACCCTGTCCATCCTGTACAAGCCTGTCGGCCGCGGCACACGCGCAATGGTTGAACTAAAGCCAGGCGACCAAACATCCATCCTAGGCCCTCTTGGACGAGGATTCCCCCTACACCCAGTCGACCATCCCATGCTTGTCGCAGGCGGCTACGGCATGGCTGCTCTCTATATGGTAGCCGAAAGCCTCAATACCACCGGCACGATCTTTATGGGTGGCAGAAGCTCCGAAGACATTCTATGCGTCGACGAATTCGAAAAAATTGGATGGAACGTGGAAATCGCAACCGTCGACGGGTCTCGCGGCACTCAAGGGTTCGTAACAGACTTAATGGATCCTTGGCTCGAAGAACGCGGCTATACAGGTAAACAAAAAACGAAAGAACCTACTTTTTATGCCTGCGGCCCCAACCCAATGTTAAAGGCGATGTGGCAACGCGCATTAGATAGCGACACGACAGCCTGGTTGTCAATGGATCGACATATGGGGTGTGGAATTGGCGCATGCCTAGTCTGCGTCCAAAAGGTAAAAGACCCTACCGCAACGCCAGAGGAATGGCGATGGTCACGCGTCTGTTCCGAAGGTCCGGTCTACGAAAGTCGCGAAATCGTGTGGGAGGCCCATGAGTAACCCCCCTTCACTCGACATGCAGGTCCAAATCGGTTCCCTCACAATGAAAAATCCGGTCACAGTGGCATCCGGCACATTCGGGTATGGCCCAGAATATGCCCAACTGGTCGACATCAACGCCCTCGGCGCAATCGTGGTCAAGGGCATCTGCATGAACGAAACAGTCGGCAATCAAACACCTCGGTCAGTCGAGACCGCAAGTGGAATGATTAACGCCATCGGCCTGCCCGGCCCAGGCGTCGAAGGCTTCGTAAAGAAATACATCCCATTCCTTAACGAGCATAGCGTGCCCGTCATCGTCAATATCTGGGGGAAAACGCTGGAAGAGTACGGCGAAGTCGCGAAGCGTCTATCCGAGATTGATGGTGTTGATGGACTCGAGCTGAACGTGTCCTGCCCAAACGTGAAATCCGGTGGTAATGCCTTCGGAACAAACCCTGAGATGCTCGCCAAAGTGGTAAGCATCGCCCGCGCGAACACCGATCTCCCGATCATCCCAAAACTAGCCCCCAACATCCCAGACGTCGGGCTTTTCGCTCGGATTTGTGAAGAACAGGGCGCGGACGCTGTATCGCTCATCAATTCCGTCCCCGCTATGGCTATCGACATCGAAACGCGAAAACCTGTCCTCGCCAATACATTTGGAGGCCTCACAGGTCCAGCCATCCACCCGATCGCCGTCAAGCAAGTCTACGAAGCGTCACAAGCCATCTCAATCCCCGTCATCGGCATGGGTGGCATCCAATGCGCAGACGATGCCGTTGAATTCATGATTGCGGGCGCGACCGCTGTCGCGGTGGGCACCGCAACTTTCTACAACCCTAACACCTTTTTTGAGGTCCTCGCAGGTATTGAAAGTTACATGACGAAACACGGATTCACTTCCGTCAAGGACTTGACGGGCAGCCTTATTAATTAATTACCTCAGCACTCAGGAGAACACCAGTGGCAAAGAAGAAAACACGGAAATCGACATGGCGGATCGCGAGCGACTCGATGGGAGAAATGAAAATCCCTTCCGACGCTCTTTATGGAGCCTCCACCCAACGGGCGGTCGAAAACTTCCCGATTAGCAACCTCCGCTTTTCACGCGCGTTCATCCACGCCCTCGGCTCCCTCAAGATTTCCACGGCACGAGCGAACAAAAAACTCAAGCTCATCCCTGCAACTTCCGCAAAAGCCATCGAGACGGCTGCCAGCGCAGTACGGGATGGCAAACATGACGATCAGTTTGTCGCCGATATTTTCCAAACCGGATCCGGTACATCCACCAACATGAATGCCAACGAAGTGATCGCCACACTCGCCACCAAAATCGTAAAGAAAGCGGGTCGCAAAAACGGTATTCACCCTAACGATGATGTGAATTTCGGCCAGTCAAGTAACGACGTAATCCCTACAGCCATACACATCGCCGCTGTCATGGAACTTCGCAATACCCTGCGCCCCGCCCTCCTCAATTTAGCACGCTCGCTCGACGCCAAAGCTCGTTCATTCAAAACAGTCTACAAAATTGGCCGCACTCATCTTCAGGACGCCACCCCTGTAACCCTCGGACAAGAGTTCGGTGGATATGCTGCGCAAATCCACAAGAGCGTGGAACGTCTGGATCGCACCATGCCGTCTCTCCAAGAACTTGCGATCGGCGGAACAGCAGTTGGCACAGGCATCAACGCCCACCCCAAATTCGCAGCGGAAGTGATCCGGGATCTTAACAAAGAACTCGGACAAAAATTCCGAGAAGCCGACAATCATTTTGAAGCTCAAGCCGCAAAAGATGGGTGTGTAGAGGCGAGCGGTACGCTCAAGACCATAGCGGTTTCTCTTATGAAAATTGCGAATGATATCCGCTGGCTCGGTTGCGGACCGAGAGTCGGGTTCTCTGAAATCATCGTACCAGCCACACAGCCAGGCTCGTCAATCATGCCCGGTAAGGTCAACCCCGTGATCGCTGAATCTGTCACGCAAGTTGCGGC